>JAISBR010000125.1 GCA_031266095.1 Treponema sp. | reverse complement strand
CACCGGCGGGTAGCATTACCCCACATGGAAGGGGTAGACCGAAGGATATGTTTCTTTTCCTCACCTCCTTTTCATATCTTAGTCAGCTATTCAAGCGACCTCGTGTCGCACGACTTCTTTGACTTAGAGGTAAGTCTTCCTTCACGGCACAGTGCAATCATGCCCCGAGTTGCAGGTCAAGTGTAGCCCTGAAGGGTGAGGTAGCCTGGACCTCATCGGGGTGTAGCCTGGACCCCTCCGGGGTGTAGCTTAGACCCCTCCGGGGTGTAGCTTAGACCCCATCCGCCCTATAGCCTATGTATTGAGATACACATAGGCTATGTGCAAAACCACACATAGGCTATGTGCAGAGTCACACATAGGCTATGTGCAGAATCACACATAGGCTATGTGTCTGAACACACATAGGCTATGTGCAAAACCACACATAGGCTATGTGCAGAGTCACACATAGGCTATGTGCAGAGTCACACATAGGCTATGTGTCTGGACGCACATAGACTATGTGCAGAATCACACCCAGTCTAGGTGGCAGGCCACACCTAAGCTAGGTGGCGGGCCACACCTAGTCTAGGTGGAGAGTCACACCTAGACTGAGTGTGGGATCACACCTAGTCTAGGTGTCTCAATAGAGCCATGATGGCTCAGGGAGCGGCTCCGGGAAGGCTGGGCGGCGGCCGTGCGGGCCGGGGAACAATACCGGGGCAAAACGGGCGCGCCCCGGCAGCGGCGGACGCTCCGCGCGGGCGGCGGGTGTCCCGAATGAGCTATATACGGGGAAATTACGCGGTATATGCGTAAGAAACTTGAAATTTTCGGAAAAGAACGCTATTATGTAATCATTACGACTTTTTAAGGAGTGCAATTATGACCGGCCATCGTGTATATTTCAAAACCACCCGCCCCCCCCCCCCCCCCTCCCATACATTTTGCGTACATAACTACCGAAAGACAGCGAAAAAGGCCTTCTCCGCCGCGGCGTTCCTGCTCCTGGCGGCCTGCCTTATCCCGCTTGCCTGCTCCCATCCCGTAAACGGGGCTCTTGAGGGCGGCGAAAACGGCGAAAGCATGGTAACCATCACGCTCCCCGGCGCGGAGCGGTCCGCTTCCCGTTCCGCGGTTTCAGGGGCGACCATAGACCAGCTGGAGTTCAGTCTTACCCTGACCAGGGGTTCGACCGTCAAAACCGCTATCGCGCCGCCGGGGAAACCCACGGTTACGGTCCCCCTCGCGGCGGGGGAGTGGCAGGCCGCGGCTGAGGCGTATTTGCCCGCCGGGCACGTCCACGTGGGAACCGGCTCCGCCACGGTAAAGGTGGGCCCGGGCCAGCCCAACAAGGTCATAATCACCATGGTGTTTGACAATACGATGCCCGCGGCCGTTACGGCGGACTACATGGGCCAGACCTATACCGCGGTCTACGCCGGGAACGCGGTGTACACGGTGGCCCTGAACAACTATGACCCCGCGGAGGCGGTGCAGATAAACGTAAGCAAGGCCCTCGCGGAACAGGACATAAGCATCACCAATAACGGCCTGGCTACCTCGGCCTATGTGAGCGAGCCGAAGCAGGAGACCCTCGCCCGGGGAACCGGCCCGGCCTTCAGCGTGGGCGCGGGGAGCGGCTTCACCACCGCTTACACGGTAAATCTTGTCTACCCCGGCGGGTATGTCATAACCCTTGCCGGCAGCGGGACGACGACGGGCGGTTATGCCGACGGACCCGCCGCAACGGCGCGATTTAATCAGCCCGCAGGCGTGGCGGTGGACGGCGCGGGGAATCTCTATGTCGCGGATGCCGCTAATCATAATATCCGCAAGATAGATATTGCCTCAGGATACGTAACGACCTTTGCCGGCAGTGATGCGGCTGTACCGGTATACGGTTATGCCGATGGAACCGGTACGGCGGCGCTATTTAATCAGCCCTCCGGCGTGGCGCTGGACGGCGCGGGGAATCTCTATGTGGCGGATTATCATAATCATTGTATCCGCAAGATAGTGATTGCCTCAGGAGCGGTAACGACCTTTGCCGGCAGTGATGCGGCTGTACCTGTATCTGATGATGACGATGGAATTGGTACGCTGGCGCGATTTTATGAGCCCGCAGACGTGGCGCTGGACGGCGCGGGGAATCTCTATGTGGCGGACAGCGGTAATCGCCGTATCCGCAAGATAGTCATTGCCACCAAAGAAGTAACGACCCTTGCCGGCTCGACGGACGGTTATCTCAATGGAACCGGTACGGGGGCGAGATTTAGTAATCCCGTCGGCGTGGCGGCGGACGGCGCGGGGAATCTCTATGTCGCGGATAACAATAATCATTGTATCCGCAAGATAGTCATTGCCACCAAAGAAGTATCGACCTTTGCCGGCGATGATGCAGCTATACCGGTATCCGGTAATGACGATGGAATTGGTACGCTGGCGCGATTTAGTAGGCCCGTAAAGGTGACGGCGGACGGCGCGGGGAATCTCTATGTGGCGGATACCTACAATTTCCGTATCCGCAAGATAGAGATTGCCACCGGAACGGTAACGACCTTTGCCGGCGGTTCGATGGGTTATGTCGATGGACCTCTTACGGCGGCGCAGTTTTATCTGCCCTTTGATGTTGCGCTGGACGGCGCGGGGAATCTCTATGTGCCGGATGCCTATAATCATCGTATCCGCAAGATAGTGCCTTAAGAAAGCGGCGGGCGCGCTGTGCGGCCGGCGGACAGGCGGCGCGCGGGCTCCCTGGATACTTGACCAAAACCTTACGGCGGCTTACCTTAAAAAAATCTTAACCTTGAGGCTTTCCCGGAAATGCGCTTTTGGGGAAAGCCTCCTTAAAAGGATTTATTATGGGAAAAGACACGCTGCCGGGAAATTGTTATATCTGCGGAGAGCAATTGAGTAAGCTCGCGATGAAGAATCACCTCATCAAAACGTGTATGGTGGAAGAAGCGGGGCAGGAGGCGCTGCTGCTCAAGGTGGAGGGGGCCTATGACAAAAACTATTGGCTGTACCTGGATATTCCCCTGACCGCGACGCTGGGAGCCCTGGACGATTTTCTGCGGAAGATATGGCTGGACTGCTGCGGGCACATGAGCGGCTTTTATTATGAGGGGCAGCGGCATAATCACATCGGAATGAGCAGAAAACTGCAAAACTTTCTTCCCGGGGAAACACTGGGGTATGACTATGATTTCGGGACCACCACGGAACTGCTTATTTCGGTGGTGGAGGAAGTACGCCGTCCGTCCCAAAAAGGGGCGGTGCGCCTCCTGGCCCGCAATGTTCCCCCGAAGTTTGTCTGCTGTAAATGCGGAAAACCCGCGGAGCATATCAATACCGAGTCTATGTACGATGAGGATAATCCCTTTTACTGCGCGGAATGTGCCGCGAACCCTGAGTATGCTGACGAGGAAATGCTGTTACCGGTTACGAATTCACCCCGCATGGGCTCGTGCGCGTATGACGGGGACTTGGATGTCTATACCTTTAACCCGGCCAACGCGAAGGGTCACGTAAAACCGGCGTAAAAGGCGCCGGACGCGGCGGCGTTCCTGACCGTGTATCCGCCGCCTTATTGAATAAACACGGCCCGCCGGTTACTATAGTGTCATGAAAGTCCGCGTTATTATTGCCTTAGTATGTATCTTCTTCACGTTCGTTTCCTGTGCAAAAGAAGAAGAATTGTCCTTTGAGGAACTGGAGGCCGTAAATACCGAGGGCCTTGCGGAAGTCCTGGCAAAGACGGTGAACAAGCCCTGGCGGGGTGAGGAATTCACGCCGGGCAGGCTGGGGGGGACATGGCATTCGGTAATGGCGGAGGACCCCAAGAGCTTTAACCTCCTCGTGGCTGAATCGGATAACGTCACCACAGCGGTAGTGGCCAACATGCACGAACTCCTTTTTGATTACGACGTTGTGCGGCGGGAGTGGATACCGCTCGCCGCCTCATTTGAGGTAAGCGCCGACACGGAGGCCGATACCCTCACGGTACGCTGTACCCTGCGGGACGATCTCTACTGGAGTTATTACGATTCAGACCGGAAAATAAAAGTCACCAGTGACGACGTGGTCTTCTGGTACAATGAAATCAGCGGGGACGAGGCCATGGGGAGTTCCGCCTATTACCAGCAGTTCCTCACCATGCCCGACGGCGGCGAGGGCCATGTTGACATCGAAAAGATCGATGATCGCCGCTTCGCGTTCCACTTCCCCCGGATTGTGGCCGACCCGCTGCTGGCGACCAATATGGATTTCGGCCCCCGGCACATCTACGAACCCGCCAAAAGGGCGGACGGGGCCGTGCGGGACGTGTTCAGCGTCGCCTCCGACCCCAGGATGATTCCCTCCATGGGCGAGTGGTTTCTGGTTGAGTACACTCCCGGCCAGCGGCTGGTGTATAAACGGAATCCCGATTACTGGAAAAAAGACGCAAACGGCCTTTCCATTCCCTATATTGAGGAACAGATCGTCAGGATCATCCCCGAGGAAAACACCCGGTTCCTGCTCTTCAAAGAAGGGCAGTCCGAAAGCTACACTCTCAGGCCCGAAGACCTGGACGAACTGGTAATCCGTGAGCATGAAGGCTACACGGTGTTCAACGCCGAAGGTTCCCTCGGCGCCGCTTACTGGACCTTCAACCAGAATGTTACCAGCCGGGACAAACCCCAGTACGAATGGTTCACCCAAAAGGAATTCCGTCAGGCCATGAGCTGCCTCCTCAACCGTGACCGGATCATCGCCCAGGTCTACCGGGGGCTGGCTGAGCCAAAGCTCTATGTCTTCCCCGAACCGAATCCGTATTACAATCCCGGTATCACCTTCCAGTACCTCTACGATCGGCAAAGGGCGGAAGCGTTGCTCGCCTCCATCGGCATCAGGCGAGACAGCGGGGGGATCATGCGTGACGGGAAAGGCCGGGCCGTTGAATTCGACCTGAGCATCAACTCCGAAAACACCATCAGCAGCGATATCGCGTCTATCATACGGGATGAGCTGGCCGGGATGGGGATCAAGGTGAATATCCGCATTCTGGATTTTCAGAAACTGGTAGAGATCCTGATGAGAACCTTTGAATGGGACTCCATGATTATGGGACTTTCGGGGTCGAACGTTTTCCCGAGCCAGGGAAGCAATGTCTGGCCCTCATCCGGCAATCTGCATATGTGGTATCCGAACCAGGCCGAGCCCGCCACCGAATGGGAAGCCCGGCTTGACTACCTCTACAACGAGGGCTGCTACACGATTGACCGGGAAAAGGCCCAGGCGATTTGGGACGAGTTCCAGCAGATCCTGCTGGAAGAGTGCCCGGTTATCTCCCTTTTGCGCTCCCGCAGTTTCTGGGCCCTCCGTGACCGCTGGGATTTTTCCAATGTGTATTACGACAACCTCAATAGTTATGAAATCAGGCATATCTTTCTAAAACAGTAAGCACCGGGCGGTACACTATGAGCGGTTTAATTGCGGAGAAAGTAGTCGCTCCCCTCCTGAAACCATTCTACCTTTTCAAGCGTAGGATGCCGCTCCTCTCGTATATACTGAACCGGATTCTCACCATGGCGGTGATGCTCTTCCTTTTGGGCCTCGCGGTTTTCGGCCTTATGGAACTGGCGCCGGGTGATATTGTGGACCAGATCATGCTGCAGCAGCTCTTCAGCGAGACCGGGGGACGGGCGGGCCAGGACCTGCGGAACCTCAACACGGAGCAGCTTGCCGCCCGGCGGGCCGATTTGGGCCTGGACCAGCCGTTCTATGTGCAGTACTTCCGCTGGCTTAACCGGGTGATCGTCCACCACGACCTGGGCCTGAGCCTTATCTCCCGGGCGCCGGTTTCTTTTCTGATCCTCTCCCGGCTCGTCAATTCGCTGCTCTTGAATATACTGTCACTGGTGCTGATCACCTTTTTTTCCTTTGCGCTGGGAGTGTATTTTTCCACCAAGGCGGGCACCGGCGTTGATATAGCCGTAACCTTCCTCGCCCTCGCGCTCCACGCCTTTCCGGGGCTGCTGCTCCTCATCCTGCTGCAGTTGTTCGCCTCGGTGACCGGCCTCTTTCCGGTAACCGCCTATCCCCCCTTCCCCTTTGCAGAGGCCCCCGCGCGTTTTGTGTTTTCCTACGCCCATCACGTCTTCCTGCCCCTGCTCGCCGCGTTCCTCGGCGGCATCGGCGGCACCCTGCGGATGATCCGGGCCACCATGCTGGATCAACTGGGCCAGCCCTACATCACGAGTCTGCGGAGCCGGGGCATCAAAGAGTGGCGCATCTACTTCAACCACGCCTTCCGGAACACCCTCAACCCGTATATCACCGGCAGCGCCAACCTGCTGGCAAGCCTCTTTTCAGGCTCCCTGATCCTGGAAATTATCTTCGCCTATCCGGGCATCGGGAGGCTCATGTACGAGGCGGTTATTCAGGAAGACATTAACCTGGTACTTTCGAATATCATGTTCATTTCCTTCCTCGTGCTGCTGGGCATGGTGCTGGCGGACATACTCCTGGCCCTGGTAGACCCCCGGATCAGGTACGGTAACGAGTGAGGCCCGGCGCGTGAAACGGTTTCTTGACTATATAAAGTCACGGCCCATCGGGATAAGCTCGCTTGCTGTCCTCACGCTGCTTTACCTGGTCATGATCTTCGCCGAGTTCTTCGCCCCCTATTCGGCCAATACCTCGTTCCACGATAAAAGCTATCATCCGCCCAATGTCCGCTTGTACCAGGGGAAGCCCCAGGCCCAGGAATGCCGGGTCACCAATACGGTAACCTGGCGGTACGTCCGGATCCGGGGAGCGTACTCGCCCATCCGGTTTTTGGGCAGGGGGGAGCCGTACCGGCTCTGGGGCCTTATCCCGATGGAGCGGCGGCTCTTTACCACGGAACCCGGCGCCTACCCGGTATTCCTCATGGGCACGGACAACCTGGGGAGGGACCTCTTTTCCCGCATCATCCACGGTTCCCGTATTTCCCTCACCATCGGCTTTGTGGCGACCGCCATTTCCCTTGCCCTGGCGGTGCTGTTCGGGGGCCTTGCCGGCTACTTCGGCGGCGCGGCGGACTGGTCCATCATGCGCTGCGCCGAATTCCTCATGCTCATCCCCAGCCTCTACCTCATCCTGTTTCTCCGTTCCCTCATGGCCGCTTCCATGGATTCCGGCCAATCTTACATGATGATAACGGTGATTCTCTCCCTGGTGAGCTGGCCCGGTTCGGCCCGTACTATCCGCGGAATGGTACACGCCATCAAGCGGGAAGAATTTGTGCTCAACGCCCGGCTTGAGATGATCCCGGCGCCGCTCATCATTTTGCAGCATATCATCCCCCAGACGGCGAGCCTCCTTATCGTGAGTATCGCGCTCAGCATCCCCGGCTTCATCATGACCGAAACGGTCCTCTCGTATCTGGGGCTGGGCATCACCGACCCGGCGGTAAGCTGGGGTTCCCTGATAAAGCGGGATGTCTCTACCCTGGCGAATCTGCGCGCCTATCCCTGGCTCTTAAACCCGGTCTGGTTCCTCCTGGGGGTAACCCTGGCCTTCAACTTTATCGGCGACGCGCTGCGGGATTATTTTGACCCGTATCATACGGTGTTCGCTCCGGCTTTTTGGAAGCGGCGTTTCAAGTCCGCGTCCTCCGGTGGGGCCGCGTCCTCTGAAGAGGAACCGGCCGCGGCTAACGGCCCTGCCTCGGGCGGGGACGACGGTCCTGCTTCAGGCGGGGACAACGGCCCCGCCTCGGGCCGGGACACCGGCCCCGCTGCGGGCGGGGACGACGATTCCGCTCCGGGCGAGCCGCTTTTGGCGGTCCGCGATTTGCGGGTTGACTTCTGCACGCGGCGGGGGCGGGAGCTGCTCACCGTCCGGGCGGTCCGCGGACTTTCGTTTACGGTGCAGAGGGGTGAGTGTCTCGGCATTGTGGGGGAGAGCGGCTCCGGGAAAAGCGTGAGCACCCTGGCGATTCCGGGGCTGCTGCCAAAGAACGCCCTTGTCGGGGGATCAATCCGCTATGAGGGGGCCGAGCTTCGCGGCCGCGCGGCCCCCCGGATGCGGCGCTACTGGGGCAAAAAGATCGGTATGATCTTTCAGGAGCCGGGGAGGTCCTATGATCCGCTGCAGAACCTGGGCAGCGTGTTTTTTGAGACCTTCAGGAACAGCGATCCCGCCGTCACCAAAGGGGAGGCCCTGGAAAAAGCCGCGGCCCTGCTTGCCGAGACGGGCCTGGAACGGGGCGGGGAACGGCTCTCTAATTTCCCGCACCAGTTCTCCGGCGGACAGCTGCAGCGCGCCGGCATCGCCCTCGCCCTTGCCCAGGGCTGCGAACTGCTTATCGCCGATGAGCCGACCACCGCGCTTGACGTAACCATCCAGAAACAGATCATCGAACTGCTTAAAACCCTGCGCCGTACCCGGAATATTTCGATCATCTTCATCAGCCACGATATAGACCTGGTGGCGGAAATCTCCGACCGCGTCATGGTGATGTACGGCGGACTCGCGATGGAATCCGGGGCCGCCGCCGACATCATGCGCAGCCCCGGCCACCCCTACACCGGCGCCCTGCTTGCCGCCTCCCCCCGCCTCGGCAGCCACTATTCCCAGGGGAGGCTGCTCACCATTCCCGGCAAAGTCACCGATCCGGTACACCCCGAGCCGGGCTGCCCCTTTGCGCCCCGCTGCGCACAGGCGCGGCCCGAATGTACCCGGCATATCCCGGAACCGCGCTTGATCCGGGACAGTAACGGCGCCGCGCGGGATATCAGGTGCGTCCTTGTTTCAACGGTATAGATGTACGGTCCCACCAGCCTGGTTTTGCGGCCGACTCCCCCGGCTGAGGGACCGGCACGCCCCCCGCTTAGGGGTGGATGCTGCGATAGCCTGGCGCAGGATGCTGCGATAGCCTGGCGCGGGGTGCTGCGATAGGCTGGCGCGGGGTGCTGCGATAGGCTGGCGCAGGGTGCTGCGATAGGCTGGCGCGGGATGCTGCGATAGGCTGGCGCGGGGTGCTGCGATAGCCTGGCGCGGGTGGCTGCGATAGGCTGGCGCAGGGTGCTGCGATAGCCTGGCGCGGGTGGCTGCGATCGCCTGGCGCAGGGTACGCCCCTCGCTTAGGGGTGGGTACTCTCCAGACTTAGGGGCGGGTGCGTCCCTCGCTTGAGAACAAAGGGGTTCCCAGCCCGCTGGGATTGGGGGCCCGAAACTACTATTTCAGGAGGAAGTTTGAATGGAAACGGTATTTGCTCACGCCGGTATCTGGTCTGTGGCGCCGCCGCTGGTGGCTATCGTGCTGTCTCTTATCACCAAGGAGGTGATTTTCTCGCTCTTGGTCGGCATTATGTCCGGCGCGCTGATCTACAGCGTGTTCGCCGGGCTGGGGGCGGTGGGCGTGTTTACCGTCACCGTCGACACCATGATCGGCAAGCTGGCGGACGGCGATAACGCCGCGATGGTTATCTTCCTGGCCCTGCTCGGGGGCCTCGTGGCGCTGGTCACCAAGGCCGGCGGCTCCCGGGCCTATGGGGTTTGGGCAAGCGCCCGCATTAAATCCCGGAGCAGCGCGGGGGCGCTCACCGCCCTCCTGGGCCTTCTCATTTTCATTGACGATTACTTTAACTGCCTCACCGTGGGGACCGTTATGCGGCCGGTAACGGACCGGCACCGGATCAGCCGGGAAAAACTCGCGTACCTGATCGACGCCACCGCCGCGCCGGTATGTGTCATCGCGCCTATTTCTTCCTGGGCCGCCTCGGTTATTTCGTATTATCCCACCGAGACCGGCGTTACCGGCATGCAGGCCTTTGTCGGGTCCATCCCGATGAACCTCTACGCGGTACTGACGATTGTGATGGTGCTCTGGCTCGCGCTGCGTAAAAACAGCGACTACGGTCCCATGGCGGCCGCGCAGCGCCGCGCGGAGGAAAGCGGCGTCACCGACACGGCCGGAGATCCTTCCTTAAACGAGCGTGATGAGCTTGAACGGCTGCGGGTTTCCGCCGGCGGGAGGGTATCCGATCTGATTATCCCCGTGGCTTTCCTCGTGCTCTTCTCCGTGCTTGCCATGCTCTGGTACGGCGGCTTCTGGACCGGTGAGGGGAAGAGCCTCTTTGACGCCTTCGGCGACACCTCCGCCGGTTTCGCCCTTGCCCTGAGCGGCCTCGGCGCGCTGGTGGTTTCGTTCTTCCTCTTTGTGCCCCGCGGGCTTATCAGCTTCAGGGACTTTTTCGCCGTTATCGGTACGGGTATTAAATCCATGACCCCGGCCATCATCATCTTAACCCTGGCCTGGACCATCAGCGGTATCTGCCGGGATCTGCTCAATACCGGGGTATACGTGGCGACTCTGGTGGAGGCCTCCTCCATGCCGGTGGCCCTTATTCCGGCGATCATGTTTATCATCGCCGCGGCCCTCTCGTTCTCAACCGGAACCGCCTGGGGAACCTTCGGTATTCTTATTCCCATTACCATCAATATCTGCGACATCGTGGCGCCCCATCTTTCGATTGTCTCCCTTTCGGCGGTCCTGGCGGGTTCGGTCTTCGGCGATCACTGTTCGCCCATTTCGGATACCACGATTCTTTCCTCGACCGGCGCGGTCTGTAACCACATTGACCATGTGGCGACCCAGATACCGTACGCGCTCACCGTTGCCGCGGTGTGTTTCGCGGGTTATATCATAGCGGGCTTTGCCGCGCCCCTGGGGTTCGCCGTCAGCGCGGCCATAACCCTGCCGGTTTCGCTGGCGCTGCTGCTTGCCGCGCTCCTGGTCCTGCCGCGGTTGTGGAGAGTTAAGGCCGGATGAGGCGGCGGTAAACCGCGTAGTTCTCCTCGTCAAAACAGACGAAGATCACCCGCATAATGCCCGGCGTTCCGGAGAGGGTTTCCCGTACCGCCTCCAGCGCGACCGAGGCGGCCGGCTCACGGGGGTAGCCGTACACGCCGGTGCTGATGTTGGGAAAGGCGACGCTCTCAAGGGCCGCCTCCGCGGCGAGGAGGAGGCTCTTGTGGTAACAGGAGGCGAGGAGTTTCGCCTCGCCCAGTCCTCCCCCTTGCCAGACGGGCCCCACCGTGTGGATCACATGCCGGGAAGGCAGCCGGTAGGCGGCGGTGATTACCGCGTCTCCCGCCGGGCAGGGCCCGCCCGGAATGTCCCGGCGGCTGTCGGCAACGCGCCGGCATTCGGCAAGCAGCCCGGGGCCGGCCGCCCGGTGAATGGCGCCGTCCACGCCGCCGCCGCCCATAAGGCTCGCGTTCGCGGCGTTCACGATGGCGTCAACGGCCAGCCGGGTAATGTCGCCCCGGATGAGTTCAAGTTTCGCCGTATTCATTAAATCCCCCTTTGTATAGTATCGTAAGTATATGCTGTAACAGAGTTGTAATTTAAGGAGTATTCATTAACACCTTGTGTTAATGTCTGATTAACGCAAGCGGCGATGCCGCCGCTTTTTATGAGGGAGTATTCAATGGCAAATCTAATTCAGATGAAAAATCCGATTGTCGAGATTGACGGGGACGAGATGACCGCTGTCCTTTGGAAACTGGTAAAAGAAAAACTGCTGCTGCCGTACATCGATCTTAAAACCGAATACTACGATCTCGGCCTCTTGAACCGGGAGGCCACCAACGATGAGGTGACGGTCCAATCGGCCGGGGCCATCAAGCGCCTGGGGGTGGGGGTAAAATGCGCCACCATCACCAGTAACGCCGCCCGCAAGGCCGAATATAATTTGCAAAACCTCTTCCCCAGCCCCAACGGGACTATCAGGGCGCTCCTTGACGGTACGGTGTTCCGCAAGCCGATTACGGTTTCCCGCGTGAAGTCCTCGGTATCAACCTGGAAAAAGCCCATTGTGATAGGCAGGCACGCCTACGGGGATCTGTACAAGGCGGCGGAGATGCTCATTCCGGGGGCGGGAAAGGTGGAGCTGGTCTACAGTCCCGCCGACGGTTCGGCGGAAAAACGGATTACCGTGGCGGACATGAAAGGCGCCGGGATTGCGCAGGGGATGCACAACCTGGATGAATCGATCAAGAGTTTTGCCCGCTCCTGTTTCCTCTACGCCATCGGCGAAAAGCTGCCGGTCTGGTTCGCCGCCAAAGACACGATTTCCAAGATCTACGACGGCCGTTTCAAGGAACTGTTTAACCAGGTGTATGAAACCGAGTTTAAGGAAAAATGCGCCGCCGCGGGCATCACGTATTACTACACGCTGATCGATGACGCCGCGGCCCGGCTGGTCAAGAGCGACGGCGGTTTCCTCTGGGCCTGTAAAAACTACGACGGCGATGTGATGAGCGATCTTATCGCCGGCGCGGCGGGAAGCGTGGCGATGATGACCAGTGTGCTGGTCTCCCCTTCGGGCGCGGTTGAATACGAGGCGGCTCACGGTACGGTACAGCAGCACTACTACCGCTGGAAGAAAGGCGAAAAAACCAGTACCAACCCGGTCGCCCTGATATTCGCCTGGACCGGCGCCCTGGCTAAGCGCGCCGAACTGGACAACACCCCGGAGGCCGCGGCTTTCGCGAAGCAGCTTGAGGAGGCGACACTCAGAACCGTGGAAGAAGGGGATATGACCGGCGATCTCGCCAGGCTCGCCGACCCCGCTCCCCCGCGCTTCCTCAATTCATGGGAATTTCTGGACGCTATCGTAAAACGGCTGTAGGGCGTGTGTACGCCGGAAGGACGCTGTGATTCGTTGCGAAGGGTCCATACCCAAGATCCCGCCTTGCGGCGGGGTTGTTGATTAACGCCGCGATCTGATAATCGCGCGCCTGCCCGTAAGCGGCTGTATCGATTGATCGATGGAAAAACGTAATGTGTATTTGAGTAATGTACCGGTGGAGGAAGCTCTCGCCAAGTACCTCGCGGCGCTGGAAGGCCGGCTTGTTTCCCGGTACGAGACTATCCCGGCGGCCGAGGCGCTCGACCGCGTCACGGCCGGGGCGGTATATGCCCGCTGCTGCTCGCCGCTCTACAACGCCGCCGCCATGGACGGCATCGCGGTAAGCGCCGGGGCCACCGCCGGCGCCGCCGAGACCACTCCCCTTATCCTGGTGAGGGGCCGGGATTTCAAAGTGGTAAATACCGGGGATCCCATTCATCCCCCCTTCGACGCGGTGATCATGGCGGAAGACACCGTCGAAACCGGTGGGGACACGGTACAAATCCGGGAAGCGGCGGCGAGCTGGCAGCACATACGCCCCATCGGCGAAGACATCGTTACCGGAGAAATGATCCTCCCCGGCAGGCACCGGGTGAGGCCCATTGATATTGGGGTGCTCCTCTCGGCGGGGATCACCGCGCTCAGGGTATACCAAAAGCCCCGGGTCGCCGTCTTCCCCACCGGGGATGAGATCATTGAGCCGGGAGAGACTCCCCGGGAAGGGGAAATTATCGAATCCAATACCCGTATGCTCGAGGCCCTGGTGCGTGAGGGCGGCGGGGAAGCCGCCCGTTTTGCCCCGCTCAAAGATGTTCCCGCGCTGCTTGCCAAGGCAGTCGGCGCGGCCCTGGCCGGCTACGACCTGGTGCTGGTCAACGCCGGTTCCAGCGCCGGGACCGAAGATTATACCGTCCAGGTACTGAGAGAGCTGGGGGAGGTCATTGTCCACGGCGTTGCCATGAAGCCCGGCAAGCCGGTGATCCTGGCGGTGGCGCGCGGCAAGCCGGTAATCGGCATCCCCGGCTATCCGGTTTCCGCGTATCTTGCCTATCGGCATTTCGCCGCCCCGATCCTCGCGGCGCTGGCGGGCCGGGAGAACCCTCAGGCAACCGTGGTGGAGGCGGTGATTTCCAAACGGCTCGTGTCGTCACTCAAACACCGGGAATATGTACGGGTCAAGGCCGGCCGGGTGGACGGAAGGCTCGTCGCGTCGCCGCTGGCCCGGGGCGCGGGCGCCGCCATGTCCCTGGTACGGGCCGACGGTTTCTGTGTCATCGATCAGCACAGCGAGGGTATTGAGGCGGGAGAAACCGCGCCGGTGGAATTGTACCGGCCCCTCTCTGAGATTGAACGTACCCTGGTCTGTACCGGGAGCCACGATCTTATCCTGGACGTAATCGCCGACATGATGGCCGGGCCGGGTTTCCTCTCCAGTACCCATGTAGGCAGCATGGCGGGCCTCATGGCCCTCAAGCGGGGAGAATGTCACATCGCCCCGATTCACCTGCTGGACGCGGAGTCCGGGGCGTACAACATCCCCTACCTGCGCCGGCTCTTTCCCGAAACACCGGTGGCCCTCATCAGGGGAGTCGGCCGGATCCAGGGGCTTATGGTCAAAAAGGGAAATCCCCTGGGCATCGGCTCGGTTGCGGACCTTCCGGCCTGCCGGTACATCAACCGTCAGCGCGGGGCGGGAACCCGGCTGTTTCTGGATTACAAGCTCAGGCAGGCGGGTATCGCCCCGGAGCGTGTCCCGGGTTATGACCGGGAAGCGGCGACCCACATGGCGGTAGCGGCGGCGGTGGAAAGCGGCGGCGCCGACGCGGGCATGGGCATCTCCTCCGCGGCAACGGCCCTCGGCCTGGACTTTATCCCCCTGGGTGAGGAAGAGTACGATTTTGCCCTATACCCCCGCTTCCTCGAGCTTCCCCAGCTCCGCCTGTTCCGTGAAACCCTGCAAAGCGCCGCCTTCCATACGCGCCTTGCGGAACTGGGGGGCTATACCTGGGAAGGCTGCGGGGACATACGTCCCGCGCCATAAAAGGACCTCACGGTGTATAATTAGTGCCGGCCTCCCTCTCCGGCAGGACTTTATTCGTATTACCGCGATCGGCCGGCTGATCAGCCCGTGATCGGTTGACCGATCAGTCGTCTTCCTGTCGGAAGGCGCGGCATCTTCCGTCGACGGAACCAGGCCTGTTACCGGCCGTTAAATAAGGCTGGGGCGTACCCACCCCTAAGGCTGGGGCGTACCCGCTCCTAAGGCTGGAGCGTACCCACCCCTAAGGCTGGAGAGTATCCGCCCCTAAGCGGGGAAAGCGCCCCGCCCCGGGCGGGGGCGGCAGCGGTCCCTGCGCCTGAGGGGTCAACGCGCGGCCGGACCGCGTGTTCCGGACCGCTTGGGGGATGCGGCGCACACGCGGCGCACATGCGGCGCGGGCAGGGACCGAGCGCATTCGGGACGGCCGGGGACCGCGGCGCCCTGATCCGCCCTCCCGGGTACTTTGTGAAGAAGCGCCGGAGGGGTATAATCCAGACTATGCGGTACTATCGGGAGGACCGGCGGTGAACCGGCGTATGAAAACAAAGGAGCGGGCCGCGGCCGCCGCGCAGGGTCCGGTTGTAGTCAGGCTGCCCCGTTCTATCAGGATGCAGATGCTTATCGGCATTGCCGGGGTGTTTATCATCCTCTCCTTTTCCGCCGCCTATATTCTGTTTTCTTCCAAAAACCTGCAAACCGTTTCCGACAGCCTGTTTGAGCAGGAGCGGTTCATCAAGTCGGTACAGGAAGACCTTGACCGTTTTCAGGGGCCGCTGCTGAATTACCTTTCCACCCGTTCCTCCAACGCCCTTGCCCAAATCCTCATTGATACCCAGGCCCTGCGGGCCAAGCTTCCCACCTATATGCCGGTCCTGCCCAATACCGCGGCCCTGCGGGAGCGGGAACTGTATTCCCTGATCCGCTCGTATCTCAACCTTGCCGACCAGGCAATCGAAGAGAAGCGGGGCCGGAATATCGCCGCCTACACCCGGATGTACGATGAGCTGGCGGGACTCCTGGACTACATTAATCGGGAGATGGAGGCTATCAGTACCGAGCGGTTCCGCGGCCAGATAGACGCCTACGGACTTTTTATAGTCCGGTCCGGCAGTCTGCAGCTCTGGAATCTCCTTTTTATCATCTTTGTCTCGGTATTCGCCTTTCTCATACTGTTCCGTTCGGTACGGCGGATCACCGAACCGATGACCCGGCTCTCGGCTATGGCGGCGGAGCTTTCGGCGGGTAATTTTTCGATAGACGACATTGAAAGCGAAAGCGTGCGGGAAATGGATCAGGTGGTGGCGGCGTTCAATAAAATGAAAAAAGAGATACGCAATTACATTGAGGAGATCCGCTGGCAGGAAAATATCAAACAGGAATATATGCGCGAGAAAATGCGGAACATGAAGATGGAGGGGCTGGTACGGCGCATGGAGATCTACGCGCTGCAGGCTCAGATGAATCCCCACTTTCTGTTCAATACGATTAACACCGGTATGCAGCTTGCTATCGTGGAAGGCGCGGACCGCACCAGCGAATACATGGAATATATGGCCAAATTGTTCCGGCATATTATCCGCAACAAGGAGGTAATCGTTCCGCTGCGTCATGAGATCGAGGG
Organism: Treponema sp.; assembly: GCA_031266095.1. Next base: position 18,376 of record JAISBR010000125.1, on the reverse strand, counting down.
CCTGGAATTGTATTTTTATATTCTCCGCGTGCGTTTCCCCCGCAGCCTGGACTTGAGCCTTGGTTATGATGAAAGCCTCCTGGACGCGGTGAAGGTTCCGGTTTCCATCCTGCAGCCCCTGGTGGAGAACTGCGTAATCCACGCGTTCAAGGACGGCGGCGTCAATGCGGTGAGTGTGCGGGCCGAAAAACAGGGGCGGCGTCTTGAGCTCTCGGTTCGGGACAACGGCCAAGGCATGGAACCGGAAACTGCCGGACGGCTGCTGCATCCCCAGTCAATTGACGAGTCTTCGGTGTCCCGGGTGATGGGCCTTGAAAACGTGATCCAGCGCCTCTATTTCTTTTATCCCGGTGATCCCGGCGTGGTGGACATTGAAACCGCTCCGGGGCGGGGCACGACGGTAATAATCCGCATTGACACCGGACGGGATCCCCGGATAGCGGATACCAATTAAGGAGCGGGGTTTATGTATCGTGTGTTGGTTGTAGACGATGAAGAGCCGGTCCTGGAAAGTTACGCGTTTATGCTCAAGGGTTCTGCCGATTTTGCCCTGGCGGACAAGGCCCGTTCCGGTTTTGAGGCCCTCAGGCTGATCCATGAGCTTGAGCCGGACCTGGTTTTTATGGATATCAACATCCCCGGCCTGGACGGTCTTGAGGTTATCGCCGATGTGCACAAAAAGTTCCCCGCTACGATCTTTGTCCTCTCCACGGCATACGAGCGCTTTGATCTTGCCCAGCGCGCCATCCCCCTGGGCGTGTTCGCCTATCTGGTAAAGCCCGTATCCAAACGAACCTTTCTGGCGACTTTGGACACGGCGCGGGAAGCCCTGCAAAGTCGTAAAGACGCCGGGCCCGGGGAAGCGGAAACACCCTTGCAGCGTTTCATGCGGCGGACTATCTGGAACGAGATGAGTGAGGCCAAATGGGCCGCGGTCCGTGCGGAACTGGGCTTTCCGTCGGACAGGGGAATTGTCTGTATCCTGGAAACCCGGGAGGCCGGGAGCGTATGCGCCGGCCTGGCGGAACGGATCGCGTACAAGCGCCACTGCGTGTACGATGTGATGCTGAACCGGGGTATGCTCCTCATTTCCGGCGAACTCAGCCGCGACGCGCTTGCGGAACTGCTTGACCGGTTCCTTGCGGAGCTTCCGCCGGGAGAGGGGGGATTCCGGGGCCTGGGGGACCCGCGCCGGGGGCCGGAACTGTACCTGTCCTGCGCGGCCGCGCTTCGGGATTTGGAAGACAGGCGCAGGCAAAGCGGCGCCGCCCAAAACAGCGAGCGTCAGCGGCTCATCCAGCTTCGCCGGAAAATCGCCGCCGCCGATTCTGATGAGGCGCGGCAGCTGTTCAGCCTCATCTGGGGTGATATGTTCGCCCGCCAGGACTTTATCCTTGCCAAGGGAAAGATGGCGGCGATACTCATGTTCCTTATGGACGATGTCACCGGCTGCTACAGCAGCGCGGATGAAGCGCCGCTCTTTAACGCGGCCGAGGAAGTGATGGTCCTGAAGGACCTCGCGGCCTGGGAATCCTGGTCCGCCCTTGCCTTTGAAAAACTGCTGAAAGACGCCGCCCGCCGCCGCTCCGGCGGCTTTCCCCTCCCATTGGTCAAAGCCGTCACCTACATCAACGAACATTACGCCGACCCCACTTTGCAGCTCAGCAGCGCCGCCGAAGCCGCCCGTGTATCGCCCGCTTACATCAGCCGTCTTTTTTCGGATCACTTAAAGACCAATTTTATTGATTACCTTACGCGGCTTCGCCTTGAAAGGGGGGAAAAACTGATCCGCGAATCAGGGAAAAACATCAAGGAGATTGCCTTTGAAGTGGGCTATCAGGACCCTAATTATTTCAGTAAAATTTTCAGAAAGCTGCGGGGCCTCAGTCCCTCGGAGTTTGCGGAACAGGCGGGGAAAACAAAACAGATGACAATCCCGGACGGAGACCTATACTGAGGTGATAAAATGCACAAACTAACGCGGATAATTAGTATGCTGCTCCTGTTTATTTTCCCGCTTGCCGCCTGTGGACGCGGCGGGGAGGCGGGACAGGGCGCGCAGACACAGCCGCAGGACGGCGCGGTAAGGAACAGCGCGGCGGACACAGCGCAAAGCGGAAGAGCAAAACCGGTCATCGGGTTTTCCATCGCCACCGCTACCTTTATTGTTGAGCGGTGGAATAAGGACCTCAATGTGTTTGCCGGCGCGGCCCGGGAATTGGGGGCGGAAGTAATCGTACAGCTTTCAGCGGGGGGTATCCGGGAACAGATCGCGCAGATCAACTACATGGTGAATCAGAATATCGATCTCCTGATGGTAATCGCCCATGATACCGAGGCTATTGCCGGGGCGATAAAACAGGTCCGGGACGCGGGGATTCCGATTATCGCGTATGACCGGATGATCACGGGAACACCGGTAGACGCCTACATTTCCTTTGACAGCCGGGATGTGGGGCGCGCCTTTGGGCGGGCCCTGCGGGACGCGGCGCCCAGGGGCAGGTATCTGGTGGTAAACGGTTCCCTCCATGACCTTAACAGCTTTGAAATCAGCGGAGGACTCCACGAAATTCTCGATCCCCTTATTCAGTCCGGGGATATTGAACTGGGAAAGGAGATCTGGCTTGAGGAGTGGAGCTCCGACGAGGCGCTGGAAAAAATAGGCGCCATATTCGAGGAAGATTTTGACTGGGACGCGATTGCCTGCGGGAATGACGCCATCGCCGGCGCGGCCATACAACTGCTTTCAGAACGGCGGCACGCGGGGGAAGTGGCGGTGGTGGGCCAGGACGCTGAACTGATAAGCTGTCAGCGTATTGTGGAGGGTATCCAGCTGATGACCGTGTACAAGCCCATCGGGAAACTGGCGCCCCGCGCCGCCCGGCTCGCCCTGGCGATGATCCGTAAAGAGGATTTTCCGCCGGATCTGATGCTGGAAAACGACAGCGGCACGCTCATTCCCTCGTATATTGAAAAGCCCATCGCTGTTTTCGCGGATAACATCGATGTGGTTATCCGGGACGGTTTTCATTCACGGGAAGACGTGTACCGGAATGTGCTGAGCGACAGGTAAATTTTTTACATCAAAATATTCCCTCTCCGGTGTTTCAAAATTCCCTGCAAGAGTGTATTTTCCCTGTTTTTATCAAAACTTTACGATTCCCAATTTGGAGCCCCCCTTTTATAATAAAATAAATCTATATTCTTGGAGGAATTATCATGAAGAAATTAGTAGCGGTTCTTTTGACACTGCTCGCAATCAGCTCTTTTGCCTTTGCCAGCGGTCAACAAGGCCGCGGCGCCGCCAGCGGCGGTACTCTTATCGGTCTGGCTATGCCTGAAACCACCGTTCTGCGCTGGGTAAAAGACGGCGCAAGCCTTAAAGCCGAGGCTGAAAAACGGGGTTACCGCGCGGAACTCCAGTTCGGCAATGGCGACCAGGTTTTACAGAATCAGCAGATTGGTAACCTGCTCACCCAGGGCGCCAAGCTGCTGGTTATCGGCCAGTTAAACGACGGCGTCGCTTCCGCTGTAGCCGACGCGGCCCGGGATAAAGTCGCGGTTATCGCTTATGACCGGATCATCCAGAATTCGGCCGATTACGATTATTACATCACCTTTAACAACTTTAAAGTCGGCCAGCTCCAGGGGCAGGGCCTTGAGGCTGGTTTGGGCCTCAAATCCGCTACCGCCGCTAATCCCAAATATATTACCCTTTTTGCAGGTTCTCCCACTGACGGTAACGCCTTCTTCTTCTATGACGGCGCCATGAGTATTCTCAATCCCTATGTACAGAGCGGCGTGCTCAAGGTCGTGGGGCCGTATCCCGAGACTTCCAAAGATACCGCCAACTTTCAGCGTATCGCCACCGAAGGCTGGCTGCCCAACATCGCTAAGACCCGTATGGAAACCCTTCTCTCCGGCGATGCCCGGAGCGTGACCCTTGACGCTGTCCTTGCGCCGAATGACACTCTTGCCCGGGCAATTATCGAGGCATTGTCTGCGGACGCCAAGTACGCCAGCAAGATTCCGGTAGTTTCCGGTCAGGACGCGGAAGCCGCTTCCCTTGCGATGATTAAGAACGGTCAGCAGTACATGACCGTATTTAAGGATACGGCCAAACTCGCGGAAGCCGCCATCATCCTGGCGGACCAGATTCTCAAAGGCGTGGCGAATCCTACCGTTCCCGGCGCGATCCTCGCGTCCAGCATCGGCCTTGGAAGCATCGGCGATACGGGAAGGAAAACGGTAAAGGCCTATCTGCTTGATCCGGTCAATATTACCCAGGGCAACTGGAGGGACCCGATCTCCGCAGGCTTCATTACCCCCGAGGAAGTTACGGCCAACGGCCTGCAGTAAAAATTTAAAGAGCGTCTTTTGGAACGCTCCTGATTGAAGCTCAGGGCCGGGTATGAAGAAAATCTGTTTGTCAAACTTCATGCCCTGGCCCTGTATCTTTTTTATTCGATTTTTGTATACTTATGTTAGTATAAGGATACGTCATGGATGAATACATTCTACAGGTTGAAGATCTCACCAAAGAATTTCCCGGTGTCAAGGCGTTGGACCGGGTCAATTTCAGGGTAAAAAAGGGTGAAATCCATTCCCTTTGCGGGGAAAACGGCGCGGGAAAATCAACCCTTATGAGCGTTATCAGCGGGGTATACCCCAAGGGCAGTTACCAGGGGAAGGTCCTGTATAAAGGCCATGAAACCAATTATCACAGCGTAAAAGACAGCGAAAAAGAAGGGCTTGCCATTATTCACCAGGAATTGGCCTTAAGTCCTTATCTGTCTATTTATGAAAATATTTTTTTGGGGCATATGAATACCAGATTAGGTGTCATTAACTGGGATTATTATATAAAGGAATCGCAGAAATATCTGGACAGGGTAGGCTTAAAAGAGAATCCCTACACGACGGTCAGCAAGCTCGGAGTCGGAAAACAGCAGCTGGTAGAAATCGCCCGGGCCCTTTCCAAGGAGGTCGATCTGCTCATCCTTGATGAGCCGACATCATCGTTAAATGATGACGAAAGCGATCATCTGCTGGATCTTATCCGTGGGTTTAAGCAGCAGGGCATTACCGCCATTATGATTTCCCATAAGCTGAATGAGGTGCTCAAAATCGCCGACAGCGTTACGGTGTTTCGTGATGGAAAGACTATTTCTACCTATGATGCGAAAAAAGATAATCTGACCGAGGCGATGATCATAAAAGACATGGTGGGCCGTGATCTGACCCATCGTTTTCCGGAACGAAAATCTGCTCCGGGCGACACGGTGATGGAAGTAAAAAACTGGTCGGTGTATCACCCTGATTACCATAGCATGAAGGTCGTCGATAACGTCTCGTTCTTCCTGAGGAAGGGCGAGATTCTCGCCTTTTGTGGACCTATGGGCGCGGGCCGTACCGAATTGATGATGAGTATCTACGGTAAATCCTACGGTTCCCGCAGTGAGGGGGAATTGTTCCTTCACGGGAAGAAGATTACCCCCCATTCGGCGGAGACGGCCCTTGACGCCGGTATCGGTTATGTCTCCGAGGATCGGAAGAACCTGGGGCTTATTCTGATACAATCCATAAAAAATAATATATCCTCCTCATCCTTAAAGAAAAAATTCTCCCGGTTTGGGCTGGTCCTGTCCGCGAAAGAGATAGCGGAAGCCGAAAGATACCGGGAGGAACTGCAGATTAAGACTCCGTCCATCAACCAGCTTGCCCGGAATCTTTCGGGGGGGAACCAGCAAAAGGTAGTTGTAAGCCGTATCCTGCTGGCCGATCCGGACATTTTCATCGTTGATGAGCCGACAAGGGGTATTGACGTTGGTGCAAAGACGGAAATCTACGAGATACTGAATGATCTGGTGGCGCGAGGAAAAAGCGTGATTATGATCAGTTCCGAACTGCCCGAAGCCTTGGGCATGGCGGACCGGATCTACGTTATGAACGAGGGAAAGGTCAAAGGGGTACTTACCCACGACGAGGCGACGCAGGAAAAAATTATGCACATGGCCCTGGTAGGTTAACAAGAAATAAGGGAACTATGTTTCCCTTCTGATTATAGCTGCGGCAAGAATGCCGTAGCGAGAGGAGTATTTATGAGCGACACGGCAGTCAAAAAGACCAGTATCGGTAATTTACTTATGAGCAATTTGAGGGGCTATTCAATGTTCCTTATATTGGCGCTGATCATGATTGTCTTTTCTTTTCTTACCCATGGAAATAATTTCTCATCGCGTAACTTTACCAATATCCTTATTCAGTACAGTTACGTACTTATCCTTGCGACCGGAATGGTGATGGTAATTATTGTACTGGGTATAGACCTCTCGGTCGGTTCAGTCTGCGCCTTTGTCGGAGCCATAAGCGCGCTGGTGTACAATACGGGGATAGGGATGCTGCCGACGCTGGCCATCGCCCTTGGTATCGGAATTCTGGTCGGCGCCTTTTACGGCTTTTGGATAGCCTATATGAACATTCCCGCTTTTATTGCCACCCTCGCGGGGATGCTCCTTTTCCGCGGCCTGAGTTATATCGTTACCAACCTCAACCCCATTGCCCTCAAGGATAACGGGTACAAGCAGATGGCTTCCGGCTATTTTCCTAACCTGTGGCTTGACGAATCGCAACGTTTTGATGTGCTTCCGCTGATCGCCGGGGCGGTGGTTGTGGTGCTGTTTATCATTTTTCAGTGCGTAGGCCGGCAGAACAGAATTAAAAACAATTTTGATGTCAGTCCCGTAGGAGCCCTGATCACAAAAATAGTAATCATAAGCGCGCTGATACTGGCGCTGTGTCAGCGCTTTGCAACGTACCGCGGGCTGCCTATTGTTGTAGCCGTCCTTGGGGTAACTATTTTCATCTTTCATTTTATGATGAACAATACGATTCTGGGCCGGTATATCTATGCTGTCGGCGGTAACGCCCGGTCCGCGAAACTCTCCGGCATCAACTCCGAGTTGGTCATTTTTATCGTGTTCACCCTGATGGGATTACTGTCGGGACTTGCCGCGGTTGTTTCCACAGGCTATATGAACTCCGCCCTGCCCCAGTCGGGCCAGGGTTATGAAATGGACGCCATCGCCGCCTGTTACATCGGAGGTGTTTCCGCGTCGGGTGGTATCGGGACGGTGCTGGGCGTGGTTGTCGGCGGCCTTATCATGTGCGCTATCAACAACGGCATGTCTCTCATGAACCTCGGCGCCGCATGGCAGCAAGTGGTCAGGGCCATCATTCTGCTGCTCGCGGTCTTCTACGATGTGTATACCCGGCGTAAGGCGGGCCTTGGTTGATTCGTTGCATATCGGGAGCGTTATGGCGGCCCAGGCGGTGCCGCGTTATTGGAGGGACTGGATATGACTTCGCTGGAACGTCTGAATGCCCGGCTGGCCGGAAAGCCGGTGGACAAGGTCCCCAATATGAATCTGTTTATGTTTATAGTAGCCAGAGAGGCCGGCGTTTCTTATAGCGAATATGTGCGGAATTACCGTAAACTGGTAGAGGGGAACCTGATCTGCGCCGAAAAGTACGGCGTGGACAGCGTGGGCGCTATTTCCGATCCGATGCGTGAAACCGCGGCCTTTGGGGCGCGGGTGGTGTTTCCTGAAAACGCCTGCCCCTACGCTGAGGTTCCCCTGATCTCCGATGATTTTGATCTTTCAGTATTGAACCGCTTTGATCCCCTTGAAAGTCCCCGTACGCTGGATCGCGTCAGGGCCTGTGAACTGCTGCGGCGGAAAGTGGGAAAGGATTATCCGGTTATCGGCTGGATAGAGGGCTGCCTTGCCGAGGCTGCGGATCTGCGGGGCATTAATGAACTTCTGGTGGACCTTGCTGAGGAAGAGGAATATTTGACGGAATTTTTTGAAATTATCTTTGCCCAGCAAAAGCGTTTTGCCAAGGCGCAGATCGCCGCCGGGGCGGATTTTATCGGTGTGGGCAACGCAGTAGCTTCTTTAATCGGTCCGGCGCTGTACGAAAAATACGGTCTTGCCTGGGACAAGGCCATTGTCGATTATATTCATGAACAAGGCGCACGGGTAAAGCTCCATATCTGCGGTAATATCACCAAGCTGCTGGAACTGTTGCTGCAAGTTGGGCCGGATATCATTGATATCGACTGGATGGTGGATTTTGGGCAGGCTGCCCGGGTATTTAAGGGCAGCGGAACCGCAGTGTCGGGTAACTTCAATCCCGCCGGGGCAATACTGCTGGGCAGCGTGGAGCAGGTGGAGAACGAGGTAAAACGCTGCATCAGCCAGGGAACAGAAACAACGCTTATCGCCGGAGGCTGTGAGATCCCCGTGGCCGCGCCGGATGAAAATTTATTGGCAATGGATCGGCTCCTGTATATTGAGAATCGTTGAATTGAGCGCTTTCCGAAACACGATGTCCAGCATTCAATACAGTTGGTTCTCTATCGACCAGTGTCCGCGGATGTATTTTATGAACTCCTCCGTTCCAAAATCCCCGCTCGATATATAATAGTGAACTGTCCTCTTTTTTTAACGCCCCGGCAGCGTCAGGATGGACTTGTGCCGAACTTGCATCCCGGGAAACCACCGTTATCCGCGTGTTCGTTATCTGTGCTTCCTGCAGGGCGCGAAACAGCCGTTCCATCACGCCGTTTTTTGTCCATCGGTTGATTCTGAGGTAGATGAGCTTGTTCCAAAACTAATTGACTATGCGCTAAAGCGCATGGTTTTGGAACAAGCTCAGATGGTATGCCAGGGGCCGAAGGTTTCAGGGAGGGCCCGCCATTTACAGCCGTTTTCACCGATATAGATGATGGCATCAAGGAACCGGCTGTTATCGACTTTTACATTTCCCCGTTGGGTGGGGAACAGACGGATAATGTTGTCACGCTGCTCTCGGGTTAATTTCATATGTCGGGTATATCATATTTCCTTAGTGGAACACGCCCACAGTTTGAATAATGTTTGGATACTAGGTCTTTATCCGCCAGCGGTTGTCGGTCCGTTCAAACTGTGACGCGGCGATTATCATCTGCCGGCCGTCGTCGTTGCTGAGTTTTATTTGACCGCTGACCATGTTTACCTCAGTCACCCTCCACACCGTATTGTCATAGGTAATCCGGCAGCCTTCCGGGGGAAGGAGCCGCTGCTGTTCGCAGTAAAAACAGTGTTCATAGGAAAGGCAACAGAGAAGCCGTCCGCACGGGCCGGAGATTTTCATTGAATTGAGCGAGAGATTCTGATCTTTGGCCATTTTGATGGATACCGGCCGCAGCTTGTCCGACACGGCGTAACAGCAGTAAGCCCTGCCGCAGATACCAAGGCCCCCTGTCACCCTGGCTTCGTCGCGGACGCCGATCTGGCGCAGTTCGATCCGGGTTTTGAAAACGCTCACCAGATCCTTCACGAGTTCCCTAAAGTCCACCCGGTTATCCGCTGTAAAGAAAAAGAGTATTTTGGGTTCCTCCAGGAGGTAATGCACCAGAACCAGTTTCATCTCCAACTTGCGGTTTTCTATTTTTTCCCTGCAGATAATAAAGGCGTCCCGCTCCAAAACCCGGTTACGCCTGGCCTTTTCCATATCCTCCGGCGTGGCCGGCCGTTCTATCCAGGCAATCTCGGAAACCGAAGGCGCTTTGCCCCGGACCGGCCCGATTACCTGGGCCAGATCCTTGCCGTAACGGGTAGGTACTATTACCATGGAATGGGGACTGAGATTATCTTCCCGGTATACGGCGGGGAAAGTTTCATGAGAATAAAACAGCCGCAGCCGGTAAATGGGCGTATCCGGGGCAATAGACTCTATTCCCGCCCCAATACCGGTAATTACATCCGGTTCCCCGGTAAGGGGGCTGTCCTCAAGGGCGGAAATATCCTCTTCATCTATATTTTCATATTCATTGATATTGTCCATAAACAACCTTATTGCAGCAAGTCTACCAGAAGACCCTGTATTTCCTCAAGACGGGCGGCCAGATTAAGCTGCTGTCTCTGGCTGGAAAGGAGCATAGCGGCCAGGTCTTCCAGCTTTTTATCGATAACCTGAATCTTGGTATACCGCGTCGATTTCATCGCTTCCGGGGTTCCCCTGGGACCTCTGTAGCCGGGTTTGAGAAATATGGGTATTCCCGATTCCCGCTCCAGGCTGAAGCCGTTCTCCACCACATAGTACATGAAGTTCCGTACCGCCTGTTTATAGCGGATAATCTCATCGGGAGAAGGCCGGTCCCGCAGGGCATCCCCGGCGTCTCGGACTTCATCCATTAAGAGGTTGACCGTTTCCTCGGATACCGGCAGATCCCTCAGGGGGCCTATTTCATCCGCGGTTTTTCCCCGGATATCCTCAAGAACACGGGAAAAATCTTTCCCATCGGTCCGCCGGATTTCCCTGCCCCTGGCCTTTTTATTATCCCCCTTCACCTGGGCATAGGCCGAAGGATTCATGTAAAAAGCAGGAATGTCAGGAGAATCGACTTTAGCCATGGGTTAATTCATTCTATGATTTTTCGAGAATACCGGCAGCAGGGATTTGATGCCCTGTGCGTCCCGGTACTCCGACAAAGCCTGTTTCCAGCTCTCCTCGTCAGGACACACCAGAACCTTACCGTGAATAAGACAACCTTCGTCAGCCTGTATACGGCGGGTGATAATATCGCCCAAGACCAGGGCGGTCGAAAGGATCACCAGGGACTCGCTGGCGATAAGGTTGCCGAACACCACCCCTCCGATGGTGATAGCGGTACCGGAGACGCTGCTCTTCATCCGGGCCCTTTCACCGATCACCACCCTGCCCTTGGCGATGACATTTCCCCGGATGCTGCCGTCGATACGGGTAAAGCCTCCGGCTTCAATATCGCCTGCCATACTGGTATTGGGACCAATAATAGTGTTGATTGAAAAATCGTCTAACCGGCCGGCGGGCATACGAGGCCTTGCGCTTAACGCCTCTGCTTGGCGATGCTGGAACGGATATTGATATATTTGTACGGATCTACCACATCGGAGCCGATATGCACTTCATAATGCAGGTGGGGACCGGTGGAAAGGCCGGTATTGCCGATACGGCCAATCTCATCGCCCTGCTGAACCCGCTGTCCCACCTTCACCCTTGAAGAGAGCAGATGCGCGTAACGGGTATAATAGCCGTGTTTGTGCTTTATAATCACATAATTTCCAAAACCGTCGTCATAATCAATGGTAACCACCTGACCGTCGGCGGTAACCACTACCGGGTCTCCGGAACGATAAGTGGAAATATCAATGCCCTTATGTATGTAATACTGACCGGTGAATGGGTTTTCGTTCTGCCCGAAGAAGAAAGAAATATGCCCAATACCACCCTTGATGGGCCAGATACTGGGGATCTCCGTGAGCAGGGCGCTCTGGGAATCCAACAGCGTACCGATTTCCTTAACCGGCTCCACTGCTTGGGAAAGATAGGATGAAAGCCGCCGCACATCATTCACTTCCTGCAGCAGGCCTTCGGGAGTTTCCCTGATATCAAAGAAAGATCTTAAATCGCCGGAAATGTCCTGGGAATCTCCCCCGCGAAGATCCGCCCCCAAGGCGGCAAGAGTACTCGAAAGGGCATTTTCAAAACCCCGGGCTTCCCGGAGCAGCAGGGCGGTTTCATCCCGCAGCTGGTCCAGGCTGGCCTGCACTTCCTTTAAGTTGCTCTCCCTGCTTACCAGCATACTACGGGCGCTGTTGTATGAAGCGCCATACCAGAAAAAAGCCCCCAGAATACCCGCCACCACCAGCAGAAAACAACACATTGAAAGCATCGTAACATGGAGGTTATAGACCCTTTTTTCCGAATGAGGCACGAAAACCACGGTATAGCGGCGGGTAACAAACCTTATCAGATTTTTACCCCCCCCCGCGAGGCCCCTCACCACAGCGGCAGCGGCATTCTTTACTTTTAAGACAACACTATTTTCGAACCGCTTGTACTCGTGGACCGAGGCCAAAATCCGCTCCTTCTAGAATCACAATAACCTTAACTATTGTACCAATACCTTTCGAAATTTGTCAATAAGAAAAAATACTCCTTACTTTTCCATAGCCCGACGATAAATTATCGGTATATTATTTTAAAAATTGAGATGGTTTCCAAAATCCGGATTATACAGCGGTAAAACCTCCCCGGATCGCCTGTACATTCATCGGAATAAACCGGTGTTTGTCCACAGGGAAAAATTTCTCCAGAATTCCCTCGATTTCGGTCAGCAAAAGGGCCCCGGTCAGTTTTGCCATGGCCCCCAGGGCCACCATATTGGCAAAACGGACGCTGCCGATCTTCTCCGCCATACCGGAAGCCTCAATTTTGACGATTCTCAGATCGCCGCGTCCGGGATCTTCCTTGACCAGGCTGGAATTGATCAGCATCAAGCCGCCCGGCTTCAAAATACCCTCGCAAAGCGGGAGAGAATCGCTGTTCATCACGAGCGCCGAATCCGGCTTTGTTACCAGCGGGCTGGCGATTTCCCGGTCCGAGACAACAACGCCGGCCCTGGCTATGCCGCCTCGTTTTTCCGCGCCGTAAAACGGGAAAAAAGTGACGTTCTTGCCTTCCTGCATAGCACAGTACACCCAAATCTGCCCCAGGGAGACAATACCTTGACCGCCAAACCCGGCAAAAAACGATTTTTCAGTCATTTAACGGCCTCCAGCGTGTTTTTAATCTCCCCCAGCGGGAAAACAGGGATCATGTTCTTTTCCAGCCACTCTACCGACTCGACCGGCTGCATACTCCAGTTAGTCGGGCAGGGGGAAAGGACCTCAACCATGGAAAAACCAATACCCGCTAATTGGGCCTCAAAGGCCTTTTTGATATACTGCCTGGTTTTACGGATATTGGCGGCATTGTTCACCGCGCCCCGCGCGATATACCGGGTCCCTTCCAGGTTGGCAAGAAGCTCTGAAACCCGGATAGGGTAGCCCATGCCGTTGGGGTCCCTGCCGGAAGGGGCTGTAGCGGCCTTCTGGCCCAGAAGGGTGGTAGGGGCCATCTGGCCGCCGGTCATACCGTAAATCGCGTTGTTTACGAAGATCGTGGTGAATTTCTCGGCCCGGTTCGCCGCGTGGATCATCTCCGCCGTACCGATTGCCGCCATATCGCCGTCGCCCTGATAGCAGATAACCAGGTGATCGGGCAGTACCCGCTTGATCCCGGTGGCCGCCGCGGGAGTCCTGCCGTGGGGGGGCTGTACGGAATCAAAGTCAAAGTAAAGATCCGCCCAAATGGCGCAGCCAACCGGATTGGTGATAATCGTCTTTTCCCGCAAACCCAGTTCGTCGATAATACCGGTGATAAGCCGGTGTATCACCCCATGACCGCAGCCGCCGCAGTACTTGGTCTGGACTTTGTACAAACTGTCAGGATAACCGTATAATTGTTTCATTATTCCCTCTATAAACTAAACTATAATATCATTATGCCACACGGCGGACTATTTCCCCAGGATTCTTTTCGCTTCCGCAAAAACTTCTTCTTCTGTGGGAATTACCCCGCCGGAATGCCCTAAAAGATGGATCGTGGCGGAACCTTCCGCAGTGGAAGCCCTGCCCCCTGCCTCAAACACCGCAAGTTTCACATCGTCCACGAGCTGCCCCAGACTCATCTCCACCGTAAGGAACGGTTTTCCCTCCAGGGCAATTTTCCCCAGCGCCTCGCGGGGGAAGGGCCAGAGGGTGACAGGCCTGAAAACCCCGAGTTTGATGCCCTCTTTTTCAGCAAGCATCCGCGCGCCAAGGCAGACCCGTGCGGAAGTACCGTAAGCGACCAGCGTCAGGTCCGCGCCGGCGCAGCCCAGTTCCTCAAAGCGGACCTCCGATGCTTGTACGGTCTCGTAACGGGCAAAGCGCGCTCTGGTTTTCGCCTCCAATTCCTCCGGAACCAGGTGGATAGAAGTGATGTGGCGGGCGGTCCGGCGGCCCCCGGACCCCGTTTCCCTGGAGGCCATATTACCGGTAATCCAGTCCCGGCCGGGCAGGCAGGACAGCGGTTTTTCCGGCGGCAGCGTCACCCCCTCCATCATCTGGCCGATCATGCCGTCGGCGAGTACGATAACCGGCATGCGGTACTTATCGGCCAGGTCAAAGGCCAGATAGGTAAGGTCCGCGCACTCCTGCACGCTTTTAGGGGCAAGTACGATGGAGCGGTAATCGCCGTGGCCTCCTCCCCTAGTAGCCTGGAAATAATCGCTCTGGGCCGGGGCAATGGAACCCAGGCCGGGACCGCCCCGGACCACATTCACCACCACCATCGGGATATCCGCCCCGGCGGCGTAAGAGATTCCCTCCTGCTTCAGGCTGATGCCGGGGCTTGAAGAGCTGGTCATGGCCCTGGCCCCCGCAGAGGAAGCGCCGTAGACCATATTGATCGCCGCGGTTTCGCTTTCAGCCTGAATAAAAATCCGGCCTTTGTCCGGCATATGCTTCGCCATATAGGCGATTAGTTCATTCTGGGGAGTAATGGGATAGCCAAAATAAGCGCCGCAGCCCGCCCGGATCGCGGCCTCGGCAATGGCGTCATTCCCCTTCATTAAGACTTTTTCACTCATGTTTCCGCCTCCGCAAGTTCAAACACCTCGATACACACATCGGGACATACCTCATAACAGTTTCCGCAGGCAATACATTTTTCAGCGTGCGCCGCTTTTGAAGGGTAAGAACCGGAACTATTGGTCTCAGTGTCCGCCTCCAACACTTTCAGGGGACAGGCCCGGAGACATAAAAAACATCCCTTACATAATTCTCGATCAATCTTGATCTTTCCTCTTTTGGCCATCAGGCTTCCTCTCTCTCAAAGTCTATATAGAGTCTATCTATAAATGTAGACACATTATAGATAAATTTCATTAAAAAACGCATGTTGCGCAGCCCGCGAACCGGAGTTTCGCACTAACCGGGTTTTGCAAGAGGTTCCAGTATAACAAAAGCGAAATTGCTTGCCTATCCCTTTAATTATTAGTATTTTGGTAACAATAGCTTCTGGGAGAGGGAATATGATCGGTATTATCGTCAGAAGAGCGCTCGCCCTGAATCGAATATCTCGTTATCGTTGACAGGAGGCCCATCCCATGCTAGGATTTTACTTTTTGAAAAAGCGGCCGAATGCCCGCTTTGCTGTATTCGTGGCGGGGGTTTAATACCGCGCCGGACCGGCGGTCCGGGCTCTGCCGCGCGCTTGTTGATTGTGGTCGCTATGGAGGCTCTGTATGGCGCTTGATTTTACGCTAAGAGATAGTATGCACAAGGTTACGGCAAAGTTCGTCCGCGCGTTTTTGCCCAACGCGGCGCGTCCCCTGGGGGCGCAAAAGCCGTACAACCTGCGGGCCGTATTCCAGCCGGAACTGGACATCCACGGCATCGCCGGCAAGGCGGAGATCTACAACATTGAAACCGACCCCAGGGTGATCGAGGAGGGGTTTACCGCCGCCTGCCAACTCATCTATTACCTGGTCGCGGACGGCTACAAACTCAAAACACCGCTCTTTAACCTGAGGATCCGCCTGCCCGGCGACTATGAAGGCGCGGAGACGGGCCTGGCCGAGGGCCTGTACCCGGAGGTCCGTATGCAGAGCGCCGCCCCCTTCCGGCGGTACATCCGGGACCGGGTGAAGGTACAGTTTGACGGCATCGACGAATCCGGCGGCCTTATCGCCGGGGCGGTGGACGAACACTCAGGCCGGACGGACAAGGTTATGACCATCGGGAACTTCTTAACGATCCGGGGTTACGGCCTCAAAATCGAAGGCGACGGCCGGCACACGGACGAGGTCGGCCTCTGGTTCGACGACGGGCGGAACCCGCCCGTCAAGGCGGAGCTCCTCGCCGTGAATAGGCCGAAGACCCTCAAGGCGCTTGTCCCCGCAAGCCTGGACGCGGGGATCGAATACACCCTGCAGATCGTTACCCAAACTTCGGTGCGGAACGGCGCGGTCTTACTGAAAGCAGCCCGGGAGGTACGGTCCGCTTTTAAGCTGACCGTTCAAAGTTAACGGGGGACCCGTAACCGGGGTATGTACGGGGGCGCAACAGGCCCGGTTACGCACCCATAACAGGCCGATTTATGGATCGATAACAGGCCGATTTATGGATCGATAACAAGGCGATTTATGGACCGATAACAGGCCGATTTATGGATCGATAACAAGGCGATTTATGTATCGATAACAAGGCGATTTATGTATCGATAACAAGGCGATTTATGGATACATAACAGGCCGATTTATGCATCGATAACAAGGCGATTTATGTATCGATAACAAGCCGATTTATGGATACATAACAGGCCGATTTATGTGTCCGGAACGGGCCTGGGTATAGATACGCGACAGGTTTTGGGGAAGAAGCCCGGCGTTGCCGGGGCAGCATACCGGTACGACAAAAGGATATATGCGCAACATGAAGCCCGTATGGATAATGCCTGCCCTGCTCTTGCCGATCCTGTTCCTGGGGGCGGGCTGCGGCCGCGGACCGCGGACCCCGGCGGCGGATCAGGCGGTGGTCTACCGCTCTTACCGGGATATACCGGGCATTACGGCGGAAGAAATCACGGCCCTGGAGGCCCTGAAAACCCGGAAGCGTTCCGGCGAAGGCCGGGATCACTTCATCTACGGCATGATGCTGAGTACCGAAACCTTTTACACTGAGGACGGCGGGATAGCGGGGTACTCCGCCCTGTTCTGCGACTGGCTTTCGGCCCTCTTCGGGATTCCCTTCAAACCGGCCCTCTACCAGTGGGGGGAACTGCTTGCGGGGCTGCAATCCGGGGAGATTGATTTTTCAGGGGAACTTACCGCCACGGAGGAGCGCCGGAGCGTGTATTATATGAGCGACGCCATTGCGGAACACTCCATCAAGTATATGCGGCTCGAGGGCGGCGAAGAACTTGCGGAAACCGCCGGGAAACGGCCCCTGCGCTACGCCTTTCTGGAGAGTACCATCACGTCGGGGCTGGTCCTCCCCCATATCACCGGTGATTTTGAGTATTTCCTCGTTGACAGCCATGACACGGCATACCGGATGCTTAAAAACGGGGATATTGACGCCTTTTTCGAGGAGAATACCGCCGAGGCCGCCTTTGACGTATACGGCGACGTGCGCTCGTATGATTTCTTCCCCCTGGTCTACGTCCCCGTTTCCCTGGCAACCCAAAACCCCGGGCTTGAACCCGTCATATCGGCGGTCCGGAAGGCCCTGCGGAGCGGTGGTATGCGCCACCTCATCGAACTGAACAACCAGGGGCAGCAAAGCTATATGCGGAACAAGCTCTTTACCCGCTTAAGCCCCGCGGAAAAAGTCTATATAGCGGAGCGCGCCGCCCGGAAGGAGGCGGTTCCCCTGGCGGTTGAATACGACAATTATCCCCTCAGCTTTTACAATGCCCAGGAAAAGGAGTGGCAGGGCATAGCCCTGGACGTGCTGGCGGAGGTAGCGGAGCTTTCGGGCCTCCGGTTCCGGCGGGTCAACGATACAGGCGTGGAATGGCCCGCGCTGATGGATACGCTTGAACAAGGCGGCGCCGCCGTCATTACCCAGTTGATCTATTCCGCCGGGCGGGAAGGCCGCTTCCTGTGGGCCGATACCGCGTACCAGCGTGATTATTTCGCGCTGCTCTCCAAATCGGATTTCCGGGATATCGGGATAACCGAGATACTCTACGCGAGGGTAGGGCTTATAGCGGGTACGGCGTACGCCGGCGTGTTCCGGGAGTGGTTCCCCGGCCACGCCAATACGGTGGAATACGCGAATGCCGCCGACAGTTTCAAGGGCCTGGAAAAGGGGGAGGTGGATCTGGTAATGGCAACCCGGAATCTCCTCCTGAGCCAGACCAATTTCCGGGAACAGCCGGGCTATAAGGCCAACATCGTTTTCAACCGTCGCTTTGAATCCTCCTTCGGCTTTAATATGCATGAGGAAACGCTGAAATCTATCGTTGATAAATCCCTGCAAATTATCGATACCGCGGTCATCGCGGAACGCTGGACCCGCCGGACCTTTGATTACCGCGGCAAGCTGGCGCGCGCCCGGATACCCTGGCTTGCCGGCTTCTCGGCGCTCGTCCTCTGTGTACTCGTCCTGTTGTTTGTGATGTTCCAGCGGAACCGCCGGGAGGGCAGGCGGCTTGAGAGCCTGGTACGCCGGCGTACCGGGGAACTTGAAACACAGACCGAGGCGGCTTACGCCGCGTCCCGGGCAAAGAGCGATTTTCTCGCCCGGATGAGCCACGAGATACGCACCCCCCTCAACGCCATCCTCGGCTTCTCGGAGGTGGAGCTGCAAAAAGACCTCCCCGCGGAAACCCGGGGCAATATCGGCAAGGTGTACCATTCGGGCGCCCTCCTCCTGGAAATCGTCAACGACATTCTGGACATCTCAAAGATAGAATC
>JAISBR010000002.1 GCA_031266095.1 Treponema sp. | reverse complement strand
GCCCCAATCCCGTAAGGATCGGACAATTTTATGGAGCAGCGGGTCGGCGGTATACACCGCCCCGCCTTCACCCATGGTCATGTGATGGGGTGGATAAAAACTGGAGGTTCCAATATCCCCGATAGTTCCGGTAAATTTTTCATTACCCTCAATAATATAGGTTGAACCCAGGGCATCGCAGTTATCTTCAATAAGCCACAGTTTATGAGCGTCACAAAAGGTTTTTACCGCCTGTAAATCAAAAGGGTTTCCCAGGGTATGGGCCAGCATCACCGCTTTTGTTTTGGTAGAAAACGCATGTTCCAAAAGGGATACATCAATATTATACTGGGGAATCGTCACATCCACAAACACAGGAACCGCGCCGAATTGCAAAATCGGCGTTACGGTGGTGGGGAATCCGGCGGCTACGGTGATCACCTCGTCTCCCCGCCTGATTGCCCGGTCTCCCAGAAGAGGCGAAGTCAGGGACATAAAGGCCAGGAGATTAGCGGATGATCCGGAATTGACCAGAGAGCAAAACGGAACCTCAAGATACGCGGCAAAGTCTTTCTCAAATTGGCTGGTATATCTGCCGGAGGTAAGCCAGAATTCCAGAGCGCTATCAACCAAATTGACTATTTCGCGTTCATCAAACACCCGGGAAGCATAGGGGATACGGTCCCCCTCTTTATAAGCGGCGCTCTGCATAAAGGTTTTATAATAGGTTCTAACGTTGTCCAGTACAATGCCGGTAGCTTGTTCTTTTGTCATTGATCTAAACATTAAAATATTCCTTTATTTGTGATTCAACACAATCCCCACAGTCTTTGTCTGCGCTGTTCTTTGCAAATTCCACTGTTCTTTCTACTGCCATTTTAATGCTCCATGAGGGTTTCCAACCCAACACAACCTTCGCTTTAGAACAATCAAGCTTAAGGAAATTCGCTTCGTGGGGACCTGAATCTTCCTGTGCCGTCCATGACACTCCGTGCCCCCAGGTGGAACAAAACAATTCAGCAAGCATTCCTGTGGTTACACAACTATCATCGTCCGGACCAAAGTTGTAGGAACCTTCCAACGATTTATCATTGTATTGTTTCTCCGCCAACAAGAGATACCCAGAAAGGCAATCTAAAACGTGCTGGTAGGGGCGGATGGAATGGGGGTTTCTCAGAATTATCTCTTTCCCGGCGCCTGCGGCGCGTATGCAGTCGGGAATGACACGATCCTCAGCGTAATCCCCGCCGCCAATGACGTTTCCCGAACGGGCGGTTGAAACCGCGGGGGCGTCTTTGCCGCTAAAAAAAGCGTTTCGATAACTATAGGTTGCAAGTTCGCTACAGGATTTGCTGTTTGAATAAGGGTCAAAGCCGCAGAGGTTTTCATTCTCCCGATACCCCCAATGCCACTCTTTATTTTCATAGACCTTGTCGGTAGTAATATTCACAAAAGAACAAACATTGGGGCTTAAGAGTGCCGCTTCCAGAATATTTACCGTCCCCATCACATTAGTTTCATAGGTGGCTGCCGGCTCGCGGTACGAAAGTCGCACCAGGGGTTGGGCTGCAAGGTGGAACATAATATCCGGTTTTGCCTGTAAGGTTGCGCTTATCAATGCGTTCCTGTCGCGGACATCGCCCATGATTGCATAGATATCTTTGTCAGTTTTGGTCTGCTCATAAAGCGAAGGCGTGGTCGGAGGCTCCAGCGCATAGCCGGTTACCTCTGCTCCAGCTTGAAGTAAAATACGGCAGAGCCAGGTCCCCTTAAATCCTGTGTGTCCGGTTATAAAAACCTTTTTGTTTTTATAAAAACTCAAGTCCACTAGGATAACCATAACGCCCAGGGCGCTTTTCCCTGCGCCCACAGGGCGGTTAAATCATTTTTATCTTTCAGAGTATCCATAGCCTTCCAAAAGCCGGTATGTCTATACGCGTTAAGCCGGCCGTCCTTCGCCAGATTTTCCAGCGGCGCCCGTTCCAGTATGGTCTTATCGCCTTCTTGCAAATAATCAAATACCGCCGGTTCCATCACAAAAAAGCCGCCGTTGATCCAAGCCCCGTCGCCCCCAGGTTTTTCCACAAAAGAGGAAACACGACCGTCAGCTTCAATAGTCAACGCTCCAAACCTCCCGGCGGGGCGTATGGATGTAAGGGTAACATAGACGCCGGCCTTTTCATGATTTCTGATCAGTTCCGGTATATTCACATCGCTCACCCCGTCGCCGTAAGTAAGAAGAAACCGCCTGCCATCAAGAAAATTTTTTGCCGCCAAAAGCCTGCCGCCGGTCATGGTATCCTGGCCGGTATACAGCATGGTTACCTGCCAAGGCTCATTCCGATGTTGATGAATTTCCACGGCATTGTTTGACATATCGACGGTAATATCAGAATACCGGGTATAATAATTGATAAAATAATCTTTTATCACATGGGATTTATATCCGGTGAGAACCACGAATTCATTAAATCCCCAATATGAATAGGTTTTCATAATATGCCAGAGTATGGGCCGACCCCCGATTTCCACCATAGGCTTGGGCCGCAGGTCCGTTTCCTCGGAAAGCCGAGTGCCGTATCCGCCGGCAAGAATAACTACTTTCACTTAATTCTTCCTTGTTATACCGAAATGAGTATATCGAATTATTAATAGAGTTTTACCAAAGAAACTTTGCCTGACTTCACTCTGACACATGCCTGTAAAGAGCCGCGAAAATTCCATGCATCTGCTCATCGTAAGACAAACTGACGTTTACAAAAAACCAAGGTTATCGAAATACCAGCCCCCCTACCCCGCCAACGCCTTAGGATCAAACTTCACCCACAGGTCGTACAGCTTCCGGGCGGGAACCAGGCGGGTAAAGCACACAAAACTCAAGCCGTTCATGACATCACTGTAAAAATGACGGTACTTACGCCAGTAGTTTTCGTAATCAGGCGGTAGAGGTGGGCGGTCCTTGAACTCCAGGGGCGTTTCCTGCACATAGCCGTGATTAGCAAGCTCCTGGAGGAAACCGGTGATGGGAAGGATCCGCTTCTTTATTTTGTCGCAGCGCTCAATGAACGCGGCGTGGCTGGAGCGGGCAGGTATGGGAGTCGCGTCGTAGACGAGCATGAGTGGCTTGTTCCGCGCCTCAAAATAAAAGGTAAAGGGCATATCCGACTCGAAGACGCCGGTAAAGGCGCGAAAATAATGTTCCAGACCGTCGTGGATCTCCCGGTTGTCGGCTGCGGCGACGAGGTGGTTAATAATATTTTTTCTAAAAAAATCCAAAAGCATAAGCCTGCCTCCCCTTCGGTCAGGAGCGGAACCACTGGGGCAAATTTTCCCCAGTGGCGGACACAGCTTGCGCGCCCGCATGGTTTTGAACAAATGTCTCTGGATAAATCCCGCGTGCGCCGAAACAGCATCGCGTTCTTAACCCGGTTGCTGTCTGGCTACTTTGTTCCGCTTACGCTGAACTTGCCAAATTCCCTCCGCATAACGGACGGGAACATAAAAAAAAGCCGATATACCCTTGGGAAACACGGCCTGTTTTGAGAAACTAAACTGTCGGCTGCTGCCGCTAATTCTTTGCTATATAAACAATTACGCCGGGGGGGGGGGGGGGGGGGGGGGTAATAAAAAAGAAGGGCGGATTTGCGCTAAATTTTTTACTTTTATG
>JAISBR010000220.1 GCA_031266095.1 Treponema sp. | reverse complement strand
GCCTTTTTCAAAGATATGTTACCCTGAAAGATTGTTCTGCAAACCCGGTAAATCGATATCCATGCCGTCTGTACTGACGGTGAGTTTAATATACCTTTTCTCGCAGCCTTTGTCAAGAGAAGGAACGAAATTTTAAAAAAAATCATCGCGCGCTCTTGAGCCGCTTGCAAAACCCGGTTAGTACGAACCTCCGGTTCACAGGCTGCGAAACATGCATTTTTACAAGATCAGATCCGCAGGGAAACAAGCTCCACCGCTTCCGAATCATATTCAGAATCGCCGTTGGCCGTATTATCAGTCCAAGCGAACGCTTCCCCTATTCTGCAGCGTAAAACCGTTCCCGGCGGCGGCGCCTGGCATCCTGAGTATTTTACCAGAAGTTTCAGATAATTTTCAGATACACCCTTACAATAACCGGCTTTGCCCGCCGTTCCCCTCTCAACAAGGACATCTGTTTCACGGCCCAGCCAGCGTTGTACATAGTCCCGCCTACCCTGGCGGGCCAGTTTTAGCAAAATCTCCACCCGGCGCGTAGCGTCCCGTTCACTTACCGGTTCCCCCAAAGAAGAAGCGGCCGTGCCGGGCCGCCTTGAATAGGGAAAAGCGTGAATCCAGTCAAAGCCGATGTTCCGGCAAAGGGCAAGGGTTTTTTCAAATTCCGTTTCAGTTTCTCCCGGAAATCCGGTAATAATATCGCAGGCCAGGAAGGGACTGTCCTTAACGGAACGGAGTAGCGCAGCGGCCTGTTCTACCGTTTCAGGGCCGTAGTTTCGCCCCATTTTTTTGAGTGTCACGGCGCTGCCCGACTGGACCGAGAGGTGAAAATGGGGGCGTATTCGCTGATGGGCCAATACCGAGACAAACCGCCTGTTTATCGCCTGAGGATCCAGAGAGGAAAGCCGCAGGGCAATACACCGGGTACCCTTCAACAGGTATCCCAGTAATTCCCCCAAGTCACCGCCTGGGGCGGAACCCATGCAGCAATCCCGGTATTGGGTAATATTTACCCCGGTGAGTATCACTTCAGCATAACCTTTCGCCTCCAGCGCCCGCAGTTCCGCCAGGGCCTGTCCCGCGCTGAGACTGACGCTGGGACCCCGCGCAAGCCGGACCCGGCAATAGGTACAGTAATTGTCACAGCCATCCTGAATTTTCAGAAACCCGCGGGTATGAAAGGAAAACTCCCGGGGGAGAAAGCGAAAGGCATTTTCCGGAACACGCGCCACAGCCCTGTCTTCCGTCTCATTATGCGCTTCGAGGCTCTCAAGCCAGGCATTGACCAGGATATGCGGATCCGTGAGACCGGCAGGCATGCGGTGAATAAACCGGGGCAAATCCAGCAGGACGCCTTTTGTCTTCCCCTTCAGCACAAATAACCGCCGGCCGGGCGGTTTTACCGGATAAAGTCCGGTGTGGGAGGCCGCGTCGTAATCAGCCGGCATACACTCAGCCTCCAGCGCCTCAATCACCTCCGGCTCAAGTTGAGCGTAACAGCCGGTCACCATAACGAGGGAACAGGGATTATCGCGCAGGGCCTTGCGGATAATCCGCCGCGCCTTCTGATCCGCCCTGGATGTCACGGTACAGGTGTTGATGATAAGCAGTTCAGGTGAGACAAGGGCCGTCTCGTCCCAGGAAAGCAGGGAAAAACCTTCCCGCCTGAAAGCGTCCGCCAGGGCCTCACTTTCAAGCTGGTTCAGTTTACAGCCTAAGGTATATACCGCTACAGAAAACACGGGACCCTATCGCCCGGCCAAAGCCCGCCTGGTCCGGTCCAAACCCCGGCGCGCGTCGACAAGCTGGGAATTCAGGGAAAGGGCCCGCTCGTAGGCGCTTACCGCCGCGGTCAGGTCTCCCACATTCTCCCTGGCATAGGCGAGCCGGGCCCACCAGTCGGCGTTTCCCGGCATCCAATGAACCGCCGTGGAAAAGGCGATATCGGCGTGGCGAAATCTACCCATACGGATATAAATCTCCCCAATAAAATAATACACCACGTCGATCCGCTGACCCTCGGGAGCCAGACTGACATATTCCTGGAAATATTGCAGAGCCTCGGTATTTTGGCCCTGATAATAGTATATCTCTCCCAATATTTCGGTGATCCGCATATCGTAGCGATTCAGGACCCGCCCGGCCTGGGCATAACGCAGCGCCTCCGCATAACGGTTCAGCCTGACAAGGCTCCAGCATATTACCACATGGGATTCCAGCTTATTGGCATCCGCCGCTATTTCATCCTGACAGATCCGCACCGCCTGTTCAAAGTTACCCTCCCGGTAGGCGACAAGGGCATCGGGCGGCTGGTTCTGGGTATGGGCCGCGAATACCGGCAACAGAAACAGGACAAACGCCGCGCCATGAGACGCCGCGGGTTTCAGCAGCAACTTTATCATACCGTAGATTTTCGTTCAGTCATGGTACAGAGCCCGTTAAACACGCAGCCGGTCTCCATGAAAATTTCCGGCGCGGTCACATTCCCTATCAGCTTACCCGTGATCGTAACCTCGACCTTCTCGGCGGCGATCACATCGCCCTTTACCTGCCCGCGGATGACGACACGGGAAGTAGTGATATTAGCGTTCACCACCGCGTCCTCATCAATCACCAGCAGTCCCCGGGCGCTGATTTCCCCGGCAACTTTCCCCCGGATCAAAAAGGGCTTTTCAAAAAACAGGTTCCCTGAAAACTCAATATCCGCCGATAAAATGGTATCAAAATCATCATCATCCAGCATATCGTTGTGTACATCGGTCATGGCAGTCTCCGGGGGAACCTAAGGCCGGAGGCCTCAGCAACAGTTCCAGCTTAGTTTCATATTTACTTTTATTATATAGAATTTAACGGAACGGGTACAAGTCTTAAACGAAATAAACGCGCTCATTCTTTGCTGAATACGGCGAGGCTTTCAATATGGGCGGTTTGGGGATAGAAATCGTAGAGGCTCAGTTCCGTGAGTTCATAGCCGCGCCGGCGAAGGATGCCGCTGTCCCTGGCTAAGGAGGCGGGATCACAGGAGACGTAGGCCAAGAGGGGCGGACCTTCTCCGGCGAGCCAATCCGCGAGGGAGGGGGAAAGGCCCTGCCGGGGCGGGTCAACAACGATGAAGCCATAGGGAACGGTCTTTTGCCTGATCCAGTCATCGTCACTGAGGGCGAAAAACGCCGCCGCCGCGCTGCCCGTGAGGTTTTCCCTGGCCAGGGCCAGCGCGGTTTTGTCCCGTTCCACGAGGTCCACCCCGGAAAAGAGATCCCCCAGAAAACACGCAAAGGTCCCCACCCCGCAGTAGAGGTCCGCCATGGCGCGGCCCCGTACGGCCTTAGCCGCGGCGAGGGCCCGCAGATCAATGATAAGCCGTTCCAGCATGGTCCCGTTACTCTGGAAAAAGAGACCCGCGTCCAGGACGACATCCCGGCCGAGGAGCCTCGTCCGCCCCCGCCGCTCCCCTCCCTCACTCAGGAAGAGGCCGCCGTGGCTGTACACGGTACACTGGTCCGTTTCAGGCGGGAACCGGATGACCGTCCCGCCCTGCGCGCCCCGCCGCAGCGCCTCCCGAATACCCGGATCGGCAACGGGACAATCCGGGACAGGGACAACTTCGCCGCTCCTCCGCGCCTTCAAGCCGACGCCGCCCCCGGCTCCCCGGTCTTTTGTTCCCGTCACGGTGATTGTACGCCTCCCTTTCAGGGGCGCCCCGCTGCGGCCGATTCGGTGCAGCCGCATCCTGTTCCGGTATTCCCAGGGATTTGAGGGAAACACCGCGGGTTCCGGGGGACTGAAACCGCCTATCCGCGTAAACGCGGCCTTGAGGATACCGGCTTTGGCCGCAAGCTGGGCCTCGTAACGGATATGCTGCAGGTTACAGCCGCCGCAGATTCCGTAACGGCCGCAGCCGGGGTCGACCCGGTCGGGAGACGCTTCGACGACTTCCAGCAGCGCGGCCCTGGCCCAGGAACGGTGTTCCTCCATAAGGCGGCACGCGACCAATTCGCCCGGCGCGCTTCCCTCCACAAATACCGGCTGAGCCCCCCGGCGGCCAAGCCCGGCGCCGCCGGCGGCAATTTCTTCGATCCGAACCGTGAACACTACATCCTTTGTCATACAAGCTCAGTATAGCATATATGCGCATTCGCGGCGGGGGGCTGCCGGGTGTTTTGAAACCGGCTCAATATCCTTGTATTTTCTTTCAAATGATATTAGTATTTTAGTACTATTGGTGCTATAATTAACTATATGATACGAACGGACGCCGCCCGGCGCGGCCACACACACGCTTTTTCTCTCCGCTTCCTCCCCGGCATAAGCCGTCCG
>JAISBR010000186.1 GCA_031266095.1 Treponema sp. | reverse complement strand
GTAACAGGTTTCACCCCGTACAGCCGTTTAAAAAGATCTACCTTGGCATCCGCTGCCTTCTTTCTCTTTCTCATGCCATTATTATGACATCCTTGTGGTTATTAAACAAGTCTAATATTTTGAAAAACAAGAAACTGCTGAGGGAAAAATATTTGAATTTTCAATAGACGAACTAGTTGAAATAATATGGGATAAAAACCTTGACAAATAGGATAAATTATCTGATAATAGAGAAAATGGAGTATTGTTTATGGAAGTTAATCTAAATCCGAGTATGACTGTTAAGCCGCAGCCTATATCCGTCACAAAACCTCATCAATTTTACCTCCAACAGAAAACGGCAAATATCCCAGTTTCGCTGAAATTTATAGAGCCCAACAGTTACAAATTGTTCAACTTGAGACACAAGGACAGGCACAGTCTGTAGAACAAATAGCAAAACAAACGCAACCACCAGAGAATTTTACTAATAATTCCTATGCATTATTGGTAAGAATGAACGAAAATGTGTCCTTGCCAGGCATGATAAAATTGGATGCGTTAAAAACCAGGGAAAATGCATTATTAAATTTCCAGCGTGATTCAAATTTACTTGCAAGGATATTAAATAGCGGGAACACCAATGGTTGAAATTACCAAATACATTGAGCCTGTTCCAAAGCCCATAGTGGATATTCTCGGTTAATTTCCTATTCGGAGAACAAAAAGGATGCCCTATTCTATTTTTTCCCACCCCTATCCTATTGACGAACTACCCCAAAAACGCCGCCTTGACGGCCTGATGGCGGACTGGAAAAAACAGCTTGCTCCCTATCGGGTTTTTTTCCGCGACGACGGGAAGCTGTACCCCGCAGAAACTTTTTTCGCTTCCGACGGTTTTCTCCCCTGCTATTTTCACCAAAACCGCAAAGTATTGTTTATAGCCCGGGAAACAAGGTACATCGCCGGGCAGGACAATATCGAGGTTATCTTAAAAAAGTGCAGGGATAATCCCCAGGGTATCGGGATGGAACCGGTTCTGCGGCGCATGCTGTTTCTGGCCTACGGAATTCAAACCAATGGGACGGTCCCGTTTGAAAACATCGATGCGCAACAACTCTGCACCCTTGTTGCAACAACAGGCGGTTTCAGCTTTGCCTTCATGGAACTCTCAAAATATTCAAATGAAAATGACGACGGCGGAAAGGCCGATACGGAGCTTATGGCTTTATTTTTTGAACACAGTGATCTTCAAAAACGTAACTTTATTCAGGAAGAATTAGCCCTGCTGGACCCGGACCTGGTTATCACCATGAATTTATGGGATGGAAAAATCGACGCCGGCATTTTGCGCCTTGCCTTGGGGGACACGCCGTTTATTGACTGTCCCCATCCCAGCGCCGCCCGGCGTACAATCACTATCAACGGCAGAAGGGTTCCTCTTATCGATCTCTATCATTTTTCGGCGCGAAAGAGCGACCGTGATGATTTTTACAGGCCGGTGATGGATATTGTTCAGGCTTTACATTAGCTCAAATCCGCCATCTTTCCCATTTCCCGAACATTGTTCTTCCAGGCATCGACCAGTTCTTTTGGCTCCAGAGGCTTTGCCGCGCAGCCCTGGGACAAGACCCATTCCAGTACCTTGTTAAACTGGGCGCTGGAGAAACTCAGGATACATCGGCCATTCTTTGTTTCGATACGTTGATCCGCCGCCCATTGACGGTCCGCGGCCCAGGGAACGGCCTCTTCATACAGAGCGATACGGTAGCGCTGTTTTTTTCCGCCGGCAAAAATGCCAAAGCGGCTGTCCCCGTTGTTTTTCCGGCAATCAAAATTGGCGGGAAGTTTGAAAAAATCCCCGGTGAGGACCGGATTTTTTATCCGGGGAAGGGAAAAGACCCTTACGGCCCTTCGTTCTTCGGCATAAGCGTACAGGAACCAGAGGCCGTTATCAAAAAGAAGCTGATAGGGCCGGGCCCGGCGGGGAAGATACTTTTCGTCGTTTAAACCAAGATATTCAAAGGTGATGATCCGGTTTTCCCTGAGGCCCGCCGTAATGGTATCCCAAACGTTAGCGGGAACCGGGGCCGCTGCCACGGGGGGCACAACGATTCGGTCCTCATACCAGGATATTTCCGCCCCTTCGCCGGCGGCAAGGGGCGCAGTAATCGTATCCAAAAGTTCCTTGCTTACGGAATACAGGGGCGTGTCCTGATAAAGGGTGATAAGGCTTTTGACCATCCCCAGAGCCAGCATGTCTTCAGGCCGGGAAAAGGCGCCGGGCAGGCGGTAGTCTTTCTCCGAGTAGTAATAACCCCGGCGGCGGCTGTCGTATTCAAGGGGCGCCCCCATTCTGTCCCGCAAAAATTCAATGCCCCGGCTGATAGTGGCCGTTCCCACTTCGTACTCTTCCGCCAATTGCCGGGTACTGGGATAATTCCCCGATGCGATCTTCCGGTCAATAAAGTAGATCCGGCTTAGCATGGGTCTGGTACCGCCGCTTTGGGATCTGCGCTCTTTTTTTACAGCCCGCGGATTTGGACGTTTCATATCCGTAAGTATACCAGAATAGTGCGAAAAATTTTTTGACCGGCGGCCCATGCCGCTTACAGGCCGCATTCCTCCAGCAGTTTTTCATTGTGAAGGATGGATTCCGCCGGGCCGTCGGCGCAGATGCTTCCCCGGTGCAACACGATCGCCCGGGAGCTCAGGGCCTCGACAAAAGCGGTATCATGGGTAGCGATGAGCATGGTCTGGGGCAGCGCCGCGAGGATTTTTGTAAGAGCGCGCCTGCCCCGGGGGTCGAGAAAGGCGGTCGGTTCGTCGAGCAGCAGAACCTGGGGCTCCATGATAAGTACTGCGGCAAGGGCGGCAAGCCGCTTTTCCCCGCCGGAAAGTTTGTGGCTCATACGGTCTTTCAAATGGCCGATGCCGAGGGAGCGCAGGAGAGATTCGGCCTTGTCTTCAAGTCCGGTTCCGTCACCGGCCTTGTCCCGGCCATAGTTCAGCGGTCCGAATAACAGGTCTTCCCGGACCGTACTCATAAAAAGCTGGTCGTCCGGGTTCTGAAAGACCAGGCCCGCCCGCGCCCGCACTTCAGCCAGGGAAGATTTTTCAAGTTTGACGCCGCAGATCTCGACGGAACCCCCATGAATGGGCAGTATCCCCAGGAGGGAGAGGAGCAGCGTGGACTTCCCCGCGCCGTTGGCGCCGAGTAACGCGATCCGTTCACCGGCTCCGGCATCGAAGCTCACATCTTCAAGCACATGGCCCAGCTGGGTATGCGGATATTCGACGGAGAGATTTTGAACCCGCAGCATTATAAAAACAGTTTTCCCAGCAGCACGCTCAGGTTACACCACCGCAGCAGACCGAAAACCCCCAGGCTGAGTACCACATAGGCAAGGTTGACCGGCGTGAACGCCCCCGCCGCGGTACGGGTAAAACGCTTCCGCGAGGCGCCCCGGTAAACGCCGGCGAATCCCCGGCACTTCATCGCGCAGAATACCCGTTCCGCCCGGTCAAAACTGCGCAGGAGGAGCTGCCCCATGAACGGGCCCATGTCTTTCATCCGAACCGCCTTTGCCCCCGGCGACCGCAGGGCGTACGCCGTCCACATCGCCTCCGCCTCGTCCAGCAGGGTGGTAATGTAACGCATCGTCAGGATGATCTGCAGGCCGAATACCCGGAATGCCGGGGGCGCGGTAACGCACTCCGCGATCTCGCAGAACGGCGTTGCCGCCATGAGCAGGAGCAGGGCAAACACGGTGAGTGTCGTTTTAAGGAGGAGCGCCGCGAAGAAGACCATGCCCCCGGTAACGGTGAACGCTTCGCTGAACAGGTTGAGCGTAAAGGCAGGTTCCCGCATCAGCATGAGGTTGGAAAGGCCGAAGAAGGACACAAAAGGAAGAACGGGCGCAAGCCGGGCAAAGAGAAGTTTCCACGGTGCGCCGGACGCCGGGGCGGCCAGCGCCGGATAGAAGAGAAAGGGAACAAGGGCGCTGAGACTGGCGGGCGGTACCGATACGACGGCAACAATATAACCCAGGGTTACAATGCCTTTCGCCGCGGGATGCAAACCATGGATGAACGAATCGCCGCGGCTCAGCCGTTCAAGATGATCGATACCGCCGCCGGCCTTGTGGAACGGTCCCACTAGGTGGCTTTCCTTTTCCGCGCCCGGCGAACGAGCAGTCCCGCCCCGCCCGCGAGGATTACCGTGATAAGGCTGCCGACAATGCCGGCCAGGGCCGTTTCGCCGCCGGAGCCGGCGCCGTTTTTCAGGGCATAGCCGGAGAGGAAGGCGGTTTTTTCAACCGTTTCGGCGGCGGCCCGGAAAACCGGGCCCTCCCGTTCAAACTCCGCGGTCCCGGCGGTTTTTTCCATCGCCCATTCCAGGCCGTCCGGGTTGGAGGACGCGAAAATGGAGAGCCCCCCCGCAACAAGGGCCGAGAGAACGGCAAATACGGCAATAACGGCGCCGATCCGAAGACCCTCCACTTTGCCGCCGGATACCGCGCCCTCGAGCAGTTCAGGGCGGGCGCTGTGGACGAAACACAACACCGCCGCCGTGACAAGGCCTTCCACGAGGCCGATCGCCAGGTGAATCGGCTGCATCAGCAGGACAAAGGTCCCAAAGGACAGCTCGGTCACGCCGGAAACCAGGGTTTCCAGCACCACGCCGAACGCGCCAAGCTGTAGGCCGATTACAACGGCCAGGATCGACGCGAGGGTGATCGTCTTTTTAGTAAGGCCCCTTGCGGTGATAGGCTTGTAGATAAGGGGAAAGGCTACAAGGCACGAGCTTACCGCCATGTTGATGACGTTGCAGCCGTAGGCGAGGAGCCCGCCGTCCGCGAAAAACAGGCACTGGATCAGCAGCACGCTCGCCAGCGTGATAAGCGCCGGAAAGGACCCCAGAACCGCCGCGAGCAGCACGCCACCACCGATATGTCCCGAAGACCCCGTACCGGGAATCGTAAAGTTGATCATCTGCCCGGCAAAGACAAAAGCCCCCAGGACGCCCATCATCGGGATCTTTTTCTCGTCCAGTCCGCCGGAGCTGATTTTCTTAACCGAAACGCCGACAGCCGCGGCCCCCGCCGCGAGCATTACCGCGCCCACCGGCGGTGAAAGTAAAGCATCTGCCATATGCATGATACGCCCCCAAAAATTGATTTGGCGGAGAACCTGAATCCGCTCAAATTCCCCTTATCACGTCTTCATGACAGAATGCAGAACCTTCGTAATCCCCGGTAAGGATCGCACAAACCCGCAAGACCGTCAACCCAAAATCCTGCATCCATGCTGGATTTTGAGGCTTTGTGGTATACTTTCAACCATGAACCTCATGCTGCCAAAGATTGACTTTGCCTTTAAGCTCCTGTTCGGCGATCAGCGCAGTAAAAACATCCTGGCGGATTTCCTTAAGGCCGTCCTCCCCGGACTCGCCGATGAGGAATTCGAGGAATTAACCATCACGGATCCCAGTTCAAGCGGGAATTCCGCGGCGACAAGCTGGAAATCCTGGACGTAAAACTGCGTACCAGCAGTGGAAGGTTTCCGAATATAGAAATACAGGTTTCCGACATACCGGAAATGCGCTCCCGGATAAGCTATTACCTCTCGAACATGGTCACCGAACAGATAGGGAGGGGAGGACTATGTCGATCTCAAACAGACCGTTTCCATTGTCATCACGGATTACGATTTTATCCCCGAATCTACACGGTGCCACACGGTATTCCAAATGCTGGAACAGGAGGAACATTTTCCCTTTAACGATCTGATGGAGATCCACGTGCTGAATCCAGAACGTCTGCCACCGGACGGGGAAGGCAGGTTAATGGACTGGCTGCGTTTTTTAAAGGCGGAGACGGAAGAGGAGTTTAAGATGATAGCGGAAAAGAACCCCATGATATACTCACCGTTGCTCCGCAAATTCCTCAACGCTTATCTTTTTTATCTTTACAACCGTTCCCGCAATTCACGCTCTACCGTGTATAATCCTTTTATCCGGGAGAGCGCCGCATCCGCAAGACCCGGCTGTGTCGTTATTTTCATGGCTTCGAAAAATTTTCTTCCCATGTGCGCGAAGCAGCCTACATGGACAACTCCAACCAAGTCTTTTCCACCGCCGATTCATTTCACACGGCCTCCCGCAGAGCCTTGTTTTCTTTCCGCGGGCGGGCCGGTTCCTCGTCCCTCGGTCGTTCGTGTCCGGGAAACGCCGGCAACCCGATACCGGCCGATTCCCGTGCCCGCTGTATCCGCCGGTACAACACATTTTCGTTAATACCCAAATCCGCCGCAACATGGCTTACCGGTTTCCCGTGTTTTTCGGCCGGCGCTACCGCCCCGGCTTTGAACTCCGTGGTGTATACCCGCCGTTCACTGTCTTTCTCTCCCGTCTTTTTCTCTCCTTCTGTTATATTTCCCGTTTATCTTTTTATCTACCGGATGGGGGTAGGTCCATTCTCATAGCCGATGGAGGGATCGGAGGGCTGTATGGGGTTTTCGATAAAAAAAGAGGTATTGGGAGTCTATAAAAACGGGGGAAAAGAGTGACACAAGAAGGGGAAAGTTCTAACGGTTTCCGGAGGAGGCAATGGAAATACGAGCTGCATATATTATCGAATGAAATCGATATTCCGATTCGGGCCTGCCATTATCCGCTGGGGACAAGCAAGGTGGAACAAAATAGAACATTGTTTATTTTCGTTCATCAGCATGAACTGGCGAGGGGTGCCCTTGACCGATTATCAAACCGTTGTAGATTTGATAAGCAATACCAGGGCCCGAACCGGTCTCAGAGTCCGATGCCAATTAGACTCTAATAAGTACGACTTGGGCGTTCATATAACTGATGAACAGATGTCAAAGATAAGACTACAGGGGGACAAATTCAACAAGAATTGGAATTATACGCTACAACCTTCGGTGCGCAATATGTAGCATTTATTTTTTTGAGAGTACTTATTAAACAATATACTGAATACTGAACCGAATAATGCCCAGCATAGTGTTCCGGTAAAACCCACAAATGCCAATAAAAATGCAAAAAATACCAATATCGGAACTTCTTTATAATACA
>JAISBR010000061.1 GCA_031266095.1 Treponema sp. | reverse complement strand
TTTATCGGCTTTGTCGGCCAGGATGATGAGCCTGACGGGTAAATCGAGAATTGCTGCTTGTTTTACCAATGACGCATGGGGCCAAATTTCGCTACGGCTTCGTTCGAATATGCTTCCTATGATGATCATTTCGGGATTGAGTATGTCTATAAGAATGGAGAGGCCCCGGCCCAATTTTTTGCCGGTCTCTTCGTAGATTTTACAGGCGAATGGGTCGCCTTGTTTCGCCGCGATGTCTACGGTTTTGGCGCTGAGGGAATCCAGATCCTCGCAGGAAGGACAGAACGCGGGATGACGGCCCGCCTGTAATTCCGCCTCAACCTGGAAACGGGCAAGCCGGGCAATGCCAATTAGCCATTGCATATAATAGCTTTAAGGATACAGAAACCGCTCCGTATCCCTTAAAACAGTCTCGAAATCGGCAAAGATGGTCTTTGTTTCCGGAAGGGAACGCAGGAAAAAAGAACCATACCGTTTTTTTATGAGCCTGCCGTCCATTACCGCTACCACACCCCGGTCGCTGGAGCGGCGCATGAGCCTGCCGAAACCCTGCTTGAATTTCATCACCGCCTCGGGGAGGGAAAGGTCCATGAAGGGGTTCCCACCCCGTTTTTCCACCGCCTCCCGGCGGGCCTCGAAGACCGGATCGCTGGGGCTTCTAAAGGGGAGCCGGCAGAGGATCACGAGCCGCAGCGTATCGCCCGGCGCGTCCACTCCCTCCCAAAAAGAATCGGTGGCGAACAGTACGGAACTTTGATCGTCGAGAAAGGTCCGTAAAAGCCGCGACCGGTCATCGTCCCCCTGCTTGAGGCAGCGGATACCCAGCGGTTCCAGCTCCGGCAGGGCGGCCGTGTAGGCGCTCCTGAGGGACTGGTAAGAGGTAAAGAGGATCAGCGCCGAGCCTCCGGCAAGCGCGGCAAGCCGGCCAACCGAGGCGTCGATGAACCCCTGATAACTTTCCTCTTCGGGCAGCGGCGCGTCCGACGGTGAGGCCAGAAGCACGGCGCTGGCATAGGGGAAAGGGGAGGGGAAGCGGCCTGAGAGGACGGGCCGGTTTTCAATAAGACTAAGGCCGGAGCGGCCGGCCCAGTAATCGAAATCACCGTTTACCGTGAGGGTAGCTGAAACACAGATTACGGTTTTATTAGGCATAAAGAGACTTGCCTTAAGGTCCGCCGCAAGTTCCACCGGGCTTTTCGTAAAGGCCGCCCAGGGGTCTCCCTTGGCGGAACGGCGCTTTTCAATCCATAGTACCTCATTGGGCCGCTCCCGGTATTCCAGGAAAGCGGCGCAGATTCCGGCAACTTCGTCAAGCCGGCGGATCACCGTTCTGGTCTCCCAGACTCCGGCGTTGTCCTGGTCTTCATCGGAAACCTGTTCCAGCGTATCACGGATACGTTCCGTGAGGCCGAGGATTTTTTTCCGCAGGCTGCGGAGCGGGGAAAAGAGGGCCGCCTCTATGGCGGCGTTGTCCTTGGCCGTCAGGCGAAATACCCCTTCCAGGCCGCAGAGTTCCTGGGCCGGCGCGTCCAGTTCGTCAAGCGCCTTACGGATTCCCTCAATGGCGGCGATTGAGCCGTCCAAGGTATCCCCGGCGGGCAAAAGGCCGTCCAGGCGGACGAGGAGGCCCTGCCGGCTTGTCCCGCGCCTGCGGTAGAGCCGTCCCAATTGGCGGAAGACGGCCACACGGCTGAATTCCAGGGAAAAGAAGGACGTAGCCGCCGCCTCTATGGTGTGGGCCTCATCGATAATTACCCGTGCATAGGGGGGCAGGACCACGGCGCCCCCATAACCCGCCCCCGCGTACCGCGCAGCCAGGTCGGCGAAGAGCAGGTGGTGGTTTACCACGATGATACGCGCGTCCGCCGCCTCCTTCCGCAGGGCGAGTACAAAACAGCGTTCCCGCTCCGGGCAGCGCAGGCCCATGCACAAATCCGCGTCGGAACAGACCCGTGACCACAGATTTTCCGAAAGGCTAAAGGAAAGGTCCGAGCGGCTGCCGGTCCTGCTGGTTTCAGTCCATTTGGCAAGACGCTCCATCTCATCCCGTTCCGCCTCGTCCAGGTCCGGCTCCCTGAGGGCGTCATCCAGCCGGCGCCGGCACACATAGTTCCCCCTGCCTTTCATCAGTACCGCCTTGACCTTTTTCGGCGTTGTAGAGCTCACCAGGGGAATGTCTTTCTCAAAGAGCTGTTGCTGCAGCGTAATGGTGGCCGTGGAGATTACGATCCGCTCGTCGTTTTCAATCGCGTAATGCAGGGCCGGCAGGAGGTAGGCAAAGGACTTTCCAACCCCGGTACCCGCCTCGGCGGCGGCCAGGGCGTCCTCGTTGAAGGAGCGGACGATCAGGTCCATCAGATCAAGCTGGGCCTGCCGGGGCTCATAGACCGGAAGCCGCGACGCGACGGCCCCCCCTTCCCGCAGGGCTGCGGTAATCCGCTCCGAATTGAGCTTTTTCACCTTCCGGCGGCGGATAGGCTCAGCCACCACGTAGACCCGTTCTACCGGGTTATCCACGATATAGGCCCCAATCCCGCTCTCGGCGGCTTTTCCGGAAATAGCAAGATCATTGTCGCTGGGGGTAAGGAGGCCCGAAGGGTGATTGTGGATGAACAGGTCCGGCGCGGGACCGCCGGCTTCCCCATTTTCCATGCCGCGGGCAAGCACCTGGCCCTCATTCCCCCGGGCGGTAATCGTTATCCGGTGGACAATACCTTTGGTATCCAGCCAGCCCAGGGCGAAGACCTCGTTCCCCCCCGCGTCGGTGATTGCGGCTCTGAGCTGCTGAAGGCATGATTCGTTAAAACGCTGGTCCGCCCGCACTGTTGAAGCGCTCTTTTAAATCAGGGGAATAATCCCGGTAAGCAGAGTCCGTACCCTGGCGGCGTTTTCGGCAAAGACCCTGGCAATGGCCTCCCAGGTTACCGGCTCCTCGTCAACCCGCCAGGAATCGTAATCGGTACTCATAGCCACCGCCGCGTAAGGGACGCCGGCCTCAGCCGCCAGAACGGTTTCGGTGGCGATGGACATATTGATGATATCCGCTCCCCAGGCGCGGAACATGCGCGACTCAGCCCTGGTGGAAAAGCGGGGACCCTCAATGGTTACTACCGTACCGTGATCGTGGAACGGATAACTCAGGCGTTTACATTCATTAATCAAGAGTTCGCGGAGCCGGCTGTCATACGGATCCGCCATAGCGCAGTGCACCGGGCTGTGGGGTTCAAACGATTCGTGGCAGGTCATCTTCCGCTGTTTGGTAAAATCAATAAACTGGTCGATGATCACGAAATCTCCCCGGTGGATTTCTTCCCGCAGCGATCCTACCGCCGTGGTTGCCACCATGTGCGTACAGCCGGCCGCTTTAAGAGCGGTGATATTCGCCCGGTAGTTTACCTGCGTGGGGGGAATTGTATGCTCCCGTCCGTGGCGGGCCAGGAGGACCACCTCCACGCCGCCGATGTTTCCCCGCTTGAGCGGCGAGGACGGCTCTCCGTATGGGGTTGTTACCCGCTCATCCCGGGAATGAGAGAAGATATCAGGGTTATCCAACCCGCTGCCGCCGATAATGCCGATGATCGCCATACCGTATTGTAGCTGTTTGGCTTTCATAAGTCCAGCCGGCCGGCCGGCGCTTTTCAGGGAATTTTGACGCTGAAAAAGCAAACGCCGATGCCCGGTTATTTCTGCCGAAAAGGTTGAAAAGGGGGAAATATGGTGGTATATTCTGAAATAGATAACTTTTTTCATACGGGCTATACCAATACCGGTAATGAGGATTGAAAGGAAGTGATTATGAACACCGATAAGAACACGTTTGCGCGGTCTATGAGCGCGCTGCCGTACGGCAGGCTCTTGAACGCCGCTTTATTGCGCGCTGTGCTGGTGAGCGCCGCCTTCTTAAGCATCGCTCTACTGAGCGTACTCTTCCTCGGCGGCTGCTCAAATCCGCTGGGCGGCGAGATAAGCGAAAGCGGCGGCGGGAACGTTACCCTCACCTTTGGCAAGAGCGACGGCCGCGCAATCACTTCCGGTGTGGACCTGCCCGCCGACGTGCTGGCCTCCATGCGCTTTGAGTCGAAACTTACCGGGCCGAACCGGGAAGCTCTTACCCTCAACGCGAAATGGGGGGAAACCGCCAAGCTCAAACTGCGCCAGGGTAAATGGCGGATTGACGCGAAAGCGTACCAGGCGGACAGCCCGAACCTCGCGGGGACGGGCAGCATCTCCTTTGAGATACAGGCCAAAAACAACAAGATCATCGTGCCCATGGCAATGCGCGACACCGCCGGGGCCCCCCTTTCCTGTTACGAGATACACGTACCCGGCTTCGCGAACGGCCAAGTCGAGGCCAGCTTCACGGCGGCCTATCCGGGAACCACGGTTACCCTGACAACGGCGCCCACCGGCGGGTATATCCTGCATAGCCTTACCTACACCGACGGGACCACTACGCACACCCCCTCCGGCGGCGGGAATGAATACGCCTTTACCATGCCCGACGCGGACGTAACGGTATCCGCGGCATTTACCTCCTTCTATACGGTAAAGTATAGCGCGGGTACGGGCATCGGCACGGTTCCGGAGCCCGCTGCCGTCGGATTAGGCAGCTCCATCATCCTGCCCGCGGGGAGCGCGCCGTCAGGCGGCATACCCTTTTATTCCTGGGAAGTGGACGGTACGGCTTACCCGGCGGGCGCTTCCTATACGGTGACCGGCGACGTAACCCTCACCGCCCGCTGGGCGTTCAGCAGCGTTTCCGGTATTACGGCGTATCTCGACGGTATGACCGGCGGCATGTCGGCGGCGGATCCCCTTCCCCTGCCGGCAGGCATTGCCTTTGTCGATACCGCCTGGGACGCGCTCCTTGGCGAAATCCTCCTCTCTGGCAAATACGTCGCCATGGATCTCTCCATCAGCACCATAAGCGGCGTTCCAGCGGAGTTTAATCCCGCTTCATCCTCCTCCCCCGCTAAAAGCCAAATAGTGTCCCTGGTCCTGCCCGATACGCCGTTCAGCATAGCGGACGGGAGTTCCAGCAACCCTACATTCAACGGTTTCGGTAGCCTCAAAAAGGTAAGCGGCGCCGGAGTTACCGGGATAGGCCAATACGCCTTCAGCAGTACCTCCATCGCTGAGGTGAGTTTCCCCGCCGCAGTGGACATCGGCGAAAGGGCCTTCAACAGCTGCGACTCCCTCGCTGAAGTGAGCCTCCCTGCCGTAACGACCCTCGGTGATTATGTCTTCAACGGCTGCACCGCCCTCGTCACGGTGTACTTCCCCGCCGCAGTGTCCATTGGCACTCAAGCCTTCCACCTCTGCGACTCCCTCGCTGAGGTGAGCCTCCCTAAAGTAACGTCCATCGGCGATTACGCCTTCTTCCTTTGCACCTCCCTCGACACGGTGAACCTCCCTGTCGTAATGGCCCTCGGCGATTACGCCTTCGGGATGAATGCCGGCGGAAGCGCCCTCACCATTACTCTGGGGAGTACGCCGCCTCCTGTGACGGGGACAAATATGTTCATGGGCGTTAGCTTCCACAACGACGTTACCGTCAAGGTGCCGTCCACAGCCCTAGACCTAGGCCTCTACGATACGGCATGGCAGGACGACTTTATAGGCGGCGGGACCAACCCTCTCTACATCACCCTGAGCGTACTACCCCTGTAGGAAGCCCCGGCCCCGGTTTTATCCCCCTCTGCGCAGCAGAGGGGGCTCCCTATTCCGTACCGGAATAGGGAGCCTTTTCGAGGCCGGCAACCGCCCCCTATTCCAGCAAGCAACCGCCCCCTATTCCAGCAAGCAACCGCCCCCTATTCCAGCAAGCAACCGCCCCCTATTCCAGCAAGCAACCGCCCCCTATTC
>JAISBR010000038.1 GCA_031266095.1 Treponema sp. | reverse complement strand
ACCGGTTTACCGCCCCGGGTGGCGTTTTGCAGAGAAACCGTGTGTCCGGTTAAAAGTCGGGTGGGATACCAGCGGCTTTTTTCAAGGCTCTTCCTCGAAGCTAGAAAAAAATGATTGACTCCGACAGGGCCAATGTATACCAAAGTTTCCTGGCTTAAGGCGCTGCCGGTTCCGCCGGCCTTCCCATCAATTAAGACAGTGACCATTACAGGCGGAACGGCTGTCCGGCTTCACGGCCGGACAGTCCCATCACAGTTACGGGTTAGCGGGGGATTTGCACCCCACTTCCTTTGCAATATACGGCCATAGTATAAACCCGCCGGGAAAAAGCTGTCAACGGAAAAGTATGGCGCTCGCGGGTCTCCCGCGTTTAGTTTTGTCAGATACCCCCGGTAAAACCGGCGGGCTCGGGCGTGTGGTAAGCGCTTGTCTTTTTTCAGATTAACGCACTATAATAGACGGCATCCATGAAAACACATACACCAGGCGCTCGCATCGCTGAACTGCGTGAAACCTATTCCACGACCAGAGAGGTCCTCGCTGAACGGAGCGGCGTTCCGGCCGCGCTGATCGCGAAAATCGAAGATGAGGGACATATTCCCGATCTCGCGCCCTTAATTAAACTGGCGCGGGCTTTGGGTGTCCGGCTGGGGACCCTGTTGGATGACCATGAGGAACTGGGTCCGGTAATCACCAGGGCCGGGGAAGCGGCCGCATCGGTACGCTTTGTGACCGGGCTGCCGGAAGACGAGAAAACGGCCGCGGGGAAGGGACACCAGGGCCTCCATTTCAAGGCCCTGGCAGCGGACAAAGGCGGCCGCCACATGGAGCCCTTCATCGTGGATATTGAGCCTGACGCGGCGCAGGACAAATCCGCGCATGAGGGAGAAGAGTTTATCCATGTGCTTGCGGGAAACCTTTCCCTGGAATATGGGACCGATTCCCATACCCTCAAGGCCGGGGACTCGGTTTACTATGACTCCATCGTGCCCCACCGGGTATTGTCCGCGGACACGCGGCCGGTTCGG
This sequence comes from Treponema sp., assembly GCA_031266095.1. Next base: position 3,818 of record JAISBR010000038.1, on the reverse strand, counting down.
ATTCTCGCCGTTATCTATACGCCGGTTTAAGCGGCGCTTTTCACCCTTAGTAAGGAACAGAATCGTGGAATATATTGAACAGACTCTGGGGCAGGTACTGCGCGAAAAAGCCGTTGCCCGCCCGGATCGTGATTTTCTGGTCTACGCGGACCGGGATTTGCATTTCACCTACGCCGAATTCGACCGGCGGGTAGACGATCTTGCCAAAGGCTTCCTCTCCATGGGTCTTAAAAAAGGCGACCACGTGGGGATATGGGCAACGAATGTGCCGGATTGGAATACGGTGCTGTTTGCCTGCGCCCGCCTGGGGATTGTCTTCATCACCGTCAACACCGGCTACAAAACCCATGAACTGGAATATGTGCTCAAGCAGTCGGACATGACCTGCCTCTGCGTCATCGACGGCTGGAGGGATTCCGATTATATCGCCATGGTTAACGAACTGATTCCCGAACTCAAAACAGCGCCCAGGGGGCATCTCAACTCGGAAACATTCCCGTTTCTCAAATACGTGGTCTATGTGGGCCAGCGGAAACACCGGGGCATGTACAGCTTCAGCGAACTCTTGCTGCTCGGACGGCATACCGGCGAAGCGGAGCTGCGGAACATCGAAGCCACGGTGGACACCAACGATGTGGTGAATATGCAGTACACGAGCGGGACCACCGGTTTCCCCAAAGGGGTCATGCTCACCCACCGGAACATCCTCAACAACGGCCTGGGGATTGGCGATAACCAGCGTTTCACCGAAGCGGACATTGTATGCCTGCCGGTACCGCTGTTCCACTGTTTCGGCCTGGTACTGGGGATGATGGCGGTCCTTACCCACGGCGCCGCCGCGGCCATAGTAGAGTGGTTTGATCCGCTCCTGGTACTTGCCACCATTCAAAAGGTCAGGTGTACCGCGGTATACGGCGTGCCCACGATGTTTGTCGCCGAGCTTAACCACCCCATGTTCAAGATCTTCGATCTTTCAAGCCTCCGTACCGGCATTATGGCCGGCTCACCCTGCCCCATCGAAACCATGAAACAGGTTATCGCCCAAATGCACATGAGCGAAGTGACCATCTGTTACGGCCTTACCGAATCCTCTCCGGTGATGACCCAGACCCGCTACGACGACAGCCTGGAAGCGAAAGTGGAAACCGTGGGCCGCGCCCTGCCCGGCGTTGAGGTGACCATCCGTAACAGCGAAACCGGCGAAGAGTGCCCGGACGGCGTCCACGGCGAGTTCTGCTGCCGGGGTTACAACACCATGAAAGGCTACTACCAAATGCCCGAAGCCACCGCCCAGTGTATCGACAAGGACGGCTGGCTCCATTCAGGCGACATCGGCGTCAGGGAACAGAACGGCTACTTCAGGGTCACGGGCCGCATCAAAGACATGATCATAAGAGGCGGCGAAAACGTGTATCCCAAGGAAATTGAGGATTTCCTGTACACGATGCCCGGCGTCAAAGATGTGCAGGTGGTGGGCATCGCCAGCAAAAAATACGGCGAGGAAGTGGGGACTTTTATTATCCTCCACCCCGGCGCGGAAATGAGCGAGGAAGATGTCCGGGACTTCTGCCGCGGGAAGATCAGCCGCTTCAAGATACCCAAGTATGTGTTCTTTGTGGACCAGTACCCGCTCACCCCCAGCGGGAAGATTCAGAAGTACCTGCTGCGGGAAACAGGCGCGCAGCAGGTGGAAGCGGCGGGAAGGGGGACGTAAGGTCGCGTATCGGGCGGGCCGGGGATCGATCGATTGCTCGATTGATCGATCATTCCACCGCGATGAGCCGCGCGTCCCGCAGTATGAGCCGTTTACCGAGGTATTGCCCGTTAGCCAGGACCAGATCCTCGGTATAGCGCCGCCCCTCCACCGTTACGTTCCGCTGCTGGAGGCCCATCAGCGCGTCCCAATCGCCGCCCTCAATATACCAGTCGCCTTCTTCCCCGCTCACAACCAGCCTGCTCAGCGGGGCGCTGCCGACCAGGCGCACCCTGCCCGAGACCCGGACCATTTCGCCGCCGGTTTCCTGACGCGGAGGCGGCGTTTCAAGGGCTCCCCCGTCCCGGTCCCGGTAAAAGCCCGGCTCAGTTTCCTTCGCGCCGGTTTCCCGCGCCCCGAAGGCCGTCAAGGCCAGTATGCAGCAGGGGATGAAGGCCAGGGCGCACAGCCGCAAACTGCTACTCATCGGGATTAAGCACGAAACCGCTGATTCTGCCGCTGAACGCGTCGTCCGGCAGCGCAACGCCGCCCGGCCGCCGGCCGCCCAGCAGGTCCGTAATGCCGATAGGATACGGCTCCCGGGAAGCCGCCGCCGCCCTCGAGGCGCTTATCGTGTCCGCGGGAAGCTGGGAGGCGGCGATTGTACCGGTTTCCGCGGCTCCGGCTTTAACGGTATTCACATTATAGGTCAGGGTTACCGTGACTGATTCTGCCGTAAGACTGGCGTAGTGGATATTTCCTGAATTAGCCGGAACACTACCGAGCGCGCTATAGACGCCTTCTCCGGGTCTCAACTGAATAGTTTTAGTACTACCGGAAGTGAATCGTGCTTCAAGACCGCTTATTTCACCATTATAGCCATACGGGCCGCTGGAGGCCTTGATATAATTGGCGGCAAACCAGGAATAGAGGAGCGTTTCCCAATTGGCATAGGAAGTGTCTATCCTGCTCGCCGCGGCTTCCGTTACCGCCTGATAGTTGAGCTTTTGGGACATAAATATGTCCCGGTAAATAGCAGTAGACCCCGCCTGAATCCGCAGCCACTGGAAGAAAAGGTACGCGGTCGCATAATCGGCAAGCGCGCCGTCCCATACAAAGAACGTATTTCCCGCAAGTATCTTGGCGTCTTTGTTAAAGTCATCAATTCTTTTGGTAGCGGCGTGGTCTCCGAGGTATAAGTACTCCGAGGCGGTGGATAAGCCCTCGTTAATCCAGAGATCCTGTTCCGTAATGAAGGTAGCTCCCTCGGGGGTACGCACGCCAAGGTCTATAACAAAATGAAGCAGGTGCTGTAATTCGTGGGCAATGACCGCGTAAAACTGCTTGCTTTTTATGGTACCGGGCTTGATATCGACATACAACATATCGGCCCTGTTGGAATACGGGTTATTCAAAAAATTATTACCGTCGAAGTAGCCTCCCACATACGCGTTGTCAGCGGGGGGGCTGTACGTATCTCGTATATCCAGAAGCAGGAGGAGGAGCTTGCCGTCCTCATTGGTTATATAATCGGCGATTTCAAAAAGGCCCATCTGCTTCTTAACCCCGCCGCCTACATCAACGTCAAGCGTAGTATTAAAAGCGTTTCGAATTACCTGGTAGATCGTATTGTCATATTCGGCGGCGATTTCCCTGGCGTCGCTGCTCGAAATCCCGGCGCCTTTCTCCACCCACACCTCACATCGCTGCCCTACGGCTTTTTTCTCCGCCGTGAGTCTATAATAATTATTATTGCTGCTGTTATAGGCCCAAAACTGATTCGTACCCAGTACTACATCCGGTTCCCGGTATACGCTTCCGCTTCCGTCTCCGGAAGTGGGCGTGTCACAGGAAACCGCTAAAACGCACGCGAGAACCGCCGCCCACAGCGGCATTTTGGTAGTGTTTATCATGATTACAAAGCCTCCTATCCGCGCCCTGCTCTATGAAGGCAACGCAGGCATTGAAGGCACGGTACATAAGCGTACCACAGCCCCTCCCCCCTGTCTAGGAGCCTGTTGCACTTCTCCCTGCGGGATCGTCAAAACCAATAAAGTCAGGTAGAATCACCTCATGAGTGCACGATTTGTCAATGTAGACCGAGATACTCCCTTGTTGTTTCCGG
>JAISBR010000034.1 GCA_031266095.1 Treponema sp. | reverse complement strand
CGCGCTGCTTGGAAACCGGCAAAAAAGGCCGCCCTTGCAGGCGATCTTTACTTCATGGAACCTACAGCCCGCATCATACGAACTGAGTTTGAAAACGCCTCAATTCCTAAAATTACGATCACCCGGCCTCCATGGAAACTGTATCCCGTAAAGACCCTTTTCAGTGCTTTTTTTACCTTTTTTCCCCGCACACTAAAGCGTGGCGCATACTGGACCCATATAGAGCGTGTAATCCTTTGATTACCGGGGCAGGTTCCTGGCCGCTCCATCATCCTGCTATTCGGAGGCTCTATGTTCCACTCCCCCAACCCCCTCATCAACCCCTGCTGGGACCCCGTCTTCAAAGGCATCTTTACCAGGGACTCTATCCCCTCCCAAATCGCCCGAAAAGCGCTCCTCTCAGCCCTCCTCGAGCGAACCGTGGACCGCCTCTCCATCTCCGCCAACGAACCCCCCGTCTCCCGCCTCGGTGACCGCCATATCCGCTACGACATTAACTGCACCTTCGACTCCGGCGAAAAGGCCAATATCGAAATGACCCTGTACCCCCATGCCCAGGAAGCCCTCAGGCTTGAGTATTATTCTGCTCGTCTCTTCATTAACCAGCCGCTCCGGGGAAAGAACAAGTCTTTCGGAGACCTGCGCCGGACTTACCAGATTTCCCTCCTGGCACACCGGAAGCTCTTCGCTGATGATACGTTTGACCATAAGTTTATTTATTACGACCCCGAGCGGCGGATACGTTTAGGTGGACGGACAACGATACTTGTATTAGAATTGGAAAAGCTGAAGGAGACGGCAGGAAAGCCAGTCCGGGAGATGACCGGAAAGGAACGGTGGGGGATATTTTTTAAGTATTACACCGAACCAGAGCGGCAAGGACTGATAGGAGAGCTTATGGCAGCGGAGGAGGGCATAGCGATGGCAGGGGAAATGCTGGAAGGGTTCACCGCGGAAGAGGAAGCGTATTTTTACGAGCTGAGCAAAGAGAAGTACGAGCTGGACATGCAAGAATATGAGACGGAAGCCTGGAAGAAAGGCATAGCCGAAGGCTTGGAACAGGGCAGGACTGAAGGTCTGGAGCGAGGTAGGGCTGAAACCAGGCGGGAGGTGTTCAGGCAGGACCTGGAAGCGGCCCAAAAGATGCGGGGCCGGGGTTTTTCCCCTGACGAGATCAGGGACTTGCTGCCCCGCTTGACCATGGAGGATATCCTGAACGCTTAATTCGAGGGCGGTTTACATGGTTTTACGGAAGGCAAAAAGTAAAGGCTGGAACCCCGGGATCGAGGCCCTATTCTTGATCCACAGAAATTTTTAACCGCAAGGTCGAATAAGTTTTTGCTCTCAGGTCCCTTTTTTCTCTGGCTCCTAGGTCAGGGCGGATTGCTCCGCCCCTTCCCGCCTTATTCGACTTCGAGGTAAATTCTTTCTTCAACGCCGATGCCCGGCGCTTTCTTAAGGCAGTATCTTACGGATACGATGATTGTCATAATCCCCCACATAGAGATTCCCCGCGCCGTCTACCGCCACGCCTGCGGGCTCATTAAATTGCGCCGCCGTCAGGGTTCCATCGGCATAACCCTGAAAACTGCCGGTAAGGGTCGTTACCGCTCCTGAGGCAATCTCTATCCTACGGATACGGTGATTATCGGCATCCGCCACATAGATATTCCCCACGCCGTCCAGCGCCACGCTATCGGGATTATAAAACCGCGCCGCCGTACCAATTCCATCGGCATAACCGTATGCAGGTACAGCTGCGCCATTGCCGGCAAAGGTCGTTACTACCCTGGAGGCAATAACTATCTTGCGGATACAATGATTAGAGGTATCCGCCACATAGAGATTCCCCGCGTCGTCCGTTGTCACGCCATAGGGCCCGTTAAATTGCGCCGCCGTACCGGTCCCATTGACATAACCGTATGTACTGCCCGCAAGGGTCGTTACTTCTTGAGTGGCAATAACTATCTTGCGGATACGCTGACTACCGGTATCCGCCACATAGAGATTCCCCGCATTGTCCGCCGCCACGCCTCTGGGGAAAGTAAATTGCGCCGCCGCACCGGTTCCATCGGCAACGCCTGATGTAGCGCTGCCGGCAAGGGTCGATACCACTCTGGAGGCAATAACTATCTTGCGGATACAATGATTAGAGGTATCCGCCACATAGAGATTCCCCGCGCCGTCCAGCGCCACGCCTGCGGGCTCATTAAATTGCGCCGCCGTACCGGGTCCATCGGCAAAACCGCCTATCGTCCCGCTGCCGGCAAGGGTCGATACCATCCCGGTAGGGGTAATCTTGCGGATACGGTGATTATCGGCATCCGCCACATAGACATTCCCCGCGTCGTCTACCGCCACGCCACGGGGCCCGTTAAATTGCGCCGTTGCGGCGGGTCCATCGGCAAAACCGCCCATCGCCCCATCGCCGGCAAAGGTCAGTACATACCCGCCGGGGTACACGAGGTTTACCGTGTAATCGGTGGTGAAGCCGCTCCCCGCGCCCACGCTGAAGGCCGGGCCGGTTCCCCTGAGCAGGGTCTCCTGCTTCGGCTCGCTCACATAGGCCGAGGTAGCCAGGTTATTATTGGTAATAGTTATGTCCTGTTCCGTGAGGGCCTTGGTCACCTGTATCTGCACGGCCTCCGCGGGGTCATAGCCGTTCAGGGCCACCGTGTACACGGCGTTCCCGGAGTAGACCGCGGTATAGGTCTGGCCCATATAGTCCGCCGTAACGGCCGCGGGCATGGTATTGTCAAACACCATGGTGATTATAACGTTGTTAGGCTGCCCCGGCCCCACCTTTACCTTCGTGGAACCGGTTCCCACGTGGACGCGCCCGGCGGGCAAATACGCCTCAGCCGCGGCCTGCCACTCCCCCGCCGCGAGGGGGACCGTAACCGTGGGTTTCCCCGGCGGCGCGATGGCGGTTTTAACGGTCGAACCCTTGGTCAGGGTAAGACTGAACTCCAGCTGGGCGATGGTCGCGCCTGAAACCGCCGAGCGGGCCGTTGTCCCTTCCGCGCCGGGGAGCCGGATGGTTACCATGCTTTCGCCGCCGCTGCCGCCCTCAAGAGCCCCGTTTACCGGATGGGAGCAGGCAAGCGGGATAAGACAGGCGGCCAGGAACAGGAGCACCGCGGCAGAGAGGGCCTTTTTCAGCGGCCGCCGGTATTTAGGTACACAAAACATACGGGAGAGGGGAGGGGGGAGGCTAGTGGGTTTAAAATATACACGATGGTCGGTCATAATTGCATTCCTTAAAATTTTGTAATGATTACATACTAGCGTTCTTTTCCGAAAATTGCAAGGTTCCTTAAGCGCATAAAGCGCAATTCCCCCGTAACGCAGCTCATTCGAGGCCGCCGCCCGCGCGGAGCGTCCGCCGCCGCCGGGGCGCGCCCGTTCTGCCCCGATATTGTTCCCCGGCCCGTGCGGCCGCCGCCCAGCCTTCCCGGGGCCGCCCTCTGAGCCATCATGGCTCTATTTAGACACATAGCCTATGTGTGTACAGACACATGGTCTATGTGTGTCCAGACACATAGCCTATGTGTGTCGCAATACATAGGCTATAGAGCGAGTGGGGTCTAGTCTACACCCCGCCGGGGTCCAGGCTACACCCCGATGGGGTCCAAGCTACACCCCGATGGGGTCTAAGCTACACCCCGGCGGGGTCCAGTCTAGCCCGCCTTTCAAGGCTAAACTTGACCTACAGCTCGGGGCATAACTACACTGTGCCGTAAAGGAAGACTTACCGCTAAGTCAAATAAGTCAAATAAGGAAGGGAAAACGAGGCTTTGTACCGGAACTTATTCGACTTGTTCGCCTTGGCGGTTAAAACTTCTTCCAAAACGCGATAGTTTCCCGGAACATGAAAGTAAACGCCGATGCCCTGCGGCTCTGTCCTTTTCTCTTGTTTTTCTATCAGAGCCGTTACATAATATGGTATATAATCTAAGACAGCCACAGAGTATTGCTGATATGGGCTGAATTGACGGATACGATAGAGGTATTTATGAGCGTGGGGCAGAGCATACCCAGGGTAGACGCTTGGGAGAAGGTTTCCGGCAGGGCAAAGTACACGGATGACCTGGTTGACCGGAACGCGCTGATCGGGAAGGTATTGCATTCTACTATAGCCAACGGCTTGGTGAAAAAAATCGATACCAGTGAAGCGGAGAAGATTCCGGGGGTGGTGAAGATCATCACCTGCTTTGACGTACCGGATTTCCCCTTTCCCACCGCGGGTCATCCCTGGTCCACCGATCCCGCCCATCACGACCCCATGGACCGCCGGCTCCTTAACAAGCGGGTCAGGCTGTACGGCGACGACATTGCCGCGGTTATCGCCGAAGATGAAATCAGCGCGTCACGGGCGTTACGGGCAATAAAGGTTGAATATGATGAGTATCCTGTTATTCTGACGCCGGAAGAGGCAATGAAAGAGGGAGCGCCGCTGCTTCACGAGGACTGTCCCGGCAATATCTTGAAGCATACCACGGTTGAGGACGGCAACTTTGAGGAAGCCATACAAGAGGAAGGGCTCCTCTGCTTTGAGGATGTGTTTGAGACTCCAATCGTACAGCATTGCCATATTGAAAGCGCCGTTTCGTGGGCCTATATGGAAAACGGCAGGATCGTGATTGTGGCCTCCACACAGATTCCCCATATTGTCCGGCGCATTGTGGCCCAGGCATTGGGAATTCCCTGGGGTGATGTGCGCATCATAAAGCCCTATATCGGCGGCGGTTTCGGCAATAAACAGGACAGTCTCTATGAGCCGCTCAACGCTTTTATGTGCAGCCAGGTTGGAGGGCGCCTGGTGAAACTTGAGCTTTCCCGGGAAGAGGTGTTTTGCGCTACCAGGGTGCGGCACAGCGAGAAGATCTGTCTTAAAACCTGGGTACGGCCCAACGGGCGGCTGGTGGCCCGTTCTTACACGGCTTATTCAAATCAGGGCGCGTACGGTTCCCACGGCCACGGGATCGCCGCAAAGGGGACAAATGCGTTTCGTCAGCTTTACCAGGACGAAAAGGCCCGCAAAGTTGACATTTACACGGTCTATACCAACACCGCAGCAGCAGGCGCGATGCGGGGTTACGGTACTCCCCAGGCGATATTCGCCATAGAGTCCCACATGGAAGACATTGCCCGCAGGCTCAATCTTGACCCCCTCGAATTCCGTTTCCTCAATGTGATGCCGGTGGGTTTTGTGGACCCATTCACCAAAAATGTTAACTATTTTGATTCATTCCACCAGTGTGTCGAGGCCGGCAAAGCCAGGATACACTGGGATGAAAAGCGAAATCGTTACGCAGAACAAAACGGACCGATCCGCCGGGGCATTGGCATGTCCCTGTTCTGGTACAATACCGCGGTCTGGCCTATTTCGATTGAGATCTCCTCCTGCCGGGTGGTTTTGAATCAGGACGGCAGCGTCCAGATCCAGCTCGCCGAAACCGAAATCGGCCAGGGCGCCGACACGGTCTTTGCCCAGATGGCCGCCGAGACCCTGGGGATACCCTGGCAAAAGGTCCATGTGATAAGCAGCCAGGACACCGATATCAGTCCTTTTGGTACCGGCGCTTACGGTTCCCGCCAGACATACGTGGGCGGCGCGGCTGTCAACAAGGCCGTCAAAATGCTCAAGGAGAAAATACTCCGCTATGCATCAGAATACACCCATAATCCGGCCTCGGACCTTGACATCATCAACGGCGATATAGTGCTGGTTACCCATAATAATCAGAGACTTGCCGGCCTTGACGAACTCGCCACCGATACCCTCTACCACACCGAACACGCCGAACATCTCACCGCCGAGGCCACCGCCCAGGTTAAAAGCAATGCCTTTAGCTTTGGCTGCGCCTTTGCCGAGGTGGAGGTCGACATCCCCCTGGGGAAGATAAGCCTGCTCAATTTGGTCAACTGCCACGACTGCGGCAGGCTTATCAACCCCAAAACCGCCGAAGGCCAGGTCCACGGCGGCATGAGTATGGCCATTGGTTTCGGCATGTTTGAGCAGCTTATCTACGATCCCAAGACCGGCAGGCTCCTTAACGGCAACCTGCTGGACTACAAGCTGCCCACCATTCTGGATCACCCCCGGCTTGAGGCGCATTTTGTGGAGAATTCGGAACCCACCAGTCCTTACGGGACCAAAGCCCTCGGAGAACCCCCGACCGTACCGGGAGCGGCGGCGATCCGAAACGCCGTGTTACACGCTACCGGAGTCGCTTTTAATACCATTCCGCTTACTCCCCACCTGCTTTTTGCCGGTTTTAAGAAGGCGGGGCTGATATGAGCTTAAGCATGATTTCCTGGGGGTGTCTATGTATGATATAGAAGATCTGTTTGAGGCTGAAAGCGCCGCCCACGCGGTCGCGTTATTACGCGAACACCCCGGGGCCCGCATTATCGCCGGGGGCAGTGACGTGCTGATAGCAATTCGTGAAGGAAAACTCGCGGGCTGTACCCTGGTGAGTATTCAGAAGATAGACGCGCTGCGGGGGGTATGTATTGATAGTGACGAGGCGATTCGCGTCGGCCCCCTGACCAGTTTTTCCCATGTTTCAGCCGACCCGATCATTCAGCGCTATATCCCCGTGCTGGCCGAAGCGGTTGACACCGTCGGCGGGCCGCAGCTGCGCAACATCGGCACCATCGGCGGGAATGTCTGCAACGGCGTAACTTCGGCGGACAGCGCCTCAACGCTGACCGCGTGGGAAGCGGTGATGGAATACCTGGGGCCCGACGGAACCCGGCGGGTTCCCATTACGGAGCATTACACCGGCGCGGGGAAAACCGCCCTGGCTCACGATGAGATTCTTACCGCCATTGTAATACCCAAAGCAAGCTATACGGACTGTTTCGGCAATTACATCAAATACGCCATGCGGAACGCCCTGGACATAGCGACCCTGGGCTGCTCGGCGAATGTGCGGCTTTCAAAAGACAAAAAGACCATTGAGCGCATGCGCCTTGCCTACGGCGTCGCGGGTCCGGTGCCCGCGCGCGCGCCCGGCGCGGAACAGGCCGCGGCCGGTAAAGCCGCCGGCGCGGCAACCGTTGCCGCCGCGGCAAAGGCCGCCCTGGACGACATACATCCCCGGACAAGCTGGCGGGCCGCAAAGGAGTTCCGCCTCCACCTGGCGGAGGAACTCGCCAAACGGACCTTGACGGAATCATTGAAACGGGCGGGGGTCTCACTATGAGAAGACAACTGGTACGCTGTACCATAAACGGCAGGAACACCGAAACCATGGTCGATGTCCGGGCCTCCCTTACGGACATGCTGCGTAACGAGTACCGCCTGACGAGCGTCAAAAAAGGCTGCGAGGTGGGTGAGTGCGGCGCGTGCAACGTGATCATCAACGGCGAATGTTTCAATTCCTGCATCTACCTGGCCATTTGGGCCGACGGCAAAGAGATCCTCACCACCGAGGGCCTCTTAAGCGCCGACGGCACACTCTCCGCAATCCAGCAGGCCTTTATCGACGAAGGCGCCGTCCAGTGCGGTTTCTGCACCCCCGGCTTTCTCATGAGCGCCGCCGAAATTGTACGCTCGGGGAACGCGTATTCGGACGCTGAACTGCGCCGGCTCCTTTCAGGACACCTGTGCAGGTGTACGGGCTATGAGAATATTTTCCGGGCGGTACGGAAACTTGCCGCACGGCACGCCGCCGGCAGTGCGGACACCTCCAAAACAGTACCCGGCACAACATCATAAACTTGCTGCTGCTCATGAAGAACCCAGGAGCAAGCTCCTGGGTATCTTCGTTGGGCCTACGCCATGCTACATGGTAACAACCACATGCTCAATGTTTCGCATGCGTCTATTGGGCGCATTGGCGGTTAAGGCGACAACCGCCAGCTCCCGCCCGATGAGGGCGGAGAGTAGTTTTGAAAGGGCCCCCTGGGAGCCTGTTGCGGCGGGGTGGCGGCCGGGCCGCTTCCTCCGGCCTCACCAACAAAAAGCCCCGCGGGACTGCTCCCACGGGGCCGCGCCACGGACGGCGCTGTACCCAGACCGGCCGCCCGGCGGCCGGGTGGAGTTTACGCTTCGCGTAAACTCCGATACCACAATCCGCCAAGGATGGCGGATTGTGGTACGTTAGTCCCGCTGGAAGCGGATCACCACGATGCCACCGTGCCCACTGCCGTCTGATGGCTTCGAGTTATTACCGGCCGACCCCCCGTCGCCGTAGTTTACACCTGCTTTGCCGCCCGCGGGACTGGCTGGGCCGCCGCCCCCGCCTCCCCGTGAAAACTCAGTCGTTCCGGCAGCGGCCGCGATCCAGGAAGCGCCCGCGAGGGTGGCGTTCCAGGGAGCGCCCCCCGCGCCTGCCGCGCTGGTGCTTGCGTTCTGGCCCGCGCCGCCCGCGCCTCCCCCGCCGCCGCCGCTGTCCGGGGCGGTGTTGTTGTTGTCGGCCTTGCCGCCATTATTCCCCTTTATTTCAGGATCAATACCGGCAAGGCGTTTACCCGGATCCCCCGCATTGCTATTATTGATTGAAGCGTTTCCCGCACCGTTGCCACCGCCCGACCCGCCGTCACTGCCATTCAAAATGCTATGATTGGCTCCCCCTACGCCGCCCCCGCCTCCGCCTCCGGGAACCACAACAGTCCCGATGGCGGAGTCCGCGCCGTTCGCGCCATGTTTCTCGAGCGCGCCTGGCGCGCCTCCCGCGCCGACGGTTACCGCTACGCTGTTGCCCGTGAGAGGCAACAGTGCCCCGGCTTTATACAGCAGTCCACCCGCGCCGCCGCCGGCAGCATAGTCCACGGCATTGATCAATTCGCCGCCCGCGCCGCCGCCACCCGCCACGATAAGGTAATCGGCGGTTACGGAGCTATAACCGGAAGGAAAGGTAAGCGCGCCTGACGCGGTGAAAGTGTGGATTTCCCATATCTTCGAGGGATCGCCCTCCACCTTCGCGAAGCTTATGGTCCCGCCCCCGGCAAGGATAACCGGAACCGGGCCGACGGTCACCGCCGCGCCCAGATTGCCGGTGGCGTCGCGGGTGGTAACGGTAAAGGTATACGACTCGCCTTTGGTTATCTGGTCGCTCCAGGTGTAGGTTCCGGTTCCCGCGTTGACCGTCTGCGCCGGCCCGGGAATCTCATTACACTCGATTTGTACATAGGCCAGATCGGCTTCGCCGGGATCCGTCCAGGTAAGGACTACGCTGGCGTCACCGGAAATTCCCTGAAGGCCCGTCACCGGCCCGGGGGGCGTCACGTCCAGGGGCGTCCCGGTAACGCTCACGCCCGGGCTCTTGGTGCCGCTGTGATCCACGGCGGTAACGGTAAAGGTATAGGTCACCCCCCCGGCCAGCCCGGTCCAGGTGAAGCTGCCGGGGTTTCCGGCCGACACGTTTACCAGCTGTGGCTGCCCGCTCAAGGGCTCGCAGGTGATCTCCACATACTGCACATCCGCGTCGGCGGGATTGGCCCAGTCGAGCTGCACCGAACCGAAGCCGCCGTCCAACGCGGTAAGGCCCGACACAGCCCCCGGAGGCGTCGTATCCTTGGAGAGTGTCATCGAGACGCTGACACCCCCACTTGAGCCGCCGGCGAGGGCTTTAACCGTAAATTGATACGCCGTACCGGGGGTAAGACCGTTCCACGCGGATTGTTCCGTTCCCTTGGGTACGCCGACCGGCCCGCCGCCCTGGTCATGCGTAATATTCGCCTGGTAAAAAGCGGGACCCGCGGGATCCGTCCAGGAGAGCCTGAC
>JAISBR010000134.1 GCA_031266095.1 Treponema sp. | reverse complement strand
TCTTCCGTGAGTGTTACCCGGTATTTCTGTAGCATCGATCTCCTCCCTTTTGGTTTCTATACCGGTAACTATAAACTAATTATCCCACAACTACAACCATGTCTGGATACTAGAATGTTTCCATTAAGCATGGAGGATATACCCTGCATGGGTAAAATAGTGTTCACACTTACCGTTCTGCCGCCAGAACTCCGCTATGGTTGGATTTAACGTGGCGCAATTCGCGCGCTGGACGCTCAAGGCGGGCTATGTTATACTAAAGATGAAGGAGTAAGCCATGAAAAAGTATGTGTGCGATGTCTGCGGGTATGTGTATGATCCGGCGGCCGGAGACCCCGGCGGCGGCGTGGAGGCGGGAACAGCTTTTGAGGATCTTCCGGTGGATTGGGTCTGCCCGGCCTGTGGAGTGGGGAAAGATTCTTTCTCCCCGGCGCCCTGAGCGGGAAATTATGCTTCCCAGAGAAGAATTCATCTTTACCATCGGCTATGACGGTCCCGTTGCGGTGGTGGACAAGCAGGCGGGAAAACGGTACGGAGGCCTTTCCACGCGGGCTCTGGCGGAAAAGGGATTGTTCCGGGCCGCCTATTCTTCGGCGATCTGGTCAAAAGATCCCAAAGAGATTGACACCGTGGTGGAAATCTACAATAAAGTCACCGGCGCTTCCTTAAGCTCCGTTGCTTCTCTGGACCGGTTATTTGGAGTGTTTCCGGTAGATGTAAAACGTGCTATCTCTCTGTAATTTTCGAGCTCTTGTATTCCCTCCGTTATTATGGTAATCTGACAGTCCAAGACGGCGTTTTCAGTGGGGCCTTTTGAAAACCCCTCAATACTATTTTAAGGATGTTATCTATGAATTCATTTGTTCTTCCCTTGCTTTTGGGCGCTCCGCAGGCTTCCGGTGATGGCGGCGCCGCGGGACCCGGCAGTTTTATCACCAGTATCATTCCCTTTGCGGCAATTATCGCGATCTTTTATTTTCTGATTATCAGGCCCCAGAACAAAAAGCAAAAAGATACCCAGAAAATGCTTTCCGCCCTGAAAAAAGGGGATAAGGTTGTTACGATCGGGGGTATTCACGGAACTATTCAGAGCGTGAAAGAAAGTTCCGTTATTGTCAGGGTAGACGAGAATACCAAGCTTGAATTCAGCCGTAGCGCTATTTCTGGCATTGAGGCTGTTGCACGGGAAGACAAAACCGAAAAGATCGAAAGTAAGGAAGAGAAGGGGGCCGCCCGCGCCGGTGAGGCCCCCGCGGCGGCTGAAAGCGGCGAAAAAGCGGAATCAACAACCTCGCCCTGAAGGGCGGGGTATGTTGTTCTCATAAGGTGCTTGCACTCAGGGGTTTAATACTTTTTAACCGCCCAGAAGGGCTGGGGTATTAAACCCCTTCGGCACAAATAAATCTCCTGGAGCATAGTTATGAGCAAACGGTACCGGTTCATCATCGTCCTTGTGGTAATGGCGATATGTTTTGTGTTTCTCTGGCCGAGTATACGGTGGTACTTTTTGGTACCCAGAGATCGGCAGACTTTGGCGTTGGAATCCAGGGAACAGATCAGGGCTTACGCCTCACAGACCGCCCAGGTGGATCTGCAGCGGCTTATTGACGCGGCCCGATCAGGCGGGGATGTTCCGGGGAAACTCTCGTTCCTCACCGCCCAGGCGAGGAAGATATATAAAAGCGCCCGGCAGACGCCTCCGGAAAGATGGGACGCCAGGACAACGCTTTCCGCTTTTACCAGCAGGAGGGAAGCGCTGGACGCTATTGAAACCAAGTACTGGGAAGATATTTCCGCCCTCAAAGAACTGCAAAAGAGCGCGGTCAAACTGGGCTTGGATCTTTCCGGCGGCTTGAGTATTGTGCTCCAGGCTGATTTTGACGCCCTCCAGGTGCTGCTTGGTCGTCCCCTGACCGAAGAGGATCGTACAGACGCGATGAACCGGGCCCTGGAGGTCCTCAACAGCCGTATCGACCGTTTCGGTCTTACCGAGCCGGTGATCCGCCGGCAGGGAGCGGATCAGATATATGTCGAGATTCCCGGTACCGCCGATCCCGAGCGGATCAACGATATTATTATGGGTAAGGGCAGTCTGGCCTTCCACATGGAAGACACCGAGGCCACCGAAGCCTTTACCACCTACTATCGAAACCACCCCACCACCACCTTTGACAGCGAAGGTAATCTGATTGATCCTACCATCGTGCCGGCGGATGTGAAGGTGCTGGGGGTATATATCAAAGACCGTTACGGGCTTGATGAACAGGCCAGAAACGCCGACGGTACCCTCCGTTACGCGGCGGTTAAGAAAGAGGTGGGCCTTGACGGGAATCACATCCGAAGCGCTGTTTCGGAACGGGGTGGCTGGGATAACCAGCCCCAGGTTACTTTTATGCTGGACACTGAGGGAGGGGATATCTTCTACAAGCTCACTTCGGCAAATGTGGATAAGCTCCTGACCCTGGTGCTGGACGACCGGATAAAATCAATGGCGAGTATCAGGGAGCCGATTCGGGACGCGGTACGGCTGACCGGTTTCGGCGCGGACGAGGCGAATAACATCGCGCTGACTCTCAGGACTGCGGCACTGCCGGTGAATCTTGAGGTTGCCAATCAGCAGAGTATCGGTCCCTCTCTGGGCGGGGATACCATACGCCGGGGACTATACGCCCTGGTCTGGGGTATTGTGATGGTTCTTGTCTTTATGTTGGTTTTTTACAAGGTTGCGGGAATCAACGCCGTGATCGCCCAGCTGTTCAACTTCTATATCATGTTTAGCGTACTTTCGGCTTTTAACTTTACCCTGACACTGCCGAGTATCGCGGGCTTTATCCTCACTATCGGTATGGCGGTAGATGCCAACGTAATCATCTTTGAGCGCATGAAAGAAGAAATGCGCTTGGGTAAAGGGCGCAAAGCGGTGGTTGAGGCGGGCTTTAACAAGGCTTTCTGGGCCATCATGGACTCCAATATTACCACATTTATCGCAGCGCTGTTTCTCTCCCAGCTTGGGTCAGGCCCGATCAAGGGTTTTGCGGTAAGCCTTGCCATCGGCGTGTTCTCGTCGGTGTTCACCGCTCTCTTCGTGTCCCGGCTCATATTCGATTTCGGTACGGATGTGCTGCACAGCAAAAAAGTTTCGGTAAGCTGGTCCCGTAAGCTCAGTGGAATCAAAGCTGTAGGGGAGATCAAATAATGAAAAAAGTCATTCGTTTTTCCCGGGGTTTTCTCCCCGCCGCGGTTATCTCCGTGACTATCGCCGTTGTGGGAATTGTGGGCTATATCGCCAAAGGGGGATTTAACCTGGGGATCGATTTTCGAGCGGGCCTTATCCAGGAACTGCAGTTTGCCCCCACCGCCTTCAGTCTTACATGGTCCGGCAGGGGTAACGCTACCTTCTCTTTTGACCGAAACGGCATGTATATCGTTATTTCCGGGGCCGGTGTTGAGGGGAGAACCTATCCGTTTCCCTTTGCCGAATACCGGACCATCGGCGTCCTTACCCAGGCCTTTGATTCTCAGGTTGAGGGCTTGAGTGTTCAACTGAATGCTCTGGCCCAGGTTGATTCGCGCTGGCTTTTATTCAGTACCCAGGGGAACCCTAATTTGGGAAGTACCCCGTATATGGTCCATTACCTTGACCCCCAAAGCACGGTTATTTCCATCACCCAAGTACGAGAAGCGCTGGCCAGCTTGGGAGATACCGTCTCAGTGCAGAACATGGGACAGCCGTCGGACCGTCATTTTATGATCCGTGTCGAGGACAGGGATAATGAGGAAGATACCGGTGTTCCGATAGAACGGATTATCAATGTTCTGGAAGGGGTTTTCGGCGCGGGGGAAGTAGTGCTGCTTCGTTCCGACTATGTTGGTTCCCGTTTTTCCAAGAACCTGACCGATCAGGCGGGGATACTGCTGGCGCTGACTCTGCTGTTGATTCTGATTTACGCTTCTATCCGGTTTAAGCCCCAGTACGCCTTGGGCGCGGTGATCGCCATTATCCATGACGCCCTTTTTATCGTGGCCTTTGTGGTCTGGACTAACATGGAATTCAACACTACTACCATTGCGGCTATTCTGACCATCCTCGGTTACTCGATCAACGACACCATCGTTATCTTTGACCGGATCAGGGAAAATTACCGAATCCGCCCCGACGATATTTTTGTCGATGTGCTCAACAGGTCTCTGACGGAGACTTTAAGCAGGACCATCATTACCACCATAACCACCATGTTGGCGGTAGTGTTCCTCTTTATCTTTGCCTCAGGTTCCATGAGGGATTTTGCTTTGGCCCTGCTCGCGGGAATGGTTTCCGGCGTGTTCTCAACCGTGTTTATCGCTTCCGGTTTTGTGTACTTATGGGAGCTTCGTAAAACCAGGCGGGAAAAGCGGAAACTGGTAGGTGTCCCGGTAAACGCTAAAGCCTAAAATGCCGGGGAAAGGGTGAAGGGCCGGAATTCCGGCTCTGTATTTTGTGTGGTTATGTATAATATTTTGAGCGTTTCAAGGTACGGAGAGCTTGTTACACCTATTGGTTGAAATCACCAAAAGCCCCCAAGTCCGGCGGGTTCCCGTCCGTCCCATGGTGTCCACATGAAAGTGATCCGCGCTAGAGTATTGGGTTTTTGCATGGGGGTGCGGCGGGCGCTGGAGCTTGCCGGCGCGGAAGCTGACCGGGCGGGTGGGGGTGGGGTCTTTACCTTGGGGCCGCTGATTCACAACCCGCAGGCGCTGGAAGCCTTGCAAAACCGGGGGGTGAAAGTTATTGATGAAAACCGATTCCCCCGTGATATGGACGGCGCATCTTTTATTATCCGGGCCCATGGGATCAGTCCGCAGACTGAAACCGAACTGCGCGGGCGGGGAGGGCGTGTCATTGACGCTACCTGCCCTGAAGTCAAGGCCAGTCAGCTTAAAGCCAAAGCCCTTGTTGAAGCCGGGTATCGGCTCTTTCTGGCTGGGGAAGCCGGACACGCCGAGCTTATCGGTATCAGGGGTTACGCTAGGGCGGGCGCTGGGGCATGGGCTGAAGCCTCCTTCTGTGCAGTGGTGGGCAACGCCGCCGAGGCGGAAGAGGCTGCCGCTGGGCTTAGCGTTTTGAGCCCGTCTTCCGCAGCGCTCAGGGTGAAAACCGCTCTCATCGGGCAGACTACTATTTCAGAAGAAGAATACAGGGCTATAGGGGAGGGAATCAAAAAATATTTTCCCGATCTGAAAATTATCCAAACCATCTGCGCTGGCATACGTAAGCGCCAGGACGCTTTGAGGGAACTCCTGGGTAAAGTTGATGCCGTCATCATCGCCGGAGGGAAAAAATCGGCTAACACCCGCCGCCTGCTCGCTATCGCCGAGGAACAAGGTAAACCCTGCGCCCTGGTTGAATCCGCCGCCGTCATCCCCCCCGGTTTCAGCGCCTTTCAAACAGTGGGACTCTGCGCCGGCGCTTCCACTCCGGACACGGTGGTAGACGAGATAGAACGTGCATTGTCTACGATCGAGGTACGAAACGAGGATAACCAGGGCTAGCGCATATAAATTAGCTTGTTTCTGAGGCGACAGATTCTGAGGCGAGTTGCGATTGAAAAAGAAGCCGTTCGAGATACTCATTCGACCAAGCCATTTGTTTTCTCCGCCCTATAATACTGCTTATTTTTCTGTCTACCGGTAGGGGTAAAGTCCAAGCGAGGATATAGTCGGCTGCGCGGTGATAGCAGACCGGGGGTACGACAGCGACGGTTTCCGGCGAGAATTGGAGGGGAATAACAACCTGCCGATGATACCGGGGAGGAGGAACCGGAAGGAAGAGATAGAATATGACAAGGAGAAATATAAGAAGCGGGGACTGATAGAGAGGATATTCGGGAAGCTGAAAGAGAATCGACGATTGGCAGTTCGGTATGAGAAATCGGACATAAACTTTTTAGGCTGTATAGTTATTGCGTTCCTTAAAATCTTCCTTTGCTAACAGTGTCTAGTAAATCTCCGAGTGCAATCACCTTGCGAGAACAATATACCCAAGAACCCTTCAGCATGGCCCCCCTTCTTCCTGCTCTATCTGTTCCATATACGCGATATTGCCTTAACCGGCCTTTTCCCTATATGCTGTAAGGCGGAGGATACGTTGCATGGATATATCAGCATTGCAGAGGGCCCGTTACCGGTATACGCCTAAACTTCCGGCGGTCTTGTCAGGGGACGCCGGGGATATTGCGGTGGAGTTTGGGGCTCCTACCGGGGCGGCGGGGGACGGGGAAGCCCTTAAAGCGGTGTTTGCGCATACCTACGGGAAGCCCCTGGCTTCTTTTGCCGGGGGCAAAAACCCCGGAATCAAGAGGCCCCTCAAGGCCGGGGTTATTCTGTCCGGCGGCCAGGCGCCGGGTGGGCATAACGGTATCGCCGGGCTTTACGACGGCCTCAAAAAGGCCAGCCCCCAATCGGCGCTGTACGGCTTTTTGGGCGGCCCCGCCGGGCTTATCGAGAACAGGTATCTGGAATTTACCGGGGAAATTATCGACGCCTTCAGGAATACCGGGGGCTTTGATATTATCGGCTCGGGCAGGACCAAGATAGAAACGCCGGAGCAGTTCGCCGCCTCCCTGGAAAACGCCGGGAAGCTGGGGCTCAACGCGGTGGTCATCATCGGGGGCGACGACTCCAATACCAACGCCGCCCTCCTGGCCGAATACTTTCTTGAGAAGGGTTCTTCCATCCAGGTCATCGGCTGTCCAAAGACCATAGACGGGGATCTTAAAAACGAACATATCGAAACTTCTTTTGGTTTTGATACGGCCTGCAAGACCTACAGCGAGCTTATCGGGAACATTGAGCGGGACGCCAACAGCGCCAAAAAATACTGGCACTTTATCAAACTCATGGGCCGGGCCGCAAGCCATATCGCCCTGGAATGCGCCCTGCAAACCCAGCCCAATATCTGCCTGGTCTCCGAAGAAGTAGCGGCGAAAAAAATATCCCTGAGCCAGGTGGTGGAGCAGATCTGCGCTTCTATCGTCAAGCGGGCGGAAAACCAGGAAAACTTCGGGGTGGTCCTCATTCCCGAGGGGCTGGTCGAGTTTATCCCGGAGATGAAAAAGCTCATCAGCGAGATCAACGATGTGCTGGGAACCAGGGGGGAGGAATTCGGCGGCCTTTCGTCGTTTATCGATCAGCTTTACTGGCTTTCCAGGGCGATTTCCCCGGATTCTTACCGGTTCATCCAGAGCCTGCCCCCGGAAATCGCCAGGGAGCTTCTTATGGACAGGGACCCTCACGGCAATGTCCAGGTATCCCGGATAGAAACCGAAAAACTCATTATTAATATGGTAGAAAAGCGCCTTGCCAAACTTAGAGAGGAAGGGATCTACAAGGGGAAATTCAGCGCCCTGGGCCATTTCTTTGGCTACGAGGGACGTTGCGCCTTTCCTTCCAATTTTGACGCCGATTACTGCTACGCCCTGGGGTTCGGCGCCTTTGTGCTCATCGCGTCGGGGCTTACGGGCTATCTTTCCAGCGTAAAAAACCTCACCGCCCCGGCCGCGGAATGGAAGGCGGGGGGGGTTCCCCTTACCATGATGATGAACATGGAACAGCGCCACGGAGCCAAAAAACCGGTGATCAAAAAAGCCCTGGTGGAACTTGAAGGCGCGCCCTTTAAGGCCTTTGACGCCGTGAGGGATGTCTGGGCGGCCAAGACCTGTTTTGTCTTCCCCGGCGCAATCCAGTATTACGGCCCTTCCGAGGTCTGCGACCAGCCCAC
>JAISBR010000169.1 GCA_031266095.1 Treponema sp. | reverse complement strand
GCGCAGCGTATTGTGCGGTCGGAAACATCCCGCAAGTTCATCCAGTCGTCCCCGCCCAGAAGGGAAATATCCGGCTGTATGACAATGGTCTGCAGATACGATTGCAGCGGGTACTTTTCGGGGAAGTTTGAAAAAATAAGGCCGTCAAACCAGCTATTCCAGTGGTACACAATGGCAAACAAGGTAAGGGTCGCTATGGCCGGCATGGATACGGGGACGTAGATACGCCACAGGGTGGACCAGTGGTTCGCGCCGTCTATAAGCGAAGCTTCCTCAAGCTCCCGGGGGATCTGCCTAAAAAAATTCAGCATAAGGATAGTGTTAAAAATAGGAACCGCGCCAGGCAGTACCAGCGCCCAAATTGAATTCATAAGTTTTAAGTTTTGAATCAAAAGGTAGCCGGGGATAAGGCCCCCCGAAAAAAGCATGGTAATAAAAAAGAACCAGACATAAACCGTCCGCAGCCTGAAGGATCGCCTCTCCTTGGAAAGCGGATAACCTGTTATGATGGTAAGAAACATGTTTATTGAAACACCCAGGGCAACCCGCTGGAACGATCGGATCAGCGCCCGCCAAAAGGCGTCCCGTTGAAAGACATAGGTGTATGAGGTCAGGTTAAAACCCAGGGGCCAGAGCTTTACCGCCCCCGATGCCGCCCTGGAGCTGGAAGAAAAAGAGATGGCAAGGATATTGATCAACGGAAAGAGGCATAAAAAGGCGATGAAACAGAGGAAAATGCTGTTGCAGACAAGAAATACCTTTCTGCTTTTTGTTTCGGCCGGCAATTTGTCCTCCTAAAAAATACGATAATCGGCAAATTTATAGGCCGCAAAATATGAAACGGAGATAAAAACAAAGGATACCAGGGATTTGAATAGGCCAACGGCGGTTGCCGCCCCGTATTGGGCGTCAAGAAGGCCGAGCCGGTATACAAAGGTATCAATAATGTCCCCGGTTTCGTAAACAATGGGGCTGTAGAGGTTGTACACTTGATCGAAACCGGCGTTAAGCACGTTGCCAAGGCTCAGGACGGCCATGAGTATGATGGTCATCCACAGGCCCGCAAGGGTAACATGTATGGTTTGCTGCATCCGGTTGGCGCCGTCGATGGTGGCCGCCTCGTACAGGGCCGGATCAATGCCGGTAATGGCCGCCAGGTAAACAATGGTTCCGTAGCCGAATTCTTTCCAGACGTGGGTCAGAATCAATGTGGGACGGAAATATTTGTTGCTCCCAAGGAAAAAAACCGGTTCAAGGCCAAGGGCGGAAAGAAAACTGTTAACTATTCCGGTGGTAGGCGAAAGGATATCAATAAAGATACCGCCAAGGACAACCCAGGAGAGGAAGTAGGGCATATAGATAATGGTCTGGATAACCCGTTTAAGCCATTTCAAGGCCATTTCGTTCAACAGTATGGCGAAAAAAACCGGTACGACCATCCCCAGGATAATTTTGGAAAAAGCGATAATAACCGTGTTGATCACCGATCGGGTAAAACCCGGCAGGCTCAGGACAAACCGGAAGTTGTCTAACCCTATCCAGAGCTGTTTCCCGAACATTCCCCTGCTGGGAATAAATTTTTGAAACGCTATGATAATCCCGGTCATAGGGATATAAGAAAAGATAAAGACAAGAACAAGTCCCGGAAGCAGCATAAGATGAAGCGGCAATTCCATCTGTAATCTGCCAAATCTCTTTTTTACGCGCATACCGCCTCCGGGAGAATTACGTTTCCGCCTCTACCTTGACGACGATGCGTACCAGGCGTTGATCTCCCTGGTCATCGCCGCGCCGCCCGAGGTTTCCCACTGCCTGACAACCGTATCAAAGCTCGAAATATCGGCTTCCCCCGTAATGATCTTGATAAAGGCTTCGGAAAGCATCGCGTCCAGCGTTGTTTTTCGTTCGGTCATGGTGGGCGTGGGGGGCCCGAAAAATTCATCATACACAAAGCTGCCCGCCTTCTCGTAGTCCATCAGGAGCATCTGCGATCCCCTGGCGCCGAAGACCCTGTTCCAGCCCCACAGACCCCGCTCCCCGTCTACGGCCCGCTGGCTGTACTCGTACATAGTCAATTGTTCGCCCCAGAGGCTGCCCGGATTATGATCCACCAGGGGCTTGGCGATATTCGTGGCCGTTACCTGGTTCTTGTTGGCGCTGTTCATAAAAACCGGCGAGAGCCTCCAGACCCCTTCAAGGCCGTTGCCCGGATTTGCGTAATACGAATACTCCTGATTCCTTTCATCAAAAACCTTGTCCACATAAAGGTTCAGCATTTTAATAAGCGCCTCCGGATGCCTGCAGTTCTTGCTTACGGCATACCAGTTTGAGGTAAGCATACGCAGACCCGGTGATACGCCGCCGTCTTTCCTCAGCGCTGGCATGGGGTAGGGAAGCCAGTCGGCGTTCGGATCGTTATTGACGTTATCCTGCAAGGGCCAAAGGGAGTTGGCGTGAGTCCCGTAAAAGAGGCCGTTTTTCCCGGCAACGCTGCTTTCCGAGGCCTTGGTTCCGTCTTTTACCAGGAATTCCCGGTCTATAATACCCTGCCGGTACCATTGCGCGGCCCTCGCCAGGGCTTCTTTCATGCCTGGCTGGACTGAACCGTAGCCCAGGCTCTGGGAACCGGTTTTTACCCAGAAAAGGGGATAGGCGCCATAAGCCTGAAACATTCCGAGCAGGCCAAAAATATCGTTCCAGATATCCTTCTGAACATTGACCCCTATGGCGCCGCTTCCCGCGATCCGGTTAAATTCAAGGACGAGGCTTTCAAGCTCGTCCAGCGTGGCGGGCGCCGTCCTGCCGGTTCTTTCAAGCCAATCCTGCCTTATCCAGAGCATGGGCGCCGTTTCAAGATCGCAGTCCACCAAGGGTACACCGTACTGGACGTTGTTTATCGTTGCTGCCTGCACCGCGCGGTTCCCCGCCTGGGCAATCATGCTCTTAAGAAGATCGCTGGCATACTGATCAAAATAGGGTTTAATATCGATGATCAGATCCGCTTCAACAAGCTGTTTAAGCTGAATTTTGTTGACCTGAACGATATCCGGCAGCTCCCCCGCCGCTATGGCGGCGTTGAATTTCTGGGTGTACTGTTCGGCCCCCTTGGAGATCCACAGATACTTGACGGCGTAATTAAGCTCGCCAGCGTATAATTTTGACCAGCGGTTGTCTTCAAAAGTCTCGGGGATTTTTGAAAAGATGTTAATTTCCATGGTATCGTCCGAGCTTCTGACAAATGTCACATCCGTCAGCCCTGATGCGGAAGTACCGGACTGACTCTCCTGCCTCCTTCCCCCGGCATATACCGCGGACACCGACAAAACCAGCGTAAAACAAACGATCAAAATCCGCTTTGTTAATGCTCTCATTTCTCCCTCCTGTGTTGTATGGCAACGTTATTTCTTGCGCCATAATATGGGTTATTTTACTCCACATGGCCTCAAAAGAAAATGTCTGTAAATTATGGCTTTTTATGACCTTTTTGAAGGGGAGGAAGGGAGGAGAAGAAAGGCTTTGTTTTTGCGGTAAGAGAGGGGCGTCATTTTGTATTTTTTCTTGAAATTTTTGTAGAACCTGCTCGGTTCCAGATAGCCAATAGCGTCAATGATTTCACTGATTTTCAAATTTGAATTGGCCAGCATTTCCGACGCTATTCTGAGCCGCGCTTCCAGTAAAAGCTGGCTGAAGCTTAAACCTGTTTCTTTCCGCAGCAGGCGGCTTATATAGGCGGTACTGAATTGAAACCTGGCGGCAAGCATTGGCAGGGTAATGCTGGAGACATTCTCGTTGATATACGCCAGAATATCCCCAATGCATTTATGATGTTTTTTTATATTGCGGTATACAGCAACGTTCTGTATATGATTTTTCAGTACATTGCCAAAGAACAGCATAATATAGCCTTTTAACAGCATGTTGTTCGGTTTCCGTTCGTACAGCGATTCGCCGATTATATCTAAAATTATCTCGTCAAGGACGCGGTCGTTTATATTTTGAAAAACAAGCAACTGGCTGTTCTTTTTCTGGTATATGAGCTGCCAAAAAAAATCTGATATGGCGTCATGCTCGGTGAGCAGCCCCATAAAATCGGTAGAAAAAGTATCGTAAGAAATGAGAATATTGAAAACGATATCGTCATCGTGATCCGCGAAGGTACTGTTGACGATATAGGGCGGCACTATGCAAAAATCACCTTCTTTTATGGTGATGGTATACTCGTTGTTGATGTGAACGCAGCTTCCCCGCATCACATAAAGAATTTTAATGAATGAATGGTAGTGGAGAAACGAAGGGGTGTAACGCAGATGCCTGATAACTGTTACGGAAAGATCTTTTTCCGGGAAACAATCATCATAAAAAAGTATCTCCTTTATCTGGGTCGGGGCCGCCGGGGGGAGCTTCTTTTTCCCGTAACGTTCCAGTATCTCGCTCCAGCCGAAGGTGATGGGTTTCGCATACAACTCGGGATTTTCCCGGTAGATCCGCCGGTAAATTTTTTCCTCTTTGATGAGGGGCAAAAAACTATTGAGTAAATCCCGGTGTTTTTTGGTCATGGTGCCGCAATAACCATACCAAGCCCCGCGTCACGGGCGTGTTGAAGAAATGCCCTCTGGGGAAAGGGCCCCGGCACCGCCCATAATCTGCGCCCCCGGACAGTTATCCCGGATCCAGGCGCAGATGCGGATAAAATCCGGGGCGTGTTCCGCGGAAATGGCGGGCTCAAACACAATATCCCCGGCAGGAAAGCCCGAATCCCGGAGCAACTGCCAGGACCGGCGGGCCGCCTCGACATTCCGCTCATAATCCGCCGCCCGGCCCCGCTCATCGTACAGCGCAACCACCACCGCCGCACCGTAAGAACGGGCAAGCTCGGCCCGGCGCAGAAATTCTTCCGGTCCATCCTTCAGGCTGATGGAGTGTACCAGGCACTTCCCCTGGACGCACTTCAATCCCGCCTCAATCACATTCCAGCGGGAACTGTCGATCATGACGGGAACCCGGGCAAAGCCCGGATCCTGCAGGGCAAAGTTAAGGAAGTTCCTCATGGCCTTTTCCC
>JAISBR010000144.1 GCA_031266095.1 Treponema sp. | reverse complement strand
CGCGCATTCCTTGCCTGGATAGGGTCCCTGATATTCCATCGGACTCACGGTATCATGGCAATCCGGCGCCGATACCCGGTTTTCCCGTGAATTCCCGCCCGTTCATGCTTCAATCTTTTAGCCTTTTCGGGTATACTCTCCTTAAGAAACGCAAAGGCTGGTTTTGCCGGTCCGCGCGTGCTGCCATAGAAATTTGCTTAATATTGAGAGGAGGCTCCATGGCTAGAAGAGGAACAATTACCATAGACCGGGAGTTGTGTAAGGGTTGTTACCTGTGTATCCGCGCGTGTCCGGTCAAAGTTCTGGAGCGGGATAGCTGTCCCAATTCATCGGGGAGCCATCCATCGGCGCCGGTTCATATAGAGAAGTGTATAGGCTGCGGAAATTGTTTTGAGGTATGCCCCGATGTATGTATCAGGGTGTTTGATTTGGAGGAGGCCGCGGGATGAGTGAGATCGGAACCGGCAAGGTTTTAATGAAGGGGAACGAAGCCATTGCCGAAGCCGCGCTCCGGGCAGGATGCCGGGCATATTTTGGTTATCCAATTACCCCCCAGAATGAGATTATCGCCTACATGGCGGCGAACATGATGGACCGGGGCGGGGTCTTTATTCAGGCTGAAAGCGAGGTGGCGGCAATCAATATGGTGTACGGCGCTTCCGCGGCCGGAGCCCGGGCAATGACCAGTTCTTCCAGTCCCGGCATCAGCCTGAAACAGGAGGGAATCTCCTTTGCCGCCGGCGCGGATATTCCCCTGGTAGTGGTGAACGTGGTCCGGGGCGGGCCGGGGCTCGGGTCCATAGGTCCCGCTCAGAGTGATTACTTCCAGGCGACCCGCGGGGGCGGGCACGGGGATTACCGGTGTATAGTCCTGGCCCCCAAGAGCGTCCAGGAATGCGCCGGCCTCACCTTTTTGGCGTTTGAGCTGGCGGACAAGTACCGTATGCCCGCCCTGATTCTGGCGGACGGCATCATCGGGCAGATGATGGAAGGAGTGGTCCTGCCTCCGGCTCTGGATGTGAGCCAATTGCCCAGGCGGGACTGGACCGTAGGCGGCATGGCCGGAACCGGACGGGCAAGCCGGCATATCACGTCTTTAGACCTGGTACCGGAGAGTCTGGAGGCCAAAACCAGGGCCCGGTTTGAACGCTACGAGCTTATTAAAAAAGAGGAAGTCCGCTTTGAGGCCGCGGGTTTTGATACCGGCGGCGGGGACTTCACCGGGGAAGGCCCGGACCTTACCATCGTGGCCTATGGTACATCAGCCCGGATCGCCCTGGGCGCCCGGCACCTTGCCGAAAAGGAAGGCGTCAAAATCGGCATTTTCAGGCCCATCACCCTCTGGCCCTTCCCCCATAAAGCTTTAGGGAAGCTGGCTTCCACCGGCAAGCCTATACTGACCGTGGAGATGAGCCAGGGGCAGCTTGTGGAGGATGTGAAGCTGGCGGTTCTGGACGCGGACCCCAAAGCGCCCCGTTCGGCGGTACATCTCCTGGGGCATTCCGGAGGGGCGCTCCCCACGGAAGAGGAAGTTTTCGCCAGGGTAAAGGCTATTTTAGCGGACAAGGTATAGGAGGAAGACATGAAACAACTCAAGGGACATCCAAAGAGTCTTTACGATATTCCGACAAAATATTGCGGCGGTTGTGGTCACGGGATCATACACCGGATCATCACCGAAATAATCGATGAAATGGGAATGAGGGAGCGGGCCATCATCACCAATCCCGTGGGATGCGCCATCTGGTCGGACCTCTACTTTGATTTTGATTCCCTCCAGCCGCCTCACGGCCGTACTCCCGCGGCGGCAACCGGGGTCAAACGGATTCTTCCGGATCATTTGGTCATTTGTTACCAGGGGGACGGAGACATGGCGGCCATAGGTACGGCCGAAATGATCCACGCCGCCAACAGGGGAGAAAAATTCACCACGGTCTTTGTGAACAATGCCATCTACGGCATGACCGGCGGCCAAATGGCTCCCACTACCCTGATAGGCCAGAAGGCGGTTACCGCGCCCAATGGCAGGGACCCCGGAGAAGCGGGGATGGGTTATCCCATGCGGGTGGCGGAACTTCTGGCGGTTCTTGAAGGGACTCGTTATGCCGCCAGGGGCGCGGTAAATAACGCCGCTAACGCCCGGAAGACCAAGGCTTATATCAGGAAAGCCCTTGAAGCCCAGATGGAGGGTATAGGTTTTACTATGGTGGAAGTTCTTTCCCAATGTCCTACCAACTGGGGTATGGCCCCCCTGGAGTCCGTGGAATGGCTGGAGGAGCAGATGATCCCGATCTTCCCCTTGGGAGAGATCAAAAATACGTTGAAACAAGCCTTGCCTGCCGGACAGACGGGGCAGTCCGCGTCCCTTACGCCGGCAGCCGGCGGCAGACAGGGAGCCGCCAAATGACTGAAAAATCCTTTTTTGCCGGGTTCGGCGGTCAGGGTATCGTCTCCCTGGGACAAATTTGGGTGTACTGCGCCATGCAGGAGGGGAAAAACGTTACCTTTTTTCCCTTTTATGGGGCCGAAAAACGGGGAGGCATAGCCAGGGCTTCGGTTATCGTCTCGGACGGGGAAATCGCGAGCCCCCTGGTAACAATCCCCGATTCGGTTCTGGTGATGAACAGCGGTTCCCTGCCTCTTTGTGAGGGCATGCTCAAAAGCGGCGGTCTTATGGTTATTAATTCGACCCTGGTCAAGGAAGAACCACAACGGACCGACATCAGGGTGGTCAAAATCGAAGCCCAGGCCATGGCGGAACAGATAGGGAACGCCCGGTTCTCCAACATGATCGCCCTGGGAGCTATGGCAAAATTGACCGGGGCCCTGAGCCTGCATGACATAGAGGGAATTTTAAAAAAATTCTTTCCCCCGGATAAGCATAAATTTATTCCCCTGAATGTGGAGTCTATCAAGGCGGGCTATGCCGCCTGCGGATAACCGGCTCATTACCACTTTGGAAGCCTTGCCGCCCCATCTGCGCGACACGGTCGGGGCGGAGGAGGAGGCTTATATCGCCGCCCTTACGGAGCGGGGCGGTTTTCCCTTTGGGGTAACGTCCCATTTTGCGTCCCTGGCGGGGCCCGAAGGTACGGACCCCCTGCGCCGGCAGTTTTTCCCGGACCCCCGGGAAGAACTGCCGGACCCTTTTGCCCTGGATGATCCCCTGGGAGAAGCCCGTTACCGCGCGGTCCCCAGGTTCGTACATCAGTACCGGGATCGGGCTTTGCTTCTGGCCGGAGGGCG
>JAISBR010000151.1 GCA_031266095.1 Treponema sp. | reverse complement strand
GAATGAATGACCGAGCTGAATTGTTCCATGGCGGCAATGTTTTCGCCCCCCGGATCGAAACGCTCCAGAAGATTCCGGGGCCAGTATTCAAGAAGGGACAGTTTGACCAGGAATTTTTGCAGTTTTTCTCCCATGGACAAAAAAATGCGTTCTTCCATTTTTCTCACGGGCCGCATTACCCGGTCCCAGCTGCGCCCGCCGGAATCGGCCGTCCTGATTTCATGGAGGATAAGGCTCAGGGCCAGGGCCCAGCCTTCGGTCTTGTCAAAGATCCGGGCAAGTTCCCCCTTTTCAAGGAAAACCTGGTGAAGGCGGAAATAGGCGTCTGTTTCCTCCATGGTAAACCGGAGATCCTTCACGGTAATTTCGGCGAGGAGTCCTTTGGACAGGAGGTTGAGGGTGTTTATCGCCGGCTCGGTCCGGGAAATAAAGACGATGGTGTTTTTTGAAGCCGGGAGGGTCAGCGCCCGATCTATGTGCGCCAGGGCCGCGGGGCTGGTAACCAGGTGGGAATCGTCAAAAACAAGGACATAGGGTTCGGGGGTTATTAATTCATCCTTGAGCAGGCCCAGATACCGGTCGTACTGCCGATCCGATTCGGGAAAGCCTGTGTCGAAGAGGATTTTTGCCGCTTCGGGGTTGATACGCGCCATCCCCCGGGTATAGTTCTCCCAGGAATGCCAGGCCTGGTTGTCCTGCTTTGAAAGCTGTATCCAAACGTATTTCCGCCCGGTTTTTTGGAGAAAGGAATTTACCGCGTAGGTTTTGCCGCTGCCTTCCCCGGCTATCACGGTGACTATATGGCTTTGCATGGCCTTTTCCAGGATCCGGTCCACCCGGGGCCGCTCCAGAAAACGGTGATTCATCGGTTTTTCGGCTTCGCTCAGAACAGTTTGCTCAAACATTCTTTCCCTTGTTTGGCCCGGGAAAACTCCCGGAAGCCGGGATATTGGAACTCCCGGAAACAGAAATAACAATACCCGATGATAATACTAAGGATTTAGATATGTCAATGGCCTACACCAGCCCCCAGGACTGGCGCAAATAAAACGCATATAAAATCATTGGGAACTTTCCCCTCACATATACCCGAAAACGGAGCCTATACCTACGATGGTGGTCAGCGCCGGGATCAGCACCCCCCACAGGGACCGGGTTCGGTGTAGGCGATGCCGGCGGGCTTCAGGCTGTATCGGGCGGCCCCGTCAGTGGAGTTCTGCCATTTCCGGCCCGGCTTGGGGAAGCGGTCTTATGAACAGTATTAAGCAATAGATGATATCAAGAAGCTGAAATATCCGGCTGCCTCCCCAAAGTCCAGCCAAGGCTTTCCTGCTGAATAGAATAGAGCCGGGTGAAGAGTCCGTTCCTCGCCAGCAGTTCTTCCCCGGCGCCTTCCTCCACCAGGAGGCCCTTATCCAGCACGGCGATCTTGTCCGCGCCGAGAATGGTCCTGAGGCGGTGAGCAATGACGATCACCGTGCGGTTCTTTACCAGCGCCGAGACGGCTTCCTGAATCAACGCCTCGTTCTCCGGGTCCAGGGAAGAAGTTGCTTCATCTAACAGCACTATAGGAGCGTTTTTGAGGAGGGCCCTGGCAATGGAAATCCGCTGCCGTTCCCCGCCCGAGAGAGTGGCGCCGTTTTCGCCGATCACTGTGTCATAAGCGTCAGGCAGTTCCCGGATAAATTCATCACAACGGGCCGCCCTTGCCGCGGCGTAGATCTCCTCGTCCGCTGCTCCATCCTTGCCGATGCGGATATTGTTTTTCACCGTATCGTTGAAGAGTACCACATCCTGAAACACAAAGCTCATACAGACCATCAGGGCCTCCGGATCGATATCCCTGATATTCCTGCCGCCGATAAGAATCTCTCCCTCTCTGGGATCCCAGAACCGGGCGATGAGCCGGGAGAGGGTACTCTTACCGCTTCCGGACGGCCCTACCAGCGCGGTAACGCCTCCCTGGGGAATGGCAAGGGAAATGTTTCTAATCACATCCTCCCCGGCGTAGGCGAAACTGACATTCTTCAATGTAATGTTGTAATGCGGCAGGACAACTTTTTCTTCCCCGGTCATAGCTTTTTCCCGGCGCAGGACCAGCATCCGTTTGGCGGAAATGAGGAAATAGAAAAATTCCGGCAGCAGGGTAAGAACCACAATGAGAGGCGAATAGATTTTCGCGCTGATTGCAATAAAGGTGAGGAAGGGGATGACGCCGAGGCTGCCACCCGATAAAAGGGACACCCCCACCAGCACCACAAGGCCCAGGCCGGTCTGTAAAACCATCATCGCTAAAATGATAAAAGTTGATGTAAGCCATTCAAATTTGATAGCCTCCTTCATCATAGTCCGCAGGGAACGTTCCAAGGCCTTTGATTTTTCCCCCGCAAGCCCAAAGGACTTGACCACTTTGATACCTTCCAGGTATTCCTGCACCTGGCCTGACACGGCAAGTTTTGCGTTTACGTGGCGCTCGGCGAAAAAGGCTTGCAATTTCCGGCTCCCCAGTACAAAGCAAAAGGCCAGGGGCAGGGCGGCAAAGAGGGCCAGAGCCATGCGCCAGTCATAAACCGCAAGGAGGACGCAGACAGCGACATCGGTGATGATATTGCCGAAAAGCCCCGGGGCGACATGGCTCATCACATGCTCAACGGTCGTACAGTCCGCCATGATGTTCGTGGTCAGCTCGGAAAGATCCTTATTGTTGAAAAAACTCAAGGGCAGCCGCCGGATATGCTCCGCTACCTCCACACGGATTTTCTCTGATTCATTGTAGGCTGTAGTGTAGGTTTTGCGGTACTCGTTACGATAGGCAAAAAAGTACAGTACCGCAGCCGCGAGGCCCAGGCCGAGGAGCAGAACAAGCCACCTGCCGTCCAGAGCAGCCCCGCCCAGCAGCGGATTAAGCAGGGTGATAATGGTCTGGATGATCACAATAAAAGGCAGGAACAGGCACAGGTTCGAGATCACCACCGCCCGGACCGCCCGCTTGAAATTCCGGTAGCCTTCATCGGACAGGCTAAGTAAATCTTTTAAATTAAGCATAGCTCAACTCCTCTTCGTCAAGTTTTCCGGTTCGACAAACTGTCAGCATTCACTTTCTTTAACTACAGTACATTGAGCTTGTTCCAAAACTAATTGACTATGCACTAAAGCGCATGGTTTTGGAACAAGCTCTTGCGGTTTTTCGGCCTATGGCCTACAAAACCGCGGTTTTTAAAGGAAGCTGTTCCAAAAACTGAAGTTTTGGAACAGCCTCCATTGGGACCAACAAACAAATGGGGAATATGGCCTTCAAGCGCTCAGCCCGCCAGGGTCCAGTTCAGCGCTCTGGTGTAGTGTTCCCACATCCGGCTGTAGCGGCCGCCTGCCTTGACCAGGGCATCGTGTTTTCCTTCCTCCGCCAGGCGGCCTTTGTCGATGACCACGATCTTATCCGCTCCCCGTACCGTGGAAAGCCGGTGGGCGATGATGATCACGGTCTTGTTTTTCATCAGCTCTTCGAAAGCCTTTTGTATCTTCTGCTCATTCTCCGGGTCGGCGAAGGCCGTGGCCTCGTCCAGCACGATGATAGGGGCGTTTTTAAGGATCGCCCGGGCGATCACGAGTCGCTGCCGTTCCCCGCCTGAAAGATGTATGTTCTTTGTACCGATAACCGTGTCATAGCCATTGGGCAGGGCCTCTATAAATTCGTGGCATTGGGCGGCCTTTGCCGCGGACACGATCTCCTCCCGGCTTGCGTTTTTATTACCGATCAAAATATTGTCCATGACACTCTGCTTGAAAAGAAATACATCCTGAAACACAAAACTTACAATAGACATAAGGTACTCGCTTGACATATCACGAATGTCTACCCCGCCGATTTTTACAGCCCCGTCCCCTACTTCGTAAAACCGGGGAATGAGATGGGCCAGGGTAGACTTGCCGCTTCCTGAAGGTCCCACAAGGGCGGTTACTTTCCCCTGTTTAGCGGTGAAGCTCACATCCTGCAGCGCCACCGATTCACCCTCGTCATTGTAGGTGAATGTTACGCGATCAAAAGACACCGTATATTCATCGGCGGTCTTCGGCGTACCGGTTTCCGCCAGGGGAGGTGTACCGAGTACCCTGTCCATCCGTTCAATACCGTTGAGGATCATCTTTCCGTTCTGGGAAACGTATATCAGTTTGGTAAATGAAGCAGGCAGACTGAGGGAAAAGATGAGGTAAAACACCGAGGCCAGGGCAACGGTCCCATAATCTGCGGCCCCTCCTGCAATGAGGATGATCACCGGAATCAGGAATAGATAAACTTGGTTGATGATCAGCAGGAAAAGTACCATGTAAATTTCAAAACTCATAGTGTAATCAATACAGTATGTTCCGTAGGTTTTGATGGTTTCGTAAAATTTGCGAAAACTGTAAATGGTCTGGTTAAAGGCCTTGACCACCGAGATGCCCCGCACATATTCCACCGCCGCGTTGTTCATGTCTTCCAGAGAATCCTGATAGAAATTCACAAAGCGCTCTGCGTTTTTTCCGCTGAAGGCGATCATCTGGATGACGTAACTGAGGATGATGGGCACAAGGCTCGCCAGACCCAGGCGCCAGTCAAAGATAAAAAGAATGATCAGTGTGATAGCCGGCATGGCGATGGATCCCGCCAAATCGGGAAGCTGATGGGCGATAAACCCCTCGAGTTTTTCAATATTCTCGTCTACTACCTTCCGCAGTTTTCCCGTGGAATTGGCGGTGTGGAAGCCCAGGGGCAAGGCGGCGATATGCCGGGTAAATTCCAGTTTGAGATGGTAGAGGGTGGTAAAGGCCGCCAAATGGGAACACATAAGCGCGGCAAAGTTGAGCAGGATTGCCGCAACGGCCCCGCCCGCGGCAAGCCAGCCGAGACGGATCATGTGCGCCGCATCAAGACCCCCTAAATCAACGAAGTGGATCACCAGTTC
Organism: Treponema sp.; assembly: GCA_031266095.1. The sequence goes on along the minus strand of JAISBR010000151.1, from coordinate 12,991 downwards.
CCGAATAAGGTAATAGACGGCAATAAAGGGGCTGAACGATACCGCCACGCTGATTACCGACAACAGGCAGGACGTGATAACCAGGAACTTCTTCCGTAATGCCAGTTCCCGAAGCCGCGCCATACCCGTCTTGCGGGAACCGGCCGCAGCACTCGCCTCTTGTCTTTTCCCGGTCTCCGTTCTTGCCGCAGAACCCGTGTTTTGCATTATGCTTCCTCCTTATTTCTTCCGGGCGCTGAGACACAGCCCGGCTTTCCCTTTGAGTATAATTTTCATATCTATAAACCCTGCGCCTTGTTTCCCGGAGGTCGTTCACAAAATCCGGCTTCCGGATAATTAGCCCGCATTAACATATTGTTACATTTGATTAACATGTTTGTCAAGAATTTTCAATGGGACATCAGCAATTATTCAGAAATGCTTGAACGGATAGCCTCGGCGGGTGCAATTTTTTTTCGGGGCAAAAAGGGAAAGCATGCTATACTGGCCGATAGAGAGCGGGAACAAAAGCGTGGTACAAAAACGGTGCAAACAGGCGGGGATGAGGTGGAATGAGGGCAATGCCCGAGAGATAGTAACGCTTAAGGTTAAGGAAGAAAGCGGGAGATAGGGTGCTTCGGTTCGGGACTTTATCATGGCTGCCTAAATGCCCCGAGAAAGAAGTTGTCCTGCCCTTGGCGCAGAGCCGCTTGCCATTTTTTTGCTTTCCTGCTACTCTTGAACAATCATACCTCTTTGCCCGTCTCTCTGGCGGGCCAAGCGGAGGGCCGGTTAAACCGGCGCCCAAAGCCAAAGGGTTTGCAAAGCCTCGCAAACTCAAAGTCCATAAGGAGGACCTATGCGACGATATGAGCTGACGGTCATCTTCCCTCTGGAAGAAGACCAGCACAAGGAAGGACGGGAGCGGCTGCTCGCCGACTTTGCCTCCAACGGAGTAGAGATCGAGAAAACCGATGAAATCGGTGACCGGGATCTCGCCTATGAGATTAAAAAGAGAAAACGGGGAAAGTACGTACTGTTCACCATAGCGGCCGACCCGGCGAAAATCACCAACTTGGATCGGATATTCAAACTTAACGCCAATCTCCTCAAGTATCTTTTTGTACGAATTGAGGAGTAGGCCATGGCTGATCTAAACCATGTGGTTCTGATTGGACGGCTGACCAGGGACGCGGAACTTAAATATACGGCCAATGGTCAGGCAGTTTGTAAATTTTCCATCGCGGTGAACCGCCGCCGGAAAAACGGAGATCAGTGGGAAGACGAAGCGAATTTTTTCGATATCGTACTATGGGGCCGGCAGGGTGAATCCCTCAACCAGTATTTGGTAAAGGGAAAAATGGTGGGTGTTGACGGCGAACTTCGCCAGGACCGCTGGCAGCAGGACGGTCAGAATCGTTCCAAAGTTGAGATCGTGGCCGGTTATTTGCAATTACTCGGCGGCGGGCCGGGCGGTTCGGCTAACGCCGGCGTGTATGGCGGCGCCCAGGAACGGCAGAACGGGCAGGGGCAAAATTCTGCGGCTTCGGAAGGGGGTGTGCCTCCGTACAGCGGCGCGCCCGGTGGTGACGGCTTTGCCGATGATATTCCGTTTTAAGCTGATTTGGCTCTTCCCTGGTGAGGGGATGATTTTAACTAAGGAGGTTTTATATGTCTGATGAAAAATATACGGATAGTGAACGTCCTTCCCGGCAGGATCGGGGAGTGGATACGCAGATGGACGGCCGGGACGGTGAAGACCGGATGGGCCGGGGTGGTAAAGGTAAAGTCTTTTTCAAAAAGAAAGTGTGTAAATTCTGTGTTCAAAAACTGAAAATTGATTACAAAGATGCCGATACCCTGCGCCGTTTCATCACGGAGCGCGGGAAGATACTTCCCCGCCGTATCACCGGTACGTGCGCAAAGCACCAGCGGGCCCTAGCGGTGGCGATAAAACAAGCCAGAAGTATCGCGCTGCTTCCTTTTGTCGCCGAATAAGAACGGTTTTCCGCCATGCGCCCGGTATACTCCGCTGATCCCGCTGATTTTAACCTGCGGACAGTGCTTGTTCCCATGCTCATCTGCGCAACCCTGAGCATCGTCTTAATGCGGACCGGTTTTCTTTCATTCTTATTTCTCGTTCCCCTGGGTTATTCCGCAGCGGCTTATAATCCGGCGGCGGCGTGGTGTACCTTCGTCTTGGCGGCGATCCTGAACGGGGTGTTTTCCCTGGGCTTTAGCCTGTATTACCATACCGGCCTCACCGGTTTTGGACTTGATATTCTGCATTTTACGGTAATGGCTTTGGGTTTCACCTGGATCATGGCCGGCGGGATAAACGGAAATAGTCTGACTTTCTCCCGTATTCGTACCATGTACCGGTTCATTGCAGGGTCTGTCTTGGGGGCCGGGGTTTTTCTGCTTGTCGGTTATGTCACCCGGACTAGCGCCGGTTTTACCGCCCTGATACAATCCCAGGCGGAACTGCTTTCCTCGGTATATATATCTTCTTCCGGGGCCGACGCGGTCAGGCGTTCCTTCCTGGAGCATCTGCTGACTCCCGAAAAAATAGTGGAAGCGATTACCGTCGTCGCCCTGCGGGGCGGCGCCCTGGCCGCCATTTTTTTACTGCTTTTCATAAATAGGCAGGTATCCCTGAGTCTGGCCTGGATTTTCCGCCGCCGTAGATCCACCCGGAGTCTGAGTGGTTTTCATGTTCCGGTCAATACCATTTGGGTGTTGTCCCTGTCCCTGGCAGCCGTTCTGCTTGGGAAAATCGTACAAGCGGAGATTCCGGAAATTATAGCGTGGAATGTATTGATCCTGTGCGCTATATTGTTTCTGGCTCAGGGCGGAGGCATAGCGCTCTATACCCTTACCCGCCGGCCTATGCCGCCCTTAATGCGGCTGCTGTGCAATATACTGATTATCGTGGTGGTTTTCAGTCCCGGCATTAATACGGTGGCCCTGGGATTGTTGATTGTTTTGGGGATTGCTGAAAATTGGCTGCCCTTGCGGGCGCCAAAACAAGATGGTCCGGCCTCTACTCCGGGGTTGTGAAAGCGGCGTGTTCGCTTTCTTTGTCCGCACAAGCCGCCGTATTGGATGGCTGTAACTACAATTGGGAGAAATGTACTGTTTCTCCGGGGAGCTTGGTTATGAAGGTTATTTTGAATAAGGATCTGTCTACCCTCGGTGAGGAGGGGGATGTAAAGGACGTTGCCAGGGGCTACGCCCGGAATTATCTGTTTCCCAGGGGAATAGCTCTTCCCTTTACACCCAAAACGGAGAAGCTCTTTGAGGCCCGTAAGGAAGAGATAGAGACCCGGAAGGCGCAAAAACGGCAGGACAGCCAGGGGCTTAAAGAAAGGCTGGAAAGCCTGGAACTTTCCGTCACTATGCCGGCCGGTGCGAACGGCAAACTCTATGGCGCTGTTACCAGCCAGACCCTGGCCGACGAGCTTGCCAAGCAAGGCTTTCAGATTGAACGGAAACGGATTGAATTGGCGGGAAACAGTTTCAAGAGCGTGGGGAAGTATAAGGCCGTTGTTAAGCTCTATGAAAATTCCTCGGCGGAAATCCAGATCACCATTCTTGGCCAGGCACTGAAAACCGAAACGCCCCACGCGCCGGTCCGGCCTAACCGCCGCCGCAGGGACGAAGCTCGTGGAGAGGCCGGGACTCCGGTGGATTCCGCCGCAGGCGCCGTTGAGGCCGCCGAGCCGGCTTCCTCCGCCGATTCAGCCGGCGCGGGTCCCGCTGAAGCCGCCGAACCGGATGCCGCTTTGAAAAGCGGGGCGGGGGAGAGTGTCCCCGGGAGCGTTACCGGAAACGACGGGGAAGCGCCGCCTGATTCCGCACCGTCGGAATAAATTTCCGTCTGATACGCCATGGCCCAAACAAGAGATAAAACCCCTCCCCACGATGACGAGGTTGAGCGCGCTGCCCTCGGCAGTCTGTTGCAGGACGCTGATGCGGTGGATGCGGCGATACAGCAGCACTTGGCGGCGGGGGATTTTTATTCCAGGGCGAATCAGCGGATATTCGAGGCAGTCCTAAGCCTTGATGAAAAAGGCCTCCGCGCCGACATCCAGACCGTTGTACAGGAACTCAAACAGCTCGGTAAACTCGACGAGGCCGGGGGCGCCGCCTATGTGTCTTCCCTGACAACGGTGATTCCCTCCAGTGCGAATATCGACTATTATGCGCAATCGGTGCGGAACTATTCTCTCAGACGGGCTCTGCTCAAGGTAGCCTCGCAGATTGGCGTTAAGGTATACGATGAATCAAAAGAATCCCGGGAAGTGCTGGAAGAAGTACAGCAGAGTATTTTTGATTTAAGCGATAACCGCCAGGCTTTTTCGTTCCGCAAAATCGGGGAAGTGCTGCATGATACCATAGATATCATTGACAAGGTTTATAAATCGAAGCAGCCCCTCACCGGCACTCCCACCGGATTTGAACGCTTGGATCAGATGACTTCCGGTTTCCAGCCTTCCGATTTTATTGTCATCGGCGCCCGGCCTTCGGTGGGAAAAACCGCCCTTGCCCTTAATATGGCGTCGTATATCGCCTTTACCCAAAAAATCCCCTCCGCCTTTTTCTCTCTGGAAATGTCCGATATAGCCCTGACACAGCGCCTTATATCCAGTGAGGCCATGGTGGAAGGTAACAAATTGCGGAGCGGTTTTCTGGCCCCCAGCGATTTTCAGAAAATACTCACCATCGCGGGGAAAATGTACGAGGCGCCCCTCTATATCGTGGATATGCCCAACATGAAACTCCTGGATCTCCGCTCCCAGGCGAGAAAACTCCGGGCGCAGCAGCGGATCGAGATACTATTTATCGATTATCTGGGCCTCGTAGGCCATGAGAACAACGCACTCCCCCGTTACGAACAGATATCCGAGATTTCCCGCTCCTTAAAGAGCCTCGCCAGAGAGATTGGCATTCCGGTGGTTGTCCTCTGCCAGCTTAACCGTGAGGCCCAATGGGAAGTGCCCACCCTGGCGAACCTTAGAGATTCCGGCTCCATTGAACAGGACGCGGATCTGGTGCTCTTTCTACACCGGGAACAGTCCAAAAAGAAAAAAGATAAGGAAGAAGAAGAACACGCTCCGAGTGACGTTATACCCACCGACCTTATCATCGCCAAACAGCGGAACGGTCCGGTGGGTACCGTAAAACTTGAACTGCAATCCAAATTCGCCAAGTTTTTTCCGCTCAGCAGGGAGCATTAATAAATTGAAAACCCCTGGCGATTTCATTATACTGATATAGGGTGAAAGGTATACTAAAACGGACGAGGCTGTTCCAAAATGCCGGGTTTGGAACAAGCGCGGATGTTTGGATATTCCCTTCGCAGGGAGGCGGTATGGCGTTTGCGGATATTTACGATTTTGAACTCTTGAAGAATGAAGCGGAACAGATGGTTCTGCATGAACTCGAAAAACAGCTTGAAGCCCAGCCGGCGGAGGTCTGCCGCTGCAACGAGTGTGTGGTTGACATGGCCGCGAGCGCGTTGAATGTGGTTAAGCCCCTGTACCGGTTTTCCCTGTTGGGGACACTCTACGCCGCCCAAGCGGCAAACGAACGCGCATACGCCGACAGCATCCAGCAGGCGGTGGCTCAGGCAATCGAGAAGGTTCGGAAAAACCCGAGCCATGAGTAGCTGCCGGAACGATGTTGGACTTGTGCGATAACCCGGTTGGTTATCGCACAATTTGTCCTCAGTTTAACGGGTGTTTTACCTTCTTTCATGCTTATCTTACTCTATACCGTGTCTTAACCCAGGAGCGTGCCTTCCATAAGCCGCGTCAATAAAATCCGCATTTAATGGTCTCACGGTTCCGCAATGCCTCCTCAATTAATTCTTTCAGTTCCAGGGATTCGTATAATGCCGATGCCTCCAGTGGATCGCCGCGCAGGATAGGGTGGGGGGGACTGAACAGGATGCAGCAGTCCTCGTAGGGCAGTATTGAGGTCTCATAGGTACCGATCTGTTCGGCCATTTTGATGATGCTTTCTTTACCGGCGCCGATGAGCGGGCGCAGTATCGGCAGCCCTATCCCGGCCTGGGTGCAGCTCAAGTTTTCGATGGTCTGGCTTGCCACCTGGGAGAGGCTTTCCCCGGTGATGAGACATTTGCCTTTTATGCTCAGCGCCAGCTTTTCGGCGCAGTCTACCATGGCCATACGCAACAGTACGGTGGTCCAGGCCAAGGGTACGCGCTCTTTTATCCGCGCCTGTATTTTGGTGAAGCCGGCGATATGCAGACGGATTCCCATACAGTAAGCGCCTACGATTTCCGCGAGACGGATCACCTTTTGCCGGGCCTCAGGGGAGGTATAGGGGTAGGCGTGAAAGTATACTGCGTCGATGCCCATGCCCCGGGACGCCATGAGAAAACCCGCCACCGGAGAATCGATCCCGCCTGACAGGAGCAGGATACCCCGTCCGGCAGTTCCCACCGGCAGGCCACCCAGACCCTTTCGGGAATTACTGTAAACATAGGCTTTCTCTCGAATCTCTACCCGGATTAGGCCTTCCGGATTGTGAACATCGACTTTCAGGCCCGGTACGGCGTCCAGGATCGCTTTACCCCCCTCGCTTCGCAGCCCGTATGAATCCAGGGGAAAGCTCTTATCGGTTCTGCGGGCCTCAATCTTGAAACTGCTCAGGCCCTGCTCAAAGAGTTTTTTCCCCTCTTCAACGCAGGCGCGCAGTACCGCTTCCACGGTTTTTGCGTAACTGCCGGTCCTGGCCCAGCCTGAGATTCCCATAAGCCGGGACAGGACGCCTTCTACCAGGGCGCAATCCCCATCGTCACAGTGAACAAAAAACCGGCCGTTGGTTATTTCAATCCTGATTTTTGGTTTGGGCGCACCCGGCCCGGACAAGCCCGGCTGAGAGGCTCCCAGCATCCGCAGCAGATTGCGTTTCAAAACTCCCTCAAAGATTTTGCGGTTTCCACCTTTCAGGCTAAGCTCCCCCGGTTTCAACAGGTAGATATTTACAGGAATTTCAAAACCTCCGCTATGGCGTCAAGGAGCAGTTCTATTTCCTCACCGGAACTTGACCAGCCTTGAGAAACACGGATTCCCTCAAGGCTCAGTTTTTCCGTGATACCCATGGCCGCCAGGACCGGCCGATCCGGCGAGGTGGAGGAACAGGCCGAGCCGGTGGAAACCGCGAAGCCCAGATCGTCTAAAGCCCGGACCATTACCTCTCCGGGGATATCTTTGAAAGCCGCCTGTAAAATGTAGGGTGAAAATGTTTTGTCATTGATTCTCCGCTCCTCAGGTAAAAGAACGCAGCGTTCAATCGCTTTGAGGCCGTTGATGAGCCGTTCCCAACGGCGGCTGGCCCGCTCAAGTTCCAGCCGGACTTGTTCAGCTGAGGAGTGGTTTTCAAGGCAGGCGGCAAGATCCAGCGCGCCGGCGATGTTTTCCGTACCAGGCCGGATTTTTCTTTCCTGTCCGCCGCCCGCATAGAGGACTTCCAAGGGGCGACGCAGATATAAAAGGCCAATGCCCCTCGGCCCGCCGATTTTGTGGGCGCTCAATGACGCCGAGTCGATATCCCATCCCGCGATATCCACTGGTACTTTGCCTGCAGCCTGCACCAGATCGCAGTGGAGATGAATAGGCGGACCGCCGTGTCTGCGCTCTGCTTCACGCGCAATATCCCGCAGGGCGGGCATATCGCTGATGGCGCCGGTTTCATTGTTAACCGCCATAATGGCGGCAAAGCGGACATCGCCATACTTTCCCAGTGTTTTTGAGAAAAGATCCGGGCTGACTCTTCCTGCAGAATCCACCGGCAGGCGGCCGATCGGTTTCCCCAGCCGTTCAAGAATTTCCAGGTTTTCCCGGATAGAGGGATGTTCCGCCGCCGACGCGATAAGCCGTCCGCCGCCCCGGCGCAGCAGGATTGAGTATAGCGCGATACAGTTGGACTCGGTACCGCCGGATGTAAAGTAGAGCGTTTCAGGCGCTACTCCCAGAACAGCGGCGGAGCGGGCGCGGGCATCTTCCAGGGCTTCCCTGGCTGCCCGGCCTTCCTGGTGGGCTGAGGAAGGATTCCCAAAAGGCGCTTTGACGGAAGACGGATCCGGTATACCGGTAGCGGCCCAGTCGAAATAATGGCGGGTTTCGAAGGAATCCCTGGAGACCATGGCTTATTCCGTTGAAGTCAGCAAGCGGCCTTCTTCCCTGCCTTTTGATAGGACTTTCCGGTTCCAGAAGTGGATTACGGCAAAAAAAACGATGGCAACTACATAGGCAATCCCAAGTACGCCAAGGGAAAGTATCCCAGGAAGCTGTATCGAGATATATACCAGAATACCCAGGAGTATTTGTAATCCGTACAGTACGGCGTCTACTCCCCTGGCGCTGAGACCGATATTCATTAATTTATGGTGAATGTGGGCCGTATCGGGACTGTCGAGCCTTCTACCGTCCCGAAGACGGCGCCAGACCGCAGCGATGATGTCAAAAATAGGAATCGCGAGGAGCGCCGCCGCATAAGGAACCGGCAGCGCCGCTATGGTGTCATGTTCTTCCAGCAACGGCAGCATGGCCAGCGCAAAGCCCAGAAATTGGCTGCCTGAGTCACCCATAAATATTTTTGCCTTGGGAAGCGGCAGGTTGAAAACCAGAAATCCCAGCGTTACCCCGGTGAGGCAGATACAAAACAGCTCCGCCGAGGGGGTTTCGGCATAGGAGAAGAAGATGAGGGCAAAGAAAACAGCGATAATCGCCGATAAACCCCCTGCCAGCCCGTCAACACCGTCAATAAAGTTAATTGCATTGGCTAAACCAACCAGCCAGAGGCAGGTAATCGGGTAGGCCAGCCAGCCCAGATTAGAAAACAGCCCTGCGTCAAAATAGACAATCCGTCTGAAGGTAAAGCCGGAGAAGATAATGCAGAGCGCCCCGATAAACTGTAACAAGAGTTTGTGCCAGGACAGCAGGGGACGAAAATCATCCCAAACTCCGTAAACCAAAGTGATGATCAAAGCGCTGAGGCAAGGCAGAAAACGAAAAGTATATTCAACTTTCCTTGTGGAAAAACTGATAATGGCGGCGATAATTATAAAAACCAGGGCAAAACCGATACCCCCCAGGCGGGGAACATGACCATTGTGTATTTTGCGTTCACCGGTATGATCATACCAGGACTTTTTATGGGACAGCCTGAGAATCAAGCCCACCGCAACGACAGAAAAAAAGACGGAGGCTGAAAAAATAATTGCGATACCAGTCATTTGTATATAGTATCCTGAATATCTGTTGGCGTCATTATAATATAGTACTACAAATTAAAAATAAAATATAGTACCATCTGCTCAATATTTGGAGAATTTTTATGATTGTACTTAAATTTGGCGGCAGTTCGGTGGGAAGCCCCTCCGCAATAGGCCGGATCATCGTTATTTTGAAAGACAAGGATCATGCCGGGAAAACCCCGGTGGTGGTGGTTTCCGCCTTTTCCGGTGTAACCGACACCCTCATTGGTATGGCCCGCAGGGCGGCTGCCGGTGATTCTTCCTATACAAGCCTGGTCCGGGACCTGGAAAAGCGGCATAAGGACGCCGCCGCGGCCTTTCTTAAGGGAGAGGAACGCAAACAGGCCGCTGTGGCTATTCAAAACGCCCTGCGGGAACTGAGCCGCATTCTGGACGGTATCGCCTTGCTCGGGGAGCTTTCGGAGAGGACTATGGACCTGGTCATGAGTTTTGGGGAACGGCTTTCTGCGGGACTTCTGGTCCATATTTTTACCGCCGCCGGCATAGCGGCGGACTACCTGGACGCCCGGCTTCTCATAAAAACTAATGACCGTTTCGGGAACGCCCGATATCTCCCTGAGGAGAGCTTCGCCAATATCTGCGCTTATTTTGGGCGTTCACACAAAAAGAAAACGCCGCTCCAGGTGGTAACCGGCTTTATCGGATCAACCAAAGGAGGCCAGACGACTACCCTGGGCAGGGGCGGTTCGGACCTGACCGCGGCTATTTTCGGCGCGGCCCTGAAGGTACGGAAAGTAGAGATATGGACCGATGTGGACGGGATTTTGACCGCCGATCCCAGGCTCGTAAAGACCGCCTTCAGAATCGATGAAATGTCCTATGCAGAGGCCATGGAAATCTCCCATTTCGGCGCCAAAGTGCTGTTTCCGCCTTCGGTCAAGCCCGCCCTTGAACAGGATATCCCTATCAGTATCCGGAACACCTTTAACCCCGTCTGCGAGGGAACCCGGATTGTCACCACCGCCGCCGCCGCGAAGTACCCCATCAGGGGGATCAGTTCCATAAACCACATAGCGCTGGTGCGTATTCAGGGATCCGGCATGGTGGGGGTCGCCGGCTTTTCCGCCAGGGTATTTAGCGCTCTGGCCCGTAAAGGGATCAGCGTTATCCTCATCACCCAGAGTTCCAGTGAATATTCGATCTGTTTCGCGGTACTTCCCGACGAGGACAGCCGGGCCCGGGCCGTCCTTGAAGAGGAGTTTGAACAGGAGATCCGTTCAGGCGCCATCGAGAAACCGATAGCCGAGAAGGACCTTTCGATAATCGCCGTGGTAGGTTGCCGGATGAAGCATACTTCCGGTAATTCAGGCAAATTCTTTCACGCCCTGGGCCGGAACGGGGTCAACGTGGTCGCTATCGCCCAGGGTTCTTCGGAGCTTAACATCTCCGCAGTCATTTCCCGTCAGGATGAGGGGAAAGCCCTGAACGCCGTGCATGAGGCATTTTTCCTTGCCGGGGTCCGTTCGGTGAACCTCTTCCTCATGGGGACCGGCCTTATCGGCGGTACCCTGCTGGATCAGATCGCCGGGCATCGGGAAATCCTGGCCGATAAGGACAAGATCAGGATCAACCTGGTCGGCGTGGCCAATTCCCGGCGCATGATCTTCCGCCGGGAAGGGCTGGTCCCCCAAAAGGTCAAGACCTTCTTAAGCGACGGCGCGCCGGGTAAGTCCGACGCCGATATCACCGTAGAGCCTCTCAATCTTGCGGGCTTTATCGAAAAGATGATTTCCCTCAATCTTCCCAATACCTGTTTCTGCGATTGTACCGCCAGTAACGACGTTTCTGCCGCCTATGGGGAAATCATTCAGCAATCCATTCCCATAGTGACGCCCAATAAACGAGCCAACGCGGGTTCTCTGGAGTACTACCAGAGACTTACTTCCTATTCGCGGGAGCGGGGCATCCCCTATCTGTACGAGACCACGGTCTGCGCCGGCCTGCCGGTCATTTCTACACTGCGGGACCTCTTCCTCTCCGGAGACCGGGTACGCCGTATCGATGCGGTGTTATCCGGCACTTTGAGTTACATCTTCAACAATTTCGACGGTTCAAAGCCGTTTTCAGCCCTGTTGCGGGAGGCCAAGGCAAAAGGCTACACCGAGCCTGACCCCAGAGACGATCTCAACGCTATGGATGCGGCCCGTAAGGCCTTGATCCTTGCCCGGGAATGCGGCTTGTCCCTGGAGTTCTCTAATGTGGACATAGAACCGATTCTGCCGGCGGCCTGTTTCAAAGCTAAAGACGTGGACTCTTTTTTCAAAGAGCTTGAAAAATCCGATCCGGATTTTGAAAAGCGCAGGGCCAAGGCCGCTGAAAAAGACATGGTACTGCGTTATGTGGCGGTTATTGAGGAAGGCGCCGCGAAACTTTCCCTCGAATCCGAGCCGGCAGGCAGCCCTTTCCGTTCCCTCGTGGACAGCGAAAACATCGTGGTTATCACTACCGATCGTTACTCTAAACTTCCGATGGTGATCAAAGGCCCCGGCGCAGGCGCCCAAGTTACCGCCGGAGGGGTCTTCGCGGACATTGTGCGGATTGCCCGGACTCTGGTATAGGCGGATATCGCTTGATTCGCGGCGGGCTTATACCCCGCCCGCTCCGTCTCTCCGCGCAAGCGGGTTCTTGAGCTGGTTAATTTCCTGGTAGCGGAAACAGCCGGTAAGATGATCGTTCACGATACCGGTGGCCTGTAAATGGGAATACATAATAATGCTGCCCAGGAAGCGGAAGCCCCGGTTTTTCATGTCTGCGGAGATCCGATCTGAGAGTTCTGTTCGGTCCGGCAGTTCCGCGAGGGTTTTCCATTTGCCGGTAATTTGCCTGCCCTTGGTGAAGCCCCAGATATAGGTGGAAAAACCGCCGAATTCTTTTTGAACCTGTAAAAATTGTTTGGCGTTATTTATGGACGCCTCAATTTTAAGACGGTTGCGGACTATTCCCGAATCGGAGAGGAGCCGCGCCTTTTTTCGTTCCCCGTAACGGGCCACTTTTTCCGGATCAAAGCCGTCATAGGCCCGGCGGTAATTCTCCCGTTTTTTCAAGATTGTTATCCAGCTTAAGCCCGCCTGGGCGGATTCGAGCACCAAAAATTCAAAATGCCTGCGATCGTCAAATACCGGAACGCCCCATTCGGTGTCATGGTAGTTCTGGTAAAGTTCGGACCCGGCGCACCAGTCACAGCGCTGCATAAGGATTGTCCGTTATAATCAACATCGTTTCATAAAGTACACTAAATGATGCACAAATACAATATGCAGCGGGATAGCGGCCAGGTTATTCGTGAGGCTTAAGTGAAAGGCGAAGCATATTCCATGAAAATTTTGGCAGCGCAAAAGAGACAGTTGTGTTGCACGCCGCCGCGTCCCGCATCGGTCTTGGTTGGAATGGGGCGTCATGAACCGCATTGACGGCGGAGGGGTCGCAGCCGCAGAGCGACACCCATTCGATGACAGACGGTTTTACACCGGCTATGGACAACTCGCCAGGCATATCCCGTTCCATCGATCGGTTGATAAGGAAAAGCGTGAGTTCACGACCGTCCGCCGACAGCACTGCGGAGCCGTCGATATAGGGTACGCCCCGCCTAGGAGCCTGTTGCACTTCTCCCTGCGGGATCGTCAAAACCAATAAAGTCAGGTAGAATCACCTCATGAGTGCACGATTTGTCAATGTAGACCGAGATACTCCCTTGTTGTTTCC
>JAISBR010000098.1 GCA_031266095.1 Treponema sp. | reverse complement strand
CAGGGCGAGCGCATTAAAAATTCTTAGGGAATAGACGTGGAAGCCTCCGTTTGATCGACAAATCCGGATTGGAATAACAATTGCTCAAGGTAGTGATCGGACCAGGCCATCTGTTTGATTCTACTGGCGATGCTTCTTTTTGAACGGGTATCGGATCGTGCCAGGGAAAGCGCGATTTTACGGATAAACGCTATATTCTCAGGCGCATTGCCGCTTTTTATCCGACAGGCATCCTCGCCAAACGCAACATCAAGAACATAATGGAGGGAATTCTCGATACCCCAGTGGGCACGGACGCTTGAACCAAACATGACCGGGTCGGCGGGGAGGCTTGAAATATAATAACGCGATTCGGTGGTGGCCGTCTCGCCGACCGTACGGATGGATTCAACCACGCCTATGGATTTGATAGTACTCCAGGCCGGATGACCGGCAACTAACCAGGAAATATCATCGGTTACGGCATGGTTCCGCCGTTCCAGCCGCCCGTGATCGACCTCAAAGGCACTGCTGGTCTTAATCGGGGGGTCCGGGCGGCCAAAATCAACGCCTTCAAAGTACGTTTTAACATCGTTATAGAGCGTTTCCTGATTCTTTTTGAGGGAGAGCACGTAATCGGCTCCCGCGTTGACTATCTGATTAGCTATGTTATATTGACAGCCCATGGCGTCTATGGTCACGATACACCCCTTGAGAGCTAGCATCTCCAGCAAGGTCGGTATCGCGGTGATTTCATTACTCTTTTCCTCGGTTTTTACTTGGGCAAATACCAACCGGTTTTCGGTAGCCCAGGCGCTCACCAGATGGATAGCTTTACTTTCCTGCCGGCTATTGAAGCTTCCCCGGACGGTCTTCCCGTCTATGGCGATGACTTCTCGTTCCTTGTCTCGTTTTATCGCCCGTACCCAGGCCATAAAACAGCGTTCGATCTCCCGGGGGTCCAGCCGGTTAAATACACGCCGGTATACATCGTGCCGGGGAATGCCATTTTTCAAGGGGAGAAACTGTTTCAGCCAGGCTTCTTTGGTTTTTCCGTACAACTCGATGTCTTCCCACCCTTTGGCGAAGGCCATGACGGCCAAAAGGGTGATGACGATAACTTCGATGAGGGGATAGCATTTCTTCCTCTCGATCCGTGGATCTTTGATGTCGTTAAAAAAGTCGATTATGGGCGGTATAGTTTCGGGGATCATGAGTGCCTCCAATCTCACCTTTTTCGGCTTTTTTATCCCTTCTTTACCTCTTTTTTAATGCACTCGCCCTGGTGCTAACCGGGTACGTTCTTTCAAAAAAATCCTTTTTGCCGTATAATTATTGATTGAGGCTGTTCCAAAACTTCAGTTTTGGAACAACAACCTTAGATTTAAAACGTAAGCGGCGATACCGCCGCTTTTTAAGGGGAGTGTAATGGGATTGTCTTTTAATCCTGAGGAATTATCGGAGTTTGCCCGGTATTACGGGTTTCATTATGACAACTGGGAGCCGCTGGCCCTGGTTAAGGATGTGCTCATCGACATGGAGCGGGGGCTTAGGGGGCAAAGTTCAAGCCTGCCTATGATCCCTTCTTATATAACCCCGGTATCGCGGGTTCCGCAGGGAAAAACCGTGCTCGCCTTGGACGCGGGAGGAACTAACCTCCGGGTCAGCCTGGTGCATTTTGACGAGCAGGGTAACGCCGTGGCGGAAGGGACCAGGAAAGTCCCCATGCCCGGCACGAGGGGCAGGGTGAGCGCCGGGGAGTTTTTTGATCAGATTGCCGGTACCGCTGTGCCGCTGCTTTCCGGCGCTTCCGGTATCGCGGGGATCGGGTTCACCTTTTCCTACCCCATGAACATCACTTCCGATGCCGATGGAATTCTGATGGCTTTCAGTAAAGAGGTGGATGCCCCGGATGTAATCGGAAAAACGATCGGCGCGGGCCTGCGGGAGGCCCTGGCTCGTCAGGGCCACAAGTACACCGGCCCCATTGTAATGCTGAATGATACGGTAGCGACTCTGCTTTCCGGCATCGCGTCTATTCCCGCGGACGGCGAGGCGGTGCGGACCAGGAACGCCTACGGTTTCACGGGCGGGCCGGTGATCGGCTTCATCCTGGGTACCGGATTCAACACCGCTTATCCCGAGACAAACATCCCTAAAATCGGCTTTGAATCCAAAACCGCTCCTCAAATTGTGGTATGTGAAACCGGTACTTTCAAGATCCGTCACCGGGGCCAGCTTGATCAGGAGTATGACAACACCACCAAGCATCCCGGCGACTATACTCTGGAAAAAGCCGCCGCCGGAGCTTATCTGGGCCCGCTGACCCTGCATATCCTGAAACAGGCGGTAAAAGACAAAGTGATCCAATTCAACAAATGTGAAGAACTTCTCGCTATGCCGCATCTTGAAACCAGAACGCTCAATGAATTCGCCCGCGCCCCTCTCTCTGCGGAAGGCCCTTTGGGCGGACTCTTTGGACTTGACGAGGGAGACGCCCTAGCCTCGGTACAGTACCTCATTTCGATTATCACCGAGCGGGGCGCCCTGTTGTCCGCGGCGGTGTTAGCCGCCGCTGTTAAGCGGATGAATCCCGGCTGTGAACCTTACGCGCCGGTCCGTATCGCGGTGGAGGGAACCACCTACCTTATCTACAAGGGTATGCGCCGTTCCCTTGAGTCCTGGCTGCATTTCATGATGGTCAAGGGGAAACCCCGGCCCTATATCATTTCACCGGTAGAACAGGCCAGCCTCTTTGGCGCGGCTGTGGCGGCTGTGAGCAAATGAACAATCTCGCCCTGAAGGGCGGGATATTAAATCTCAGCACGAATGAGCCTCCGGCGAAAAAGGAGTAATGTATGTCTCATAACCAAACCCGTATTCCCGCCCGTTCCGAAGTCACGCTAAGGGACACATGGGATCTTTCAAAGCTGTTCGCCGATGACGCGGCCTGGAATGAGAGGCTTAGGTCCTATGAAAAGCTGGCGGAAAAGCTCCCTTCGTTTCAGGGTACTCTGGGAAAATCGGCGCAAAGCCTCGCCGATTATCTGGATTTTTCTCAACAATTTCACATCCTCGAGGAGCGGCTGGCCTGCTACGCCGAGCTCAGACAGTCCGAGGATGAGGGCGCGGGCACGGCCCGGACCATGACCGGAAAAATCATCATGGCTGTGGCAAAGGCCCAGGCCGCGGCCGCATGGGAAGGGCCTGAAATTCTCGCCGTCAACGCAGAGGACATGGAGGCCTTCCTTGCCCATCCCCGGATCGCCGATTACCAGATCTATCTGCAGAGGACCCTGCGCTATAAGCCCTATATTCTCAGCGACAAGGAAGAGCGGATCATCGCTCTTCACACCGAGGGAGAAAGCACGCCCGGCGACACTTTTTCGGTGCTTACCAACGTTGATTTTGATTTCGGCCTTATCGATACGGCGAAAGGGCAGCGTCCCCTTTCACAGTCCACCTGGGCGGTCTTTATGGAAAATCCTGACCGGGAGCTGCGCCGCCGGGTTTACCGGACTTTCTATGAGCGATTCGAAGCCCATAAGACCACCCTGGCAAGTCTCTACTCAGGCTCGGTCAAGCAGGACGTGATCAAGGCCAGGGTACGGGGCTATCCCTCGGCGCGGGCGGCGGCGCTATTCCCTGACAACGTGGACGAGGCGGTCTATGACAACCTGGTAGCTGCGGTGAACCAAAATCTCGGCGCCCTGCACCGCTACTACAGTCTGCGCAAACGGGCGCTCAATCTGCCGGAACTGCGGCACTACGATGTCTACGCTCCGCTGATCCCGGCGGTGAAAAAACAAACCGGCTGGAACGAGGCGGTAGACTTGCTCTCGGCGGCCCTGGAACCGTTGGGCGAAGAGTACGTTTCCACTCTGCGCGGAGGGCTTTTGGGCCGCTGGGCAGACCGTTACGAGAATAAGGGCAAACACTCAGGCGCCTTTTCCGCGGGCAGCTACTCAGGAGATCCTTACATCCTGATGAACTACAAGGATGACAGCGTCCGTGACGTATTCACCCTGGCCCACGAGGGCGGGCACTCAATGCACTCCTGGTACTCCGTCCGCTCCAACCCCTTCATGCAGTACAGTTACACGATATTTGAGGCCGAGGTGGCCAGTACTTTCAACGAGGAACTGCTCTTCCGTTACCTGGAAAAAACCGCTGAGAGCCGGGAGATGAAGCTATATCTGGTTAACAAGCGGGCCGACGATCTGCTTTCAACATTGTACCGCCAGACTATGTTTGCCGAGTTTGAAAAAATCACCCACGAAATTGAGGAAGGCGGCCAGCCGCTCACGGTAGAACTACTCCGGGCCGAATACCGCGGACTGTTATCAAAATATTTCGGCCCTGAAATGGTCCTGGAAGAGGCTAGTGATCTTGAGGGTCTGCGGATTCCCCATTTCTACCGGGCTTTCTACGTGTACAAATACGCCACCGGTATTTCGGCGGCTCTGGCATTGGCCGAACGGGTCCTTTCAGGCGGCTCGGGGGAGCGTGAAGATTACTTCGCCTTTCTCAAGTCCGGCGGTTCCCGCTTCCCCATCGAATCCCTCAAGGTAGCGGGGGTAGACATGAGTTCTCCCGGGCCGGTGCGGGCCGCCTGCGAGGCCTTTGGGCGGCTGGTGGACGAGTTGGAAACACTATTAGCGGTATAACGGCTACTTCCCTAAAAGCCGGGAAATGGCTATATTATATTTTTATAAGGAATTTGTTCGATAACTGAAGTTATCGAACGACTCTATTAATCAAACCCAAGTGAGGATTCTGATGATTCGAGGTGGCGATATAGTCAAGGGGAGCTGTCTATTGCAGAAAGGGCAGCCCTACCTGGTGATAGAGCGGGAATTTCACAACCCCGGGAAGGGGACCGCCATTGCCCGGATAAAAATGAAGAGCATTAAAGGCGGCGCGGTGCTGACTCTGACCATCCCTACCCAACAGGAAGTTGAAGATGCCGAGGTGGATATCCACTCCTGCCAGTATCAGTACGCTGATCAGGATAATTATCATTTTATGGACAGCGAATTATATGAGCAGTATGAGGTGCCTATCACCGAAAACGAGGATAAAAAATATTACCTCAAAGAAGGGGAATCTTACGAGCTAACCATCTGGGAAGGGAAGGTTATAGACATCAAGATCCCCTACAAGGTGGTTTTCACCGTCGCGGAAAGCGAGAACTATGTGAAGGGTGACACCGTTTCGGGCGCAACCAAGCCGATTACCACCGAAACGGGCCTGACCGTACGGGTACCGCTGTTTATCAAACAGGGCGAAAAGATCCTGGTGAATACCGAGACCAATGAATACGTGGAGCGGGTGAATTCCTGATTAGAAGGCGGGGTCCCCCTCATCAGGCAGAGATAGAAAATTGTATACATCTCTCTAAACTGCTCAGGCGCCGATCCGTTTACCCAAGACTTCGGCGTGGGGGGAATTGAGCAGAATATCACTCCAGTTGATCGTCATACCTTCTTTTTCCATGATCCGCATCAGGTTGGCAAGGGCCCGGCCGGTAAAGAGACTGCCTTTTTTCACAAAGGCGGCGCTTTTCTTTCCCACCAAGCCGCTCCCCACGGAGAGTATATTGGCTGCGGCTTCGGAGATTTTCCCGGAGAAAACGGAAACCGGCTCCGCAACCACGGCGATATATTCATAGCCGGGAAGGCGGAAACCATCCCCGGTCCAGGCATCGATAAGATCAGCCCGGTGCCCCATGGATTCCATCCCCTTTGCCAAAGCCTTTATATAATCCGGCGGAGCTTTCCGTATCGAGGGCGCGCTGATTATCGCTATTCGCATATCGCTTTCCTGCCTTATCTTCCGCGTCAGGACTGTTTATAAATTTGATCGATGTTCGATTCTTTGACCAGGAGAACCGAACATTTGGCGCTCACCATTATTTCCCTGTGAGCGTGGCTGATGATGTCTCTGGCGCTACGATCCTTTTCCCAGCCTCCCAGCACGATGAGGTCTGCCTTACGCTCGTCCGCGGCGGTGAGGATCTCGGTGTATACCGCGCCTTTGCGTATCTCCCGCTCGATCTTGACCCCCTTGGCCCGAGCAAGTTCCTCCACAAAAGAAAGATAACGCTCGCCGTTGGCCTCAAGGCTTTTTTCGTATTCGGTACTTTCTTCCTGAATGAATATCTTGCTCAGGGTAAGCTGCCTGATGGTCGCCGTGTCCACCACATAGATTGCCGTCAGCCGGCAACGGTAGGACTTGGCCATAACTATAGCGTACTTCGCCGCCAGAATGGAGGCGTCCGATCCTGTAATAACTATTACAATGTTGGAAATGAGAGGTTTCATTTAGCCGCGCCGGCAACTCCTTTTCTTTTTAATAATTTACTGGTAAAGAAGGAATCCCTATCCCGCTCTTCCAGCGCCGATTCAATATATACCTTGGTTTCGACGGCGGTAGGAATGACCATTTTTTCCAGGGCGTTTACCCGGCGCTGGGTCTTGCGGACCTCCCGGGCAAGCCTCCAGGCGATAGTCCTGATTGCCGCCAACTCGGTACATATTTTAAGCAACTCAAAGAATTCTAACACGGTTTCATCACATTCGGCAAATGAATTCACCGGAGAATATTTCAATTCCGCGTCGGGAAGGCGAATTTCCAGTCCCGGCAGCTTCATTCCCGCTGCCGTAACCTGCTTTTCCGTCAGTTCAAAGCGGTAGGAGATATTCCGGGCCAGCCGTTCCGCCCGTTCCCGGCCTACCACTACCAGCATCCGCTTGAGGCAGGGATAAGCCGAGGCGATCCGGGCGTCCAGATCCCGCTCCAGCAGCTTGACCTGTTCCACTTTCTGCATCAGCTCCATGACCAGAATTTCCCGCTTCTGCTCCAAAAGATCGTAACCCTCTTCCGCTATGGCCAGCCGTTCCCTGACCCGCAGCAGGTTACTTTTCGTGGGGGCGATTTGTTCTTTTGCCATGAACTAGCCTGTTTGGGAATGCAGCATCGCTTCCCTCAGAATCGCGTTCATACGGGTCTGATACCCCTTCCCCCCCGCCTTGAACCAGGCCAGCACATCGGCGTCAATTTTGATAGAAAGAGGAACCTTAATCGGCTCAACTTTCCAGTATTCCAGGTGAGCGGGCTTCATCCGGGCCAATCGCTCAGAAGTCATTTTTAGGGCGCCCTCATTAAATACGGCGGGAAAGTCTTTCAATCTCTTGAGCCGTTCAGCCGTTAATTTTTTTGAGGTAATCATCGTACTCCTCCATAATCTAATAATCAGTATATACTGGAAAAGCTATATTGCCAAGTATATATTTTACAGCCGAACCCGGAAATCCCGGCGGACAGACAGAATCTCCCTAAGTCGGCCTTCTCTGACGGAAGGGCTTTTATTGGTACACCTGAGCGGCAGATAGACTCTACGGTTTCGTTTTGGGCGGTGAATGCAAAAGGCCCTTCGCCACAGCGGTGCGTATGGCGCCCGCGCGGTTAGCGGCCCCGAGTTTAGTGTAAAGGGCCCGTATGGCGCTCTTTGCCATTTTAACGGAAACATGCATGTCTACGGCGATTTCCTTACTGGTACGGCCCTGGGAGAGCGCGCTTAATATGGTCAGTTCATGTTCCGAAAAGGCCGGACGCCCGGCGGTATTCCGGCTTGAGTACTGGGCCTCCACAAGAGAAAGCTTTTTCGTAAAGGCCGACGCTTTTTTCCCTATGCTGTGGAGCCAATTCCGGGGAATCCAATCATCGCCGTCGGGATTCCGTCCGTTTTCTTTTGTTCGGGACTTAAGAATGGCGCCCGCCAGGTTATCCAGAGGTTCCCCGAGTTCGATAAAGGGCATATCCAGGCCATTAGGAGAGGCGGCTTTATAGGCTCTGGTAAGGGCGCTGAAGGCGCCTTCCCGGTCATCAAGCTGATAACGGATTATCGCCTCAAGCGCGGTCATTTCCAAAAAACTCAGAAGAAAAACACCCGGATCACCCCTGAGTTTTTCATCTTCCAGAATTTGCAGCGCCTGTAAATAGTTTTTTTCACTGTATAAGCACCGGGCCTTTACCAGATTATCGAAACCGCGGAACAGGATGTTTAATTCTCTCTCCTCATTTTCAGTTCCGAGCCAGGAGGCTATCTCTTCGGTCAACCCGATGCGGGCGTAAAAACGCCCTATGAGGATATCATAGATCGTATGACGGTTAAGATAGTCCGGATTTTCAAGCATGACTTTAAGCTGCTTTTCGAGTTTCAGGATTCCTGCGACATCCCCATAATGGATAGCGATCTTCATAAGATAGAAAAGAGCGCGATTTTCCACTTCATACTGGTTTTTTTCCCGGCCCTGGAAGACCGCCTGACGGGCGAATTGTTCCGCCTTGCCCAAATCTCCCCGGTAATAGGCCAGTTCCGCCCGGGCAAGGGTATCAATACCGTAGAGATACCCATTAAGAGAACCCGACGCATAGGGTATGGCGCCGGCGCAGGCATCAATAAAAGTCTCGATTTCCCCCGGTTTCGCGGGAAAGCCGACCAGAATCACATAGGAGTCGATGTTGAATTGGTTGAGTTGCCCGCTGACCGGCTCAGGATTTTCAAGATAGTACCGGTATCCTTTTTCAAACCAGTGGGTAAAGTCATACTCCTTGGTGTATTTACAGGAAAGGATACCTAAAGTTCCCAGGTTATTATAAGCGGCGGAGAGAATCCGGGAACGCAGGGGAGAGGGCATCCGGGCATCGAAAAGGGAGATGACCTCCCGGCATAGCTTTATGGATTCCTCAAAGCGATTAAGATACATCAAAAGCTGAGAACGGATGATAAAACGCAGGAAAAGGATATCTCCATCTTCAGCTTCCTTACCGCCGGCGGAGAGCATCCGCTCCGCCGTTTCCAGCAGGAAGGACGCAGCCGCCTGGGGCAGCGTCCGAGGGAGGGATTCGATGAGTATCGTGAGTCCTCTGTAGTCCCCAGCCCGTTCGTAGTCCACCGCCGCGTCGGTAGGGAGGTTGTTTTCAATACACCACTGAGCGCCCTTACTGTAAACATCCTGGATTTCTTCCCGAGACAGATACCGCTGTTTTTCCCGGAGGAACTCCAAAAAAAGGTGATGTATCCTGAAACCGTGGAGATAGGCGTCAAAACGGATCACAGAACTGAACTTTTCCATGGCGGTGATACTCTTCCCCCCTGGTTCAAGACGTTCCAGCAAATTCCGGGGCCAATGCTCAATGAGGGAAAGCTTGATGAGGAATTTTTGGAGGTCCGCCTCCATGGACCGAAAAATATTCTCTTCCATTTTTTTAATGGGCAGCATGACTCTGTCCCAATTACGTCTGACCGCAGTTTCCTCCGTCCCTTCGGCCTGGTCCGCTTTTATCTCATGGAGGATAAGGCCAAGGGCCAGGGCCCAGCCTTCGGTCTCCCGGTAGATCCGGATAAGTTCCTCTTCCTCCAGGGGGATACGGTGAAGGCGGAAATATTCGTCCGTTTCCTCCCGGGTAAAGCGGAGATCATCCACGGTAACCTGGGAGAGAATCCCCTTAGCCAAAAACCCGACGATGTTCATCGCCGGCTCGGTTCTGGAGATAAGGACCATAGTATTTTTTGAAACCGGCGTGAACAAAGCCTGCTCCAGAAACGACAGGATCGTCGGATTGGTAAGGAGATGAAAATCGTCAAGTACTAATACATACCGTTCATGACTGATAATTTCATTTTTTATGTAGGATATATACCGGTCAAGCTGCCGGCCCGATTCGGGGAAGCCCACATTCGCAATGAGCCGGGCGGCCTCCAGGTTCAGATGGGCTATTTCTCCGGTATAATTTTCCCAGAAACGCCGACCCAGGTTGTCCCGTTTCGATACCTGCATCCAGATGACCTTCCGATTATCCCTCTGCAGAAAGGAATGCACCGCATAAGTTTTCCCATAGCCCTCTCCGGCTACTACGGTAACTACGTGACTTTTCAATGCTTTCCTCAGAATATCGTCCACCCGGGGCCGTTCCAGAAAATACGAATTCTCCGGCGACTTGGGCATACTGTTGGGCGAAAACTGTTCCGGCATTTTTATTTTCCTTACCATAGAGCCTGTCCCAAAACTAATTGACTATGCGCTAAAGCGCATGGTGCGAACCTTCGGTTCGATGGGACGGGCTTGAGCCGTTGGCCCTTGCAGTTTTCAGGCTAAAGCCTCGCAAAACTGCGGAATTTAAGGCTGCTTTCCCAAAAACTGAAGTTTTGAGAAAGCCTCTATAATTAGATACTAATGTCATGAATTTGAATATGTCAATGACGCAGCAGGTCGCAAGCGCTCATTGGACTTGTTCGGAAACCCGGTTGGTTCCCTCTCAAGTCTCGCAAAATCCGGTAAAATGCTTCACATTTATACCGAATTTTGCCGTTTTTCAGCGGAGGTTGTTCAGAAACTGAAGTTTCCGAACAACTCTATTCGTGGCGAGGGTTTAATACCCCGCGGCTCTGCCGCGGTCATAAAGGTATTAAACCAGAGACCAATACCCTATGAGAACAACATACCGCGCCGGACCGGAGGTCTGAGCTCTGCCGCGCGGTTGTTGATTTTTTAAACTTTACCGGAGACTCGAAAAATGCCTTAAGGCCGACCTCATAGAGTATGGTGTCAAGCAGGTTAAAAATCGGAGACCGGATACTCTCGCGGTTTTGACCGGGGCGGCAAGGATTCGAGGCCGTTTGTCCCCGGCGATCCCGCCCTGGAGGAAATTGCGTGATTTTTGGCAAACCCCGGAAATAAGCGGTTCATATGCAGTCGTAAGGTTATGCGCAATGGCATTAGAATTTTTTGAAAATTATTTTAAAAACAATTATTTTAGAAACATTGCCCTGCCCACATGATGGAACAATATCGGATAATATGCTAAAATTACATAGAGTCTGTCCATAGTGTAGACACATTATGGACAGACTTCCTTAAAATAAGCGTTTTGCCTACCGTTTTGGTACAAAACGGGAATAAATGCAAGGCCTGTCCGCAAAGCAACCGATTTTGTGGACAGATACTATATAGGGAGGCCGGAAATAAACAGGTTTTCAATGATCCGGAGCATCGCGCCGGTTCTTTTTTTTATCGGAGGAATAAGTTTCGCCCAGAATTCCCAGGCGGGAAATGAAGAGACTCTTACTATATCCCGGGGGTCCATCCCCGAAGCCTTACTGCGGCCCCAGCGGGGGGAGGCCCCCCGGTATCCTTTTGATACGGTAATCGGGGCATTGGGGCAGGGCGAGGCCCCCAGGGAGGGCTACTTGTTTGCCCGGCAGACAGCCGCAGCTTTAGTCGGGGGAAACATGAACGCCGCAGGCTTCGCCGGCGTGAACCGGGTATTGCTTGAAAGTTACCTCTCCGCGCTGAGTGTCATCAGCCCCCGGACTTACCGGCTTGGCAGCGGCAGGGAAGAAGCGGACGGCGCGGTTTCGTTTCTGGTCCGGTTTGTCGGGCGGGAGCAGGGAATAACCGGAGAACTGTACGTCAGGCTGCAGGAACAGCCATCGGAACCCCCGGTGGCGGAAGGCGCGCCGGAAGCGGTGGAAGGAACATCACCGGTAGAAGGTACTGGGGAAGCGGAAGGCGCCGTGGAAGCGGCAAGACCGCCGGCCCGGAGAGTCTGGGTTTTTGAGGAACTGATCCTGGATGAACCCCGGAGCCGGGAATCTGAGGACAGAGAGACTCAGCATCGTTTTGATTTTTCACCTTATGAACGGTTCTTTTAGGAGCCCGGGTAAGGACAATGGCAACGCCGATAAAGCGGATAGAAAAAGAATTTATCCTCAAAGTACTGTATGATGAACAGATTTCCATCATATACTTCAAAGACCGTATGGATTATATTCTCATTCTGGACAAACCCGTCAAAAATGAAATGGTATTCCGGGTGGACCGGCCGATCCACAAGCTGAAAGTCAGAAACAAACTGGATCTCATGTTTGACTACCACGGGCAGTCGATCATGTTTGCCGTAGAAGTCTATTTGATTAAAGATGAATTCATTACCTGCAATGTGCCGGAATCCCTGTACAAAAATCTGAACCGTTCTTTTTCACGGATCAGTATACCCAGCGAACTCCTGGTACAGTTTACCTTTTTGGGGGACCGGTATAATCTTTCTTTCCCCCGGATTATGGAATTCGAATCCGAGGCTATCGGTGATTTTTTCCGTAAAAATGATCTCCGTGATCTTTCAGGGCTTATTGAACAGATGGCCGACTGGATCAAGGACTATGCCAGCGGGTACAAGCTGGTTATTTTTAAGGATGTCAAACCCACCAGCGCCGAAGAGCGGATTTTGGCTGAGACGGGTAAGGCCCTGTTTCTTCCATCTACATCAGGATCTTTTCCCCCGGATGATCCCTATCCCCGGAAACGGATTATCACCGGGGAAATGTTCAAGCGGTATTTGGAAAGCACCGGGGTAAATCCGGACTATATGGATGATGCCTGCGCCAGGTTCATCAAGGTAAAACACGACAGGGGCATTTTTTCCGATGCGTGGGTTCCCATACTATTTCAGGAATATGTGATCGGTTATATTCATCTTTGGCTTAATAAGGACGACAAACTTCCCTTTAATTACGACATGCTTGATACCCTGTATCAGTTTGCCAAGATACTCGCCTATTCGCTCAAAATAAACGGATACTTTGAGCCGGGAAAGCTGAAAAACGAACCTTTTGGGGGGAAAGTAATTGACATCAGCGTCTCCGGGCTGCTTTTTGCTTATCCCCATTCAAAAATTGCCTCATCGCTGCTGCCGGATACCGCGTTAACGGTAAGGCTTAAAAGCCCCCGGCGGAGCATTAACGCGGAAGCTAAAATAGTACGGCGTTACAGGGATAACTCGGTTGCCTATTTTGGCTGCCACTTTATGAAGATGGCCCCTGAGGATATCCGTTTTCTCTTTGAATTCCTCTACGGTAAACCCTTTACCGATAGCGACGCGGCTTTCCTGTACGGCCAGGTGTGATTGGGGCAGGGGACACAGGGAGATCCGAAAGAAGCAGCGGACCGGCTCGGTATTAATACGTGTTCTCATCCATAGCTTGAAACTTCTCCCTGATTTTTTGGAGCAAGGCCAGTTCCCGGTTGATGGTCTTTTCATAGTTCAGGGCTCCGGTTTCCATCCGCAGAGCCTCGTCCTCCCAGAATTGGACTTTCGATAAGTTGATAAAGCGAAAGCGCCGTTCCTGGGCTTTTTCCGCCCATTCGACCGCCACTTTCCAGTAGTAGAGGGCGGTACGATAACAGGTTTCCGCAGTTTCAAGGCTTTCCAGATTTTGCTCTTTCCAGGGGGCATTGTAGAAATATGCGTTTCGTTTGTTCCACTTGTTTCCCAGAAAGAGATACTGCTCAATGAGTTTGAGGTTAAGATGCATATTAAATAAGTAACGGTACTTTTCCCACTGGGTTTCATTTTCGATCAGCGTCAGGGCGTAGAGGGGATTGGCAAAATCCGCCTTCAGGGCCTGTTCAAGCCAGTAGATGTTCTCTATGGTGTCGTCGGGATACTGAATATAGTGAAGGTGAAAAAGCCGGTAGTACTGCTCTTTATAGGTAACATAATAGGCATTCAGCGGAACAAGTATAGTGAGAAGCATAAAACTCAATGCTGTAAATACGGGTACCCTCAACCTCTACTCCATAAATGCTAAAAATATTGAGGCTGTTCCAAAATGTCAGATTTTGGAATAAGCTCTATTCACCGCTCTTTATCTCAATATCGGCATTTTCCGGATGGCACTCCACACCTCCTCTGCGACTTCTTCCCGGCTCTTTGAAGCGTCGATAATTTCCACCCGGCCCCCCGCCTTTTGGTATTCACCGAGCAGGACAAGGTATTTTTCCCGGACCTTTTGCTGGAATTCCAGATGTTCATAAAGCTCAAGAGTGGGCCGGTTTCGCAGCCGCTCACCGGCGATTTTGGGATCAAGATCGAAAAAAAGAACCAGTTCCGGAGCGGGGAAGGGGGCGTTCAGGGATTGGGGTAGTTCATCCCCACACTCAATACCCTGATACACCAGGGAGGAAAGTACATAGCGATCGGAAACTACCAGTTCCCCCCGGCTGCAGCGCTCCAGAACGCCGTCCCGTCCGTAGAGATGTTCCGTCCGGTCTGCGGCGAAGAGCCGGGCCAGGGCGCCAGGATACAGGGAGATCTCTTTTTTAAGGGAAGCACGTATCAATTCACCCACCGGCCCGTCGGTGGGTTCAAAGGTGGGGAAAAAAACAGTCTCCCCGCCCTGGAAACGCTGTTCCAATAATGATAGTTGTGTACTGGTCCCAGTACCGTCTCCACCCTCAAACACGGCAAAATTGTGAATTATTTCTACCATAATTACGATAAAAGTACTCTCTCCCGGCAAAAAAAACAACTAATTAACCTATATACCGATACTTAGAACGGGGCAATGTGTTATACTATTAGAGACGCGTTATTATAAGGAAAACAAGTGCCGATTTTCTCAAAAAAAAACGGTAAACACGATCCACCGTACCGTATTATTATCCAGTTTCTCGTTTGTATCGGGCTGGTCGGTTTAGCCGCGGTGGCTTTGTGGCCCGTACAGCAGGCTATTCAGGATGGAATACGCCATATACGGGACGATTTAATCGGCAGGGTGGAGATCGCCATAGGCCGGCAGATACGTTATTCCTCTATAAGCCCGTCTATTTTTGGTACTTTTACTATACGGAATGCGCGCGTTTTAGGGAAAGATCCCGGCGCCGAGGATATTCTTTCTGTATCCCGGTTTCGCCTTTCCTGGTCTTTTTGGGATTTGCTCAGGGGAAATTCCAAGTCTGTTCGCTTGGCGCTGATTGATAGACCTCAGATCAATTTGGATTTAGAGCGGGATCGTGATCTGCTTGAACTGTTATTTTCCCCCGGCCCCGACAGTTCCCGGCTGAACTTCGCGGAACATATTTTGTTTAGGATTCGTGGGGGGCAATGCCTTATACAAAGCGGGAAGAATCAATTTCGGATCGAGGAATTGAATTTCGATGCCCATACGGCGGATGAACTGATTTCTCTGAACGGAAGATGGAACGCCCTTGTTTTTTTAAAGCCTATTTTCGGCGAAGAGCTGAGTATCCGGATAAATATGCAGGTGACCGGGATATATTCAACGAATTTTGAGGAAGGAAACGTGGTAATTACCATTGATTCCCTTTCGGAAGAACGTTTCCAGAGCCGGCCCCTTACCTTTAGCTGTAGTCTGCAAAATAAAATGTTGAGTATCCGGAAACTGGCCGACCGGCTGCCTTTTGACTTTTTCCTTGACTACGGGATTAGGAACGGCGCCCTCTCGGTCCGGTTCAGGTGTGACCAATTTATGCCGAAAGATCTCCTGACCCTGTCGGGGCCCTGGAAAGGGGGCGGCCGGTGGCTGACCCTGGCCGCGACAGGGGACGCCTCGTTTGAACGGGAGCGGGAAGGGAAGATCCGATACCGGATAGATATCGCTGGAGGGCTCCCTGCCGGGAGTTCTGGTACGGAGGCTTCCTTCACGATCCGGGCGGATGGAGATGAAAAGCTGGCGCGGATTGAGGAATTTGCTGTTTCCGCGCCCAGGATCGCCGGGACTGCGGGCCGGCCTTCCACCGGTGGAGGTTTTTTTCAGGGGAGAATTGGTTTTAGGGGAATCGCAGGACTGGGACCTTTCAGCCCCAGGGGCGAGCTCTTCCTTGAAGACCTGAGTTTTTCCGGAGACGCGGGGATCAGCGCGAGATTAAGCGTTAATGCCCGGGAAAGTGAAATCAGAATCCTTGGGGAAACCATTACTATGGGGCGCTTGGCGCTGAATGCCCTGGATATCTCCCTGGTCCCCTCAGCCGGGGATATTGGTTTTGTTATTTCGGCGCTTCGTTTTAGGAATCGGCGTTCCGCTGAAGCCGCGCGGCACGATTCCTTCTCCCTGGAAGGCTCTATGAATTACGCGGCCCGGCGGTTTGAAGCCAGTTGTTCACTGAATTCTGTGTCCGTTGCAGATATTGGGGAACTGCTCCGGCCCTTCTTCAAAGAACCGCCGCCGCCCGTTCTCGCCGGCCTCTGGCAGGATATTTCAATTACCACGGAGGTTTTCCTCACTACCGATTTCAAGCGGGTGCTGTACAATGCCCCCCGCATGGAGATAGCCCTTGACTCTCAGGGGGGCGAGCCGATGATGATACTCTCCGTATCCGGTACGGATACGCGCTTTGAGTTAAGCGAAAGCCGGCTCGTCTGGGAGGATGCCGCGCTGCTGTTTTCAGGTTACGCAGATTACTCCAACCCTCTGGATATCAGCTTTTCATTGATGACCCATTACGAAGATCTTTCCTATTACGTGGAAGGGCGTGTTCTTGATCGTAAACAGATAAGCGTTCAGGGGTCCTACGGGTTTCAGGTGTATGTCACCTCAACCGATACCGGGGCCTATTCGGGTTACATTGAGGGACGGGAGATCCCCGTTCCCATCCGGGGCCTGCCCGCCCGCCTCAGTTTTTATACATCGATCCGGTACAATGCGCGGGATTTCTGGTCTTTTGATGTGGACAATCTTGAGATGACGGATATCGCGAGTCCCGCAGGTCCGGGGTATTTGCGGATCATGGGCGGGGCGGATCAGGACGGCGCCCATTTTCCCCTCATGTATTACCGGGACAGTATCAGTCCTCTCAGCGGCAGGGCGGATTTTTCCTGGGTGCAAAATTTTTCCGGTTTTTCGGGAACCGTCAGTATATCGGAGACGCCGGAACAACAGACTGTTGATGAACGCGTCGTATCGGAATCGCCCAATTCCTCTTTTGAGCGCTACCTCTTTTGGGGTTCCCTCGAGAAGAACCGCATGGACTTCCTGATTTCCGGGGCCAGGATGCGGCTTGGCCGGGTGTTTGATAATACCGGTAATGCCCGGGCGGACGCCGATCTGAGGATTACCTGGGATCCGGAGCGGTCCTATCAGGCGGAGTTGACACTCAGTTCTTTGAACGCGAAATTTCATGAACAGGATATCAGAGTTTCCGCCAGGGCGGTATTAGGCAAAGAAGACTTCTCGATTCGGAATCTGCGGTTCAATATCGCCGGAATTGAGGGTATCATGCCTCTTTTCCAGCTAAGCTTCGCTGAAAGTACTGCCGAGGCCAGGGCGGAATTCAGAGGCGCTGTTGGGCAGGGAAATCTGGAAGGAGCTCTCGTTATAAACGCCAGCTTCGCGCCGGTCACATCATGGCTTGGGATAAACCGGGCCTTCCGCTCTTTCAGCGGCGCCGCCCATGTGGAAATTCTCCGCTATGCCAGTGCCGGTTCCGCCAAGCCCTTTGATATTGTGTTCTCGCGTAACGACAGGGAATTTTCCGTTTCAGGCGGCCCCAAGGATATGCTCCGTTTGAAGCTGGATAAGGACGGAACCTTTTACGCCGGGCTTTCCAGCCCCTTTCCGGTCCGGGGTACCATCGCAGGTACCATGATCGATAACACCATTGACGCGCGGTGTTCGGATCTGTACGTCGATCTGGTGGGTCTCTGGAATCTGCTGCCTCCGGTGCCTGAGATCGCCTTTGCCGGGGGCTTTGTAAGTGCCCAAGTGGAGATCCGCGGCCCTCTGACCGATCCGGAATTTTTCGGCTCCGCAAGGGGCGCCAGTGTCCGTGTTCAAATACCGAATTATATCGCCCAGGATATCAGGCCCGTTCCCTTTACAGTGGCGATTGAGGGGAATGAGATGTACTTTGGCCCTGTTCCCGCAACGGTGGGACGGGGCGCGGGGACTATTACCGGCGTGTTCCGCTTTGACCGGTGGATACCGAACATCTTCACGATAGATGTTGTGGTTCCCCGGGAAACGCCTGTCCCCTTTGGTTTTGATATAACCGGCTTTCTCGCCAAAGGCGATGTTTCGGGAAAGCTTACATTTTCAATGGCTGATATGGTTCTTGATATCACCGGGGATCTCCTGGCCAATAAAACGGAACTGGGTCTTAACAGTGATGAAATTACCCAGGCCCAAAGTATAGATATATTTGCCCTGACGCCCGGTCCGGTCACTCTGGATATCAAAGTTACCACCGGCCCTGCGGTTGAGTTTCTCTGGCCCAGTTCCGGTTTTCCTATACTCAGGGCTAATCCGGCTATGGGAACTGTGGTGCATGTTACCTCAGACAGCGTGGCCAGGCATTTTTCCCTGATCAGTGATGTTAAGATCCGGAGCGGAGAGATATTTTATTTTGAGCGAAGTTTTTATATCCGGGGCGGGACCCTTACCTTTAGGGAAAACGAGAGCAGTTTTGACCCCCGCCTTACCGTCCGGGCGGAAATCCGGGATCGTACCGACGAGGGGCCGGTTACCATAGCCATGATAGTGGATAACGCCCCGCTTTTGTCATTTACCGCCCGCTTTGAATCCACCCCTTCCCTTTCCCAGGCGGAAATTATCTCCCTTTTGGGACAAAGTTTCACCGGAGGTCAGTTAGCTGAGGCTGCCGGTTCTTCTTCGCGGGCTTTGTTAAGCGCCACATCGGACGTGCTGGCCCAATTTGGGGTAGTACGGCAGCTTGAACGGCAGATTCGTAATTTTTTGCGTCTGGATATGTTCAGCATCCGGACTCAGGTGCTGCAAAACGCGGTTTTCAGCGCCACCGGGATCAATCCGGACCCGCTTGACAGGAATGGCAGGGTAGGTAACTATTTTGATAATACCACTATTTTTCTTGGTAAGTATATTGGGTCGGATTTGTTTATCCAGTCTATGCTTTCCCTGCGGTATGATGAGAATTACACCAGTACGGGTGGGATTCGCTTTGAGCCGGATATCGGGGTGGAGCTGCAGACTCCCTTCTTTAATGTCCGCTGGGATTTTATCCCCGCGCACCCGGAAAATTGGTATGTAAATGATAATTCAATAACTCTTACCTGGAGTAAGTCGTTTTAGGAGCTTCGATGGGTTTGCATAAACGTTTCAATATGGCGGTCTTTCTGATTATGGTAACGGCGCTTGCCGTGTCTGCCCAGGAAGAAGATTGGTACCGGGGGAAACCGGTTAGGGATATTGTCTTCGTGGGGCTTAGAAATGTAAAAGCCTCGGAACTGGAAGGCATTATAGAACCCTACAAGGGCCGTATCTTTGACGATAATATTGTCTGGGAACTGCAGGGAAGACTCTATGCCCTGGAATATTTTGAGACTATTTCTCCCAGCGCGGTACGGGCGGATTCTCTCGGTGAAGAGGTCATTCTCAGATTCACCGTGACCGAGCGGCCCATAGTCAGCCGGATCAATTTTGAGGGGAACAGCGGTGTACGCAGGAATGAACTGCTTGATGTGATAACCATCAAGACAAGGGATGTCATAAACCAGTCTAAAATTCGGATGGATGAACAGGCCATCATCAATAAATACCTGGAAAAGGGGTATCCTGATGTGCAGGTACGCTCCGAAACCAGAACCGGTCCTGATTCGACATTATTGCTTGTCTTTTTCATTACCGAAGGTGAAAAAATCTCGATACGCGAATTCCGCTTTGAGGGTAATTCGGTTTTTTCGGCGAGGACTCTGAGAGGACAGCTTTCGCTCAGGACGAGAAACCTGATATACGACGGCGCTTTTCAGGAGGCGAAACTCATCTCGGACCGGGAGGCCATTACCAAATATTACCATGATCGGGGCTATATCGACGCGGCGGTAATAGACGTGGTCCGAGATATTAGCCAGGACGAAAAAGGAAACAACAATCTGGTTCTCACCTTCAGGATATCCGAAGGGAGAATGTATACTTTTGGCGGGGTGACCTTTGAGGGGAACCGGATATTCTCTACAGATCAGCTCTCAAAGCTGGTAAATTCAAAAGTCGGGGAGACAGTTAACGCCAACAGAGTGGAGGCGGATCTCCAGCGGGTGGCGGAGATATATTACGCTAACGGTTACATCTTTAATACCATCGGCAGGCAGGAAAACAGGGATTCCGCGGCCGGTGTGGTTACCTATCATATACCTATTGTGGAACGGGGCAGGGCCCATATTGAACATATTATCGTCCGGGGCAATGTAAAAACCAAGTCCAATGTCATACTCCGGGAGATCCCCCTTGAGCCGGGGGATGTGTTTTCCAGGACCAAAGTTATGGACGCCATGCGGAACCTTGCGAACCTGCAGTACTTCTACAATGTCGTTCCGGACACTCCGCCGGGAAGTACCGACAGCCTGATGGACCTGGTATTTAACGTGGAGGAGCAGCCGACCACGGATATACAATTCGGCCTGACCTTTTCCGGCAGCGCCGATCCTAACAGCTTCCCCATATCGGGAATGATTAGATGGAATGATCGTAATTTACTGGGTACGGGAAACCAGTTGGGGATAGAGGTCAACTCCTCGATAGTGGACTCTACCAGTGCCTCAGTAAACTATACCCACGCGTGGATATTCGGCCTTCCCCTTTCCGGCGGCTTTGATTTTACCGCCCAATATTCCAAGCGCTTGGCCGCCCAGAACAAGACCAGGTCTGACTTTAACGGAGACGAGACATACGCGTTTCCCGACGGCTTCAGTTCCTATAGTGAATACGAAAGAAACAACAAACGGCCCCCCAATGAGTACCTGATGGAATATGAGCAGTGGTATTTGTCTCTTGGTTTCTCCACCGGTTACCGCTGGGCGACTTTCCTGGGAAACCTCACCCTGAGCGGCGGCGTCCGGACCGGTCTTATCCTGAACACCTACGACAATCAGCTGTACCGGCCTTTTGACCCCACCCTCAGGGAGGAGAACAATAAATGGACTCCGAAAAATTCCCTCTGGACAAGCCTCTCCCTGGACCAGCGGGATATTTACTATGATCCCTCGAACGGCTTCTATGTTTCCCAGCGTTTGGGGGCTTATGGCCTGTTGGATTATGAGCGGGAACACTACCTCAGAAGCGACAGCAGGGCGGAATATTTTTTCACCCTTTTCAATCTTCCGGTTACGGAAAAATGGAGCTTTAAATCCATTTTTGGCGTTCATTCCGGCCTGTCCCTTATTCTTAAGCAGCCCGGGAGGGAAGGGAATCTGCCGATCATTGAGGAAGCGAATAAACTCGCGGTAGACGGCATGTTCGTGGGCCGGGGCTGGAGCGGCGAGTACCGCAACAAGGGCCTGCTCCTGTGGGAGAACTGGGCGGAAATCCGTTTCCCGGTGGTACCGAATATTCTGGCCTGGGACTTTTTCTTTGACGCCGCGGGAGTTGAAAGCATCCAGGGGCAGTACCTCGACGCTTTTACTATCGAAAATATGCGTTTCAGTTTGGGCACCGGAGTGCGTTTTACCCTGCCGCAGTTTCCCTTCCGTTTCAGTTTCGCCAAACGGTTTAGGGTGATAGATGACCAGGTCCATTGGGAAAAAGGGGCTATACCCCTGGGCGACGGTCCCGGTTCGGGTATCGATCCGGTTATTTCTTTTGCCTTATCCTATTAGAGGTACGCTATGCTAAAACCAGTTTTGCTGTTCTCGTTGTTAAGCGCCGCCTGTTTTTCTCTACAGGCCCAGCAGCTTACCCGTTTCGCGTTGGTGGATCTTCCCAAGGTATACACCGCCTTTTTCAGGGATTCCCGGGCCGTGCGGGAATTTGAGGAACGGAGCGCCCGGATCCAAAGTGACATCGATCGGATGACCAGGGAGATCCAGGACCTGAAATCCCGGCAGGCCGACGCGGTGCTGCGGGGAGATCAGAATGAGTCCGCCCGTCTTGAAAATGACATTTACCGGAGATCTGAATTCCTGAAAGAGTACTACCGCTTGAAAACAGCGGAGCTTGAGGATCAGAAAAACAAGCTTACCCAGTCAAGCGCCTTTCTGGATCAGGTATATGATGAGATACGGTATATAGCCGAAAGCGAAGGCTACAGTATGGTGCTCAACCTGAAGGAGAGTAAGGAGATTCTCTGGTATAGTCCCACGGTGGATATTACCGACAAATTAATACAGAATCTGTTAGATAAAGCCAGACGGTGATGTGCGTGTAAAAAGGAACCGGAGGCTGCCTGAAAATCATGGGAACACCACAGACAAGTCCCATGCTGGATCAGTACAGACGGATAAAAAGAGAGCACCAGGGAAGCGTGCTCTTTTTCAGGCTTGGCGACTTTTACGAAATGTTCGCCGATGACGCTGTTGAGATATCCGCCCTGCTCAATCTTACCCTTACGAGCCGTAACGGAGTGC
Source organism: Treponema sp. (assembly GCA_031266095.1). Next base: position 2,768 of record JAISBR010000098.1, on the reverse strand, counting down.
CCATGTGCGGTGTTCCTTATCACGCGGCCCATTCTTACATCGCGCGCCTGTTAAAGTCCGGGAAAAAAATCGCCATCTGTGAGCAGCTTTCCGAGCCGGACAAGGGCCGGAAGATCATCGAGCGCCAGGTGGTGGAAATTATCACCCCCGGTACCACCGTGGATGAGGATTACCTTGACAAGGGAAGTTCCAATTACCTTGCCTGCCTGGCCGCAGCCGGCGCGAACTTTCTTTCTTTCGCTTATATTGATCTCTCTGCTGGCGACTTTCACGTCACCGCTTTTCCCGCCGCCGGTGCGGCGGACCGGCTCCGCCAGGAGCTTGAGCGTTTACAGATACGGGAAATGGTTATCCAGGAATCCCTTTTGGAAGAGGATTCCGGTATTGCCCGCGCCGCGCTTGAGCGGAATTCCCTGGTTTTGAACCGCTGGGCGGACTGGCTTTTTGATCCGGCCGGCGCGAAAAAACGGCTCGAAAAGCAGTTTGGTCTTTCAAACCTGAAAGGTTTTGGCCTGGATGAGCACAGTCCCGAGATCCTTTCGGCCGGAACCCTGCTGGACTATCTTGACGCTACCGCGAAAAGCCTCATCCCCCATGTCAGGACCGTTAATGTGTACCGGGACAGCGAGTATGTGGGGATAGACGAATCAAGCCAGCGGAATCTTGAACTGGTGCGGAACCTTCGTGACGGCGACTCCCGGTTTTCCCTGCTGGAAGTGATGGATGAAACCTGCTGCGCCATGGGCCGCAGGCTCCTCAAACGGCGGATGCTGCAGCCCCTGCGGGATATTCCCCAGATACAGTCCCGGCTGGACATGCTGGAAAGCCTGTACCGTGATCAGGGAAAACTCAGCCTCCTGCGGGAAATGCTGGGAAAGACCCCGGATTTGGAACGGCTCTGTTCCCGGCTCGCCATGGACAAGGCGCACGGTAAGGATATGCTGGCCTTGAGAAACGCCCTTGCCGTCTGCCGGGAACTCAAAGGTCTTGGGGAACAATTGAAGCTCCGTTTTGAATCCGAAGCCTCCGCGCCCCTCGGTGAGGACGACTTTACCCGGCTTATGGAGCTCAAAGCATTGCTGGAACGGGGTATCTGCGAAGAGCCCTCGATCCTGCTCACCGAAGGGGCGCTGATACGGGACGGTTACAGCCCGGAACTTGACCAGCTCCGCCGGCTCCGGGATAACGGCAGACAGCTCCTTGATAACTACCTCGCGGAGGAACGTGAGGCGACGGGTATTTCCAGCCTCAAAATCCGCTACAACCGGCTCATCGGGTATTTCTTTGAGGTTACCAAGGCGCATCTTTCCAAGGTCCCCGCCCGTTTTATCCGGCGCCAGGGCATGGTCGGCGGCGAGCGTTTTACGACGGACCGGCTTGCCGCGCTGGAGTCGGATATCAACGGCGCCTCGGATAGAATCGTGGAACTTGAACAAAAGCTGTTCCTCGAAATCCGGGAACGGGCAAAGCAGGAGCTCCGCGCACTCGCCGCGGCGGCCCGGCGCGCCGCCGAGCTTGACGCCGCCCAGTCCCTGGCAAAGGCCGCCTCTATCCACGGCTGGGTCAGGCCCGTCGTGGATGATTCAAACGCCCTGGAGATATACGAAGGCCGCCACCCGGTGGTTGAGGCCCATATTAACCGGGGGGAATATATTCCGAATGACATTATATTGCAGTGCGGGAGCGGCTCATCAGCGGAAACCGACTCTCCGGGTCGTGCCGCGGACGGTATTTCCTTCGCCCTCATCACCGGTCCCAACATGGCAGGAAAATCAACCTACCTCCGTTCGGCGGCCCTTATCACCCTTATGGCCCAGATGGGCAGCTTTGTCCCCGCCCGGGAAGCCCGGATCGGCGTCTGTGACCGTGTCTACTGCCGGGTCGGCGCGTCGGATAATCTGACCAGGGGCGAATCCACCTTCCTCGTGGAGATGAACGAAACCGCGTACATCCTCCACACCGCCACCGAACGGAGCCTGGTGATCATGGACGAGGTGGGCCGGGGTACCGGCACCAACGACGGTCTGTCCATCGCCTGGGCGGTAAGCGAGGAACTCCTCAACCGGATACAGTGCCGGACCCTCTTTGCCACCCATTACCATGAGCTTTCGCACCTTTCCCATCCCCGTATGGCAAACCGTTCCATGGAAGTGCTGGATCAAAACGGCGAAATTATCTTTCTGCGTAAATTACGGGAAGGCCCCGCCGCGGAATCGTACGGTATCCACGTGGCCCGCCTGGCCGGTCTTTCCGAAGCGGTACTGGAACGGGCGGAACGCATCATGGCAAAGCTCCGGGAACGGGACGCCAACCTGCGGGAACTTCCCTCCGTTCCTTTCGCGGAGAGCCGGACTGAAAAAGCCGACGGCGCCGGGAAGCCTGATCCCCGGTATGCGCGGTTCCTTACGGAGCTCCGTTCCATGGACCCCAATCAGATGACGCCGCTATCGGCCCTTGCCCTGCTGAGTAAATGGAAACAACGGTTTGCCGCCGGTGAGGGTGATTCGGTGTTTCCGGCCTCCTCCCCGCTCAAGTCCCGCCGGGGAAAGGGGCCTGATACATCGCCCTCGCTGTTTGATGAGCATTTTTAAGCGCTTGCTCTTTCATCACAATTCTCCTAAAAGCAACTTGCTTTAAAGAAAAAATTCACCACAAAGATGCTATGATTTGAATTATCGGGAGTAAGTGGTACTCTGGTCTGACGGGGCCAGAGAGCCGGTGGCAGGTTGGTTTGCGACGTGAGGAAATCCGGAGGTGCTTCGGGTAGC
>JAISBR010000092.1 GCA_031266095.1 Treponema sp. | reverse complement strand
CCAAAGACAAACAAAAAGGGCTGTCAAAAATTGTACTTTCTAGACAGCCCCGTCTTTTTTGTCAAACAAAATTTTCAGCTCATTAACTATTGCCGGAAATAAAAATTAAAAATTCGTTCGGGATTCTTGTCCGGCTCACGATTAAAAATAGCTTCGGGGATTAGGGTGTGAAGCCATTCTTCATCACCATACGTTTCAAGCCCTTTTACAAAGACCTCCTTAAAAGCCTTCATATTAAGCTTGAGTCCCACCTGGCTGTAGGAAGTTATCTGGGATTTACTGGTTATGGCAGTTCCGTTTTGCAAATTCCCGCTGTTAAAGCCATAGAACCGGGGCGTATCACGGCTAAAGGTAAAAAAGATATTGTCCAGGTTAAACTGGCCGGGAGTAAAGAGCTTGTCAAAATTAACGGCGTATTTTGCGGCGGCCGGGCTTACATAGCTTCCTTTGGGCATTTCAAAACTAACGCCATACTCATACCAATGGTTGAAGAAGTCCCTTATTTCTGCCCCCAGGGCGCCGGAGAAATAGAACACGCCGCCGGATTTTCCAAGTTCGGTCTTCATGGAATTCAGAGCCGCCGGCATCCATGCGTAATCACTTTGGATGTCCTCTATGGCCTGGGGAACGGGACCGGCGCCAAAGTAGTAATCACCGGCTTTGGTAAGGCCCCCTATTGCCAGGGTAAAGTTACGCCGCGCCTTTACCAAGAGGCCCCTGTCCCGCAGGGTCAATAATTTTGTCCTGAAAGGCAAAATCGCTTCCGCGGAATTCATATCCCTGCCGTTGGTAGAGCCCCTTTCATGGACCAAATCAACAATTTGTTTCACCACCGCGTTAAAATCCAGTAAGGCGTTCATGGGAAAAACAGAGGTCTCTGTCTCCCAATCATAGGCCGCCAGATATTCAACCAGCGCCTTGCCTGCCCTGAACAAAGAGAAGACCAGATCAAGGTCCACCTTGCCCAGGGTATCCCCCGGCTCAAGAACATCTTCCAGATGCAGGCTGTGGATCATGGCGGCGCTTAGCGGTATCCGGGTATTGCCGTCCATAGTGTTTGCCAGGGCCGCGATGGATTCAAATTTTTCCCCCAACAGGAAATCCAGTGCATCGGTAAGAAATTCATTGTAGCCCCTGGAATTCCGCCGCACAAAACAGGCCCACTGATCCACCCGGTAGGTCAGTACTGTGGAACTTGTGTCGCCCCTGAGACTGTCTTGATGAACAAATTCGTTGACCCAGCCGTCAGGAAGGGACAGGATGGGCAGCCGCATAAAGTCGGAAGTCTCCCCATGATAATATACACCCAGCCACTCTTCGCTAAACAACCTGTTTAATGTAGTGGGATAGCCGTTGAAACCCAAATGACTTCGCAGGACATTATTCCGCACATCATCATCAATCAGGAGGCCCGCGAGTTTGGAAAGGGAAGCCCAAAAAATAAGCTCGTCATTGTGGGGGTCCTTGTGGTAAGCGGATTCAAAGAAGCGTCCGGCCGCATCGTACTCGCCGGCTTCCAGCGCTTTCTTCCCTTCGGCAAGGAGCCGCGCCGGTTCGGAAATTTGTTCAAATTCCGCGGTCAGCGTAACATTCTGGGCGCCGATGGAGAACACATAGGGAGGCCCGCTGACGGGTACGCCGTTGGCCTTTAAGCTGCCGGCTTTTAAGGCGTAGTCCTCATCGGCCAGTACCGACACCGTTACCTGTGCGCCGGGCTGCCCATACATGACATTTGGCGTTATACGCCCGTGGCTGATGGGGCCCCGGGTAATGGTATAGTTACCGGCGGGTACAGGCTGGAGGGTTATGGTAAGAAATACATTGGTAGAGGGCATATCAAAATGGTTATCCAAAAAGGACAAACCCAGGTTCCCCTCGCCAATAATGCCTCCGGCAGCCGGAAGCATCCAGCCGGGATCGGGATTCACCTCAACCAATACGGAAGTTCCCGTTTTGGCCACCGTTGGTTCTACCTTTACTGTGCCATGTTCAAAATGGTTTGTATACACATTGTAATATACAAATTGGCGTTCCGGCATGGGCCCCAGCGCATGATCGCAGGTCGTAAAGCCCAAAACCAGCAAAACAAGGACTGGAAAAACCTTAATCTTCATAAACAACCCCTTAAGCGGCTCTACAGATTATAGGTAATGGAAATGGGGATGGAAATAACCGGAGTTGTCGAGAGCGTTTGGATAAAGCTTGGCGTCCTCGTCCGTTCATAGCTGTAACGATCCGTACCGGGGAACATTACCGTAAGCCCCAGCTTTATACTGCCGCCGCCAAGATCTTTTTCCACCCAGGGGCCAAAACCAAAGTCAAAATATTCGCTGTTCTCAATGGTCTCCTTGCCGTTTAGCAGAGTCGTTTTGCTGTCCCTGGTGTGCATTTCCATACCGAGATCAATGCCCACAGTGCAGACATTATAAATGCGGTAACTGGGGTTTAGCCAAAGGTTCAGCGTCATGCCATAGTCGAAGGTAACGACGTTTATCTGCTCGGTCCGGCCGCCCATTGAAAGGTCTGCCCGTGCAAGAATATTAAAGTCATTCAGGGTATAGACAGCGCCCAGGGCAAAGGCATAGGGCAACTGCAGGGCGGAATTCCGCAAATTAGCCGTTATGGTGGGAATTATCGGGTAAAGAGCCGGATAAAGTTCTATGGCCGCGTCGGTTTCAAACTTAAAGGGGAGTTTTGCCCCAAGTTCTACCGTTAAATCATCGATCATGGTAAAAGAGAAGGCCAGCTCCACCACATCGGCATCGCGGTTTTTGGTCAAACCTTCCATTAACTTCCGGTCGGTCGGGGTCCGGCTGTTGTAGAGGTAGAGCAGCTCGGCGCGGTTATTGCCGATAAACTGGGCCCGGAAAAAACCGATATTGGGGATGGTATAACCCAGGCCTATCTGGATAGCTTTGTATACGTCAAGGGCGTCCATGCCCAGGAGATTCCGACCGCTCGGGCCGCCGCCGTAAGTGCTGCCAATCGAAGCCTCAATGGAAAGGCCGTTCCAGTCCGAATTCAGCCAGAAAAGGGGGCTAATGGCAAGAAACGCGCCCCCGGTGGCCTGGAAACGGGTAAAAATACCGTCCTCATCCTTGCCGCTGTTGGGCAGAATCCAACTGGAGAATTCGGTATTGCCGATGATTCCCCGGTAATCATTCTCGTTGAATTTGCCGATTTTAAGTTTGAGAAAATCAAAAGGCCGGGCCCATACATTGGCGCTTTCGCCCACCGCCGGTATTCCGCCGTCCCAGTAAAAATCCGCGTTAAAACCGATAAGTTCGGAATCCGCCGTACCTGCCAGCGCAAAGCTTATCCGGGGCTGGTCTGCCGATGAATGGGTGGCGGCGGAAACCGAAGAATCCTCGCCGGAAAAACTTGCGGGGCTAAACACCCCCCTGCCCCAGGCGGTCCAGGAAAAATCCGCCGCCGGAATAATCGCGGCAACAAAACCAAATATCATTATAAACGTTATAAGCCTTTTCACATTCCCTCCTGATTTCCGTTGTATTAAGGATGAAGCGATTTCAAAATATCAGATTTTGAAACTGGCCCGGATTAAAAAAAGGCTGTCCGGAAAAAATTTCTGAACAGCCTTTTTCATGTGAGAAAACCCCCGGAAACACCGCTTGGGTTTCAGGAGGTTTCGCCCTCTTACGGCTGCGCCATGTCTTGGGGCGCTTTGTCGTCCACCCAGGCATAGCCTTTTTCAACCTGAGTCTTGAGGGACTCATAACCGGGAGCCGCCCAATCCATGTAGGCATAGTTCCACTTGGTCCGGGGATCGTTGAGTGGGAAGTAATTCTGCCGGTAGAATTCACCGGGATCATTTCCCGCAATGTAGGCTTTCAGGAAATGCGCCAATTCCTGGTGTTCCCTGGCCGGATTGCCGTGACCAATGTTGTAAATCCTGATACCGATGTTCTTTTCCACACTCAGCATCCGGTAAGCTTCCCGGGTAACCAGGTAGCTCTGATATTCGGCTTCAGGATTGGTGTTATTGCTGTGAATACCGTCATGGTAGAGGAGGCCCCGGGGGGCCACGGCGGAGGTGATAAAGTGCATATCAAAGGGCATATTGTCCAGATACCCCGCATTGTCGCCCCGGTTTGGCCGGTAGGCGATATTGGTATTGGCATGCAGATTGGGCCAGCCCCAGAACCGGGTATTAAACCATGCCGGATAACCCCAGCGGCAGTCAACAAGAGTTTGCGTACCCTGGTGTATACCGTCTATCGCATCGGTGTTGGCGCCAAAATTAACCACTTCGTATCCGGCCTTGATATTGGGGCCGTCCTTCCATCCGCCCGGCAGCTCCGCAGTATGGTTTAGCGCAACAAGATAATATGTCTTATCAGCCGCAGGGCCGCCGGAGGGATCGCCCACAGGATTCACCAGGGCATCCTGGGGGAGAACCGTGTACATCCAGGTAGTTCCCCGAACCTCAGAAAGACCGGACTTAAGATAATAATACGCCATATTGAGGGTGGGCTGGACTACCGCATTGCTCAGAATCTGCTGTTCGGTAGCGGCGGTGGCCACCCAGCGTTCAAGAAGGACGCCGCCTGAACCGGAAGATACCGGATTGGTAACCGCGATGCGGGAATCAAAGGCGCCGACCATCAGAGCGCCCTTGCCGTTGCGCGATAGGCCGTTCACAGCAAGCTGTGTTGGATTTATCCGTATCCGCCTGTCGGCAAGAGGTTTGGCCGCCTCAGCCTCAAGGGCGTCAACAACCCGGCTGAAACCCCAGGCCCAGTTAATTAAAACGCCCGGGGCGTCGGGATTACCCCGGCTGGCCACATCCCGGAAATTGGCGGGATTGGTATTTGTTCTATCCCCGTCATGACCCAGCCGGGAACTCCAGCCATATTGACCCTCAGCGGCATATCCGAACAGGGCCTGAACGGCGCCGCCGCAGTTCCCCGGCGGCTCGGAATTGTTCCCGCCGTACATAACTCCGTTTTCGTTATCCCCGCTGTCAAATTGACCCGCGGGAACGCCTAAAACCGCAATCCCCGCGTCTAAATAAATAGAACGAGTCGTCCCCGTCGGTGCGCTAAAAAAAAGCACCGCAGGCCACCCGTCCGCCGGGGGAGTTCCGGTGGGAAGGTAAAATGCCACATTAAAACTATGGGACGCCGTTCCGTTGCTTATGGTATACGCCAAATTTTCGCCCACAACGTTGAAGGTCGTGGTAATGCCTTCGGTGGAGGGCATATACCCCAGCAGATAGTGCTGGGCAATCTGAAGCATCTCTTCCCGGCGCAGGTCCCAGTTTCCCGCGTTTACATTTGCGCTGCTGCTACGATAGGATTTAAAAATGTTGGGGATATTCTTTTGCGCCGTGATAAAGGTTTCAGGCTCGGGGAGCAGGTTATACAGGTCCCCGCCTATTTCAACGCCGGGTGATCCTCCGTCCCCTTCTGTGGGACATCCAGCCAGGATACAAAGACTTAAGAGGATTACAAGGGCTACCCCCCCCCCCCCCCCCCCGGTCGGGATCAGGGTTTTCAATTTCGTTTTCATTATTGTCGTGCCTCCTATAATTTTCATACTCCCAAACCTGGGAGTTATATCATAACTAATAATATACCACATTTATTTTTATTTCAAGTAAATTTGCAATTTTTTTTCAAATATTTGTCTTTTTTTCTTGCACTTGTATGATATATGACATATAATATCAAAATGTATGGATCTATGTTCCATAATACCACGATTTGAAGGAGACCCAAATGAATCAAGTAATTGACATTCCCTCGACCGGGGAAATTGTACTCACTACCGACAGCAGGAAAATGTACGTATTACGGGGCGCCTTTCCGGTGGATGTGGATATTAGTTTCGTGAATGGAATGGGACTGGGGCCGTCTAGCTACATTTGTTGTATGAATACATCGAATCGGAATAACACATATTATCTGCACTCTGAGGATCCCTATGCCCAAGGCAGTGATGTCATACCGCAGAAAAGAATAACGTTCTTTTACTACGTTTCCGGAGACGCTGCTTTTGTACCTGTAACCACAACCGATCCTTTGCTTGAAGCTCTCTACTACGCCCTGTTCGAATGAGCCGTGGTTATTTTGACTTTTCAGGGATTAAAAGGTAAAAATCTAGGGCGCTTGACCTGGAACCGGGCCGGGGCGGCCTTTGATTGCGGTTTCAAAATCCGCCGCTCCGAAAGGGCTATAATATAGAAAAACCGCAAAGGCGCCAAAGGCGAAGAAGCTTTTAGACGCCCATGAGACGTTTTTTTCCTCATTCGCTTTCCGCGCCTTTGTGGTAAATTTCTTATGGGGGCTTTGTTCGATAACACGAACCAGAAATTTTAAAAATAAGAAAAGAAAACAGACTTTAGTCCGCCTTCTTTGAGCTTTGCCACCGCCTCATCGCCCCCGGCCTGTTTGACGCAGTCCTCCACGGCTTTGAGAATGCCCCTTCTGGAAAAACTGGCGGTGGCCCCGGAAACCGCGTCGAGGGCCAGCGTTTGTTTCTCGATGATTGCCGGAGGAATGAGGTCAAGCGTAGCCTGAATTTTATCCCCGAAATCTTCGTGGTCCACGCTTTCTCCATGTGAGACTATTTCTATACTTTCAATAGCGTCTTCCGAAAATGTTACCCTCACTGTTATAGGATTCTGTGAATTGAATCCTATCGCGCTGTCCGTATAAGTTCCCGGACTAAAATGAAGTGTATATGGTTCTTCCGGCGTATTTGTTGCGTTATCACACGCCTCCAAAAATAAAAGCAGCATACAGAACAATATGCCTGCCCCCGCTGATTTTTTCACAGAATACCTCCTTGTATTCGCGGTATAACAGGGCTGCCCGGAAACCGCAAACCTTCGGCTTGAAGTTTCCGGACAACTCTATTGTTTTGGGAGAAGCCCGGTTATAGTCGCTTAGAAATTCTGGTATATGATCTGATACGTGTCCGTACCGTTAGCCGTGCTGCTCTCGTAGGCGTTTATCAGTATCTTTGAATACTTGCTGCCGTCGCCGTGTTTGATGATATAAATCTGATTGCTCACCGACATTACGGGAGGCATCCCTTCGCTGTTGTAAAACTGTTTTTTGTTATACTGATAGGTATTTGAAAAGGGTTTATCCGCCGATAAACCGTCATTATCGGCTTCATTTGAGTATCCGACAAAGGTCATAACATTGATGCGGCTCGGCGCGGCAGTAGCTGGGCTGCCGCCCATTCCGCCGGCCAGGATATACCGGACGACATCCTGGTTGTAGGGGCCGTAAAGCGGATCGTCTTTAACGGCATCGTCCACGGTAACATCGGCAAGGTTTGTTTTGGTAACATGCCAAACTCCGCCGCTGCCTGTTGACGTAACATCAGGATATGCCGCGGTAGCGCCGCTGTTGGTAAATATCAACCGGGATCTCCTAAAGGCAATATCCCAACTATCGGTTCCCGCCACCTGTTCCCCGGTGGAAAGTGAATAATAGACCACCCCATCAGTGGCGGCAACCACAATATTAAGTATTTCTGCCTCCCCGCCGTAATTTGGCTCTTCATCTTCCGGGTCGGTGGGGCATCCCGTGAAGAACAGGGCGGCGCAGAGCAGAACCGCAAAAATCAGAAAAATTCTCATGTGTTTCATTTTGAAACTCCTTGTTTTTTGTACGGGCTTATGTCCGTACTTATATAATTTCCGTATAAGGCCAACGGCCCTACAAAAAATATTTGAAACCTACCGTAAATGTCTGGCCCACCGTGGGGCCCAGGGGATCAATAAGCCCGGTGATGTTATCCACCGAAACATGAACCGTAAAATGTTTCGCAAAGGTAAAGGCGGCGTAAAAATCCAGAATAAACCGGGGGTCATAGGAATCGTCATCCGGTTCAAGGGGCGAAAAGAAGCGGCCCTGGAGATAGGTGTTGATCCCGGTTTTTTTGTGGTCCCATCCCAGTTTCATCTTGGCCGTGTGGGCGGGCTGGGGGTGGAACTCCTCCGCTTCGGTACGGTCGTAGGAAAAAAGCCAACTGTACCCGGCGGAGACAAACACGCTTTCGATAAT
>JAISBR010000089.1 GCA_031266095.1 Treponema sp. | reverse complement strand
CCGGATCGTTTTCTCCGTGGAATGGAGATAGCCCTTGGTTGTTTTGAGGTCTGAATGTCCCAATAATTCCTGTATGTACCTGAGCGACACGCCTTTGGCTTCAAGTAGCGATGCCAGGGAATGATGGCTGCTATGCGGAACTATTTCCCGGCCGCCAAGCTCAATGCCGGCATCTTTGAGCCACTGCGAAAACTTTCCCTTTATCCATGAAGGTCCAATTGCCTTTCCGTTTTTATCGCTGAAAACAAATTCATGCCGGCCGTTTTCCTCCCAGAGTTTCTTTATGGCTTCCTGGAGGACAGGATCAAAGGGCGCATCACGGGCCTTCTTTCCCTTCGGCGGCCCCATCACCCGGTTTTTACTGTTGAACATTTGCCAGCTCCGGCGCACTACAATCTTTGGGGTAATCCAGTCCAAATCCTCCGGCTTCAACGCCGATACCTCAGCCCGCCGCAGGCCGGCAAGGAACATGACCGCGCATACCGCAAATTCCGTTGTATCTTTCAATACGCCCGGCATAAACAGTTGCAGCATTTCGTCCTCTGTCAGCGCATCCCTTTTTTTTTGTAATACTTCGGTTTTTCGATGTACTGAAAGGCGTTTCCCTGGTGTTTGTATTTTTTCTGGTAGGTATTAAAAGCCGTCCGCAGGAAGGAAACAACCAGAACAAATTTTCGGGTTCCCCCCATTTTCCGGCCGCTTTTATCTTTCAATTCACTGGCAGACAGCCTGACCATGTATTCAAGTATGTCCTCTTCCTCTACCTCGACCATTTTCAAATTCGCAATGGGATCGTCTTTTACATGGAGCCGGTAATAGTCCGCATAGTGAGCCAGGGTATCACACGAAAAAGGCCGGTTCTTTGATGCGTTTATCCCGGTTCTGGGGTTTGTTTCCAGATCGGTGAACTTTTTTATCCAGCCGCCAACGGTGATGTCCTCGGCTGCCACCCGCCTGACGGCGGCCCCGGTTTCCAGTTTTTTCCTGAGGAAGGCGATTAAAACCTGGATATTGGCCTTGGCATCGGGCTTTGTTTTAGGGTTTCGGTAGAGGAAAAGCTCGTCAGGAAGGGTCTTGAAGCTCCGGCGCTGCCATTCGGCACAGACACGGCACGGGAGCCCGCAAGTCGAGTTGAGGGTAAACTGAAAGGAATTTCCACGCTTGTGGATTATGATAGGTTCGGCAATTCTAGCCATAGCATGCCTCCTTGAGGAATTCCTGCACAATTCCTGCACAGGCGCTACGAATCTAGAAATACCAAAAAAGAGGCTTTTCGCTAAGTCCTTGTATTATAAGGACTTAGCTACTTTGCCTTAGCTCCCCCGCGCGGGTTCGAACCACGGACCCAGTGGTTAACAGCCACTTGCTCTGCCAGCTGAGCTACAGGGGAATGTACCTCCTTAATGTAGCCTGTTGCGAAAAATTTGTCAATAGCGTAGAGCGGCTATCATCAAGGCCGGCAACCACGTCTATAGGCTTTACCGCATAAACCACCTGCCGGCAGGCATCTTTATACTCTGTTCCGGCGTAGATATTGAGCGTCACAGCCATCAGGAAGCCGATAAGGATAGCTTTTCTCATAAAAAACCCCTAATCGCATTTCTATTGTAGATTTTTAATAGTATAGCACTACAGTCCGTAAGAAGTAACCCGGAAAACATGAAAAGGCTAGGGCGAGCGCATTAAAAAAGAGGTAAAGAAGAGAGGCTGTTCCAAAACCCGGTTGGTTTTAGAACAGCTTCCTTAAATTTTGTTTAAAAGGTACCGTCAAGGGCCCTTGCGTAAATCTCCGTTTTTTGCCATGCTGGTTATGTTAGGAATTTATAGGATTGGAGAGCAGAGCGTGTTGAAACAGTTTGGCAGGTATTCGGGCAGGCCCATTGATGTGCGCGCCGTATTGCCGTTGGATTCTGTCCCGCGCTCTGATCCCCTGTATTTTCCCGCAATTTTCCTACCTGTAATTTTATCCGTACTAATTAGCTAGCCGGTAGGAGCGCTTGTTCCTTTTAGGAATAAGCGTAAATCTTACCGATTTTCTCGCGGTCTGAATGGGGTTAAGCCTGTTTACGGTTTTGAAGTATATTAGAAGGAGAACGGTATGAGTAACAGCGAAAACAAACGGTTTATCAGGGTGTTCGACACCACTCTGCGGGACGGAGAGCAGGCGCCGGGCTGCAGTATGAATCTGCTTGAGAAAATAGAGGTCGCCAAACGGCTGGAGAAACTCGGGGTTGATATTATAGAAGCGGGTTTTCCGGCGTCCAGTCCCGGCGATCTCGAATCGGTGAAGGCTATCGCGGGGATTATCAAAGACAGCACGGTGGCGGGGCTTTGCCGCTGCCTTGAGGCCGATATTGAGGCGGCGAGGGAAGCGCTGGCCGGCGCGGCAGGTTCGCGTATTCACCTGTTTCTTGCCACTTCGCCGGTACATATGGAGTACAAGCTCAAAATGACACCTGAGCAGGTACTGGAACGGGCAACTGCCTCGGTGAGGACCGCGAAAAAATTCTGCGAAGATGTGGAATTTTCCGCGGAGGATGCCTTCCGCAGTGATCCTGATTTTGTCTGTAAAGTTTTCGGTGCGGTGATAGAGGCGGGGGCGCTGACGGTGAACTTCCCCGATACCGTAGGTTACGCGATGCCCGCCGAATTCGGTGAACGAGTCCGCTACCTCAAGGAACACACGCCCGGTATAGAGAAGGCGAGGTTTTCGGTACATTGTCACAACGATCTGGGCCTGGCGGTGGCGAACAGCATTGCCGCTGTAGCTAATGGCGCGGAACAGATTGAATGTACGATTAACGGTATCGGTGAGCGGGCGGGGAACGCCTCCCTTGAGGAACTGGTTATGGGACTGCGGGTACGACGGGATTATTTTCCGTTTGACACCAATATCGACAGTACACAGCTTTATGCCGTGAGCCGCCTTGTGAGTCAGGTGACGGGCGTAAAGGTTCAGCCCAACAAGGCAATCGTCGGCGACAACGCCTTCGCGCACGAGGCGGGGATTCATCAGCACGGGGTTATGGTAAAACGGGAAACCTATGAAATCATGACCCCTGAATCCGTCGGTATTCCCCTAAATCGAATGGTCCTGGGTAAGCATTCCGGCCGCCATGCCTTTGAGGAACGCCTCAAGGAGCTCAATCTTTCGGCGGACGCCGAAACTCTTGAGAAAGTCTTCGCCGAGTTCAAGGATCTGGCTGATAAAAAGAAGGTGGTAAGCGATCGGGATATTGAGGTTCTGGTGATGGACACCGCCGTATCGGTACCCGAAACCTGGAAGCTCGATCACTGGGCGGTGAACACCGGTTCCGCTTTAGGCGCCTCAGGGGTTATCCGGCTGCGGCACAAGGACGGCAGGTTTGAGAAACTGGTCTCCATGGGTGACGGCCCCATCGATTCCATTTTCAAGGCCATCAACCGAATCATTGGTAAGGAACCAGAACTGGAACTCTATGAGATTGGCGCTATCACCGGCGGTTCCGCTTCCCAGGGTGAAACGATGGTGAAGATCGCCGTAAATGGACGCCATTGGAACGGCCGCGGAGTTTCCACCGATGTGATAGAATCTTCGATAAGGGCGTACCTTTCGGCGATTAACGCGATGGAATGGGACTTGGGAAAAAAGGAATAGAGAATGGCTGGTGAGATGGCGCCATTGGATATAGAGATACTCGATACCACTTTGCGCGATGGGGCTCAGGGGGAGGGGATTGTTTTCTCAGTTCGGGATAAGCTCGGCGTAATCGAGGCTCTGGATGAGCTGGGGGTGAGCTGGATCGAGGCGGGGAATCCAGGGAGTAATCCCAAAGACTTGGAATTTTTCCGGCTTGCTTCTCTGCTCAAATTGAGGAACTCAAAACTCTGCGCGTTTGGTTCAACGAGAAAAAAGGGAATTAAAGCAAAGGACGACGAGCAGCTTCGCAGCCTCCTTGACGCGGAAACGGAAGGAGTGGTGATCTTCGGCAAGAGCTGGGACTTGCACGTAACGAAAGTGATCAAAGTCGAACCGGAAGAGAATATCGCCATGATCGCCGAGACTGTGGCTTTTCTTAAGTCTGAGGGCCGGACGGTGATCTTCGACGCGGAACATTTTTTCGACGGATGGGCCGCTAACGCCGCTTATGCCGTCTCTGCGGTGCGGGCCGCTTTAGATGCGGGAGCAGAACGAATAGTGTTATGCGATACTAATGGCGCTACTTTTCCTGACGTCATCGCGGATGGAGTGTATGCCGTGAGAGAAAGCGCCCCTGCGTCATCCATTGGTATTCACGCCCATAACGATTCCGGGCTGGCCCTTGCCAACGCCATCAGCGCGGTACAGGCGGGCTGTACTCATGTTCAGGGGACCCTGGTGGGTTTTGGCGAGCGCTGCGGCAACACGGCTCTGGCCGCGCTTATTCCCAGCCTGGAACTCAAGTTGAGGCTGCGCTGCCTGCCCGAAGGCAGGCTGGTCCGCATTGCGGAACTGACCCGCAGGGTAGCGGAAATCGCCAATGTTTCCATCTGCGACGATATGCCCTATGTGGGGGCTCACGCCTTTTCTCACAAAGCGGGGATGCACGCGGACGGTATACTCAAGGTACGGAGATCTTTCGAGCACATCGATCCGGCGCTGGTGGGAAACAGCCGTCATTTCCTGATGAGTGAAGTCGGCGGCCGTTCCGCGATCGCAGAAAGGATAAAGGGGATAGATCCCTCAATTACCAGGGATCACCCGGTAACCGTCGCGTTAGCCAAAAAACTCAAAAGCCTTGAGGCCGGTGGCTGGGCCTTTGAGGGCGCGGACGCGAGTTTTGAGCTTCTGGTCCGCCGGGAGCTGGGCCGTTACAGGCCCTTGTTCCATATTGAGGCGTACCGGGTGATGAGTGAGCATCCCACCGGAGAAACCATTTCCTGTTCCCACGCATGGGTCAAGGTCCTGGTCGATAACCAGCACGAGATCGCCGCCGCAGAGGGGGACGGTCCGGTGAACGCCCTGGATGGCGCGCTCCGCCGGGCCCTGACCTGTTTTTATCCGGATTTGGCGAAGGTCAGGCTTGAGGATTACAAGGTCCGGGTCATCGACGGCAAAGAGGCAACCGCCGCCAGAGTGAGGGTTCTTATCGAATCCACCGATGGTCAGTACAGCTGGAATACCGTTGGCGTTTCCGCCGATATCATCGATGCGAGCCGAGCCGCCCTGGTAGACTCTATTGAATACAAACTGATTCATGATATTGAACAGGAAAATGAGACACTGATTAGGAGGAAATGATATGAACTTTTCTGTAGCGGTGATTCCTGGTGACGGAATTGGGCCTGAGGTGATTACCCAGGCGACGGAAGCACTTGATGTAATCGGAGATCAATACAACCATGTGTTCAACTATGCTGAGCTGCTTGTCGGCGGCAGGGCCATTGACGAGACCGGATCTCCGCTGCCGCCTGAGAGCCTGGAAGCGGCCCGGCAGAGCGGCGCGGTGTTATTAGGCGCCATGGGCGGGCCTAAGTGGGATACCCTTCCCGGCGACATGCGGCCTGAGCGGGGTCTTTTGGGACTCCGCGCCGGTTTGGGGGTATTTGCCAATTTGAGACCGGCATCGCTGTTTCCCCAGCTCCGCTTCGCCTGTCCTCTCAAAGAGGAGGTTCTCATTACAGCTAACGATGCCGGAGAGCCGGCTTTTGACCTCCTTATCGTACGTGAGCTGACAGGGGGCATTTACTTTGGTGAACGGGGAAGGCTCAAAGACGGACGCGGCGCCGCTTTTGACACCGAAAAATACTCCTGGGAAGAGATAGAGCGGGTTCTACGGGTCGGTTACGCGAGTTCTGCGGCACGCCGGAAAAAACTTTGTATAGTGGACAAGGCCAATGTGCTGGAGTCCTCTCGCTTATGGCGGGAAGTGGCGGCGGAAGTTTCAAAGGATTATCCGGATATTGAGACAAGTTACCTCTATGTGGACAACGCCGCGATGCAGCTTATTCGAGCCCCCGGCCAGTTCGACGTGATTGTAACATCGAATATGTTCGGTGATATTCTTTCCGATGAAGCTTCTATGCTTACCGGCTCCATTGGGATGCTGCCCTCGGCGAGCCTTGCGGGTATTCCCGGTGCGGCTGGCGGAGAGGAACGCCCTCTGGGGATCTATGAGCCTATCCACGGTTCAGCGCCTGATATCGCCGGTAAAGATATGGCTAACCCACTGGCGGCGATTCTTTCCGTCGTGATGATGCTCCGTTATTCCTTCGGCCTGGAAAAAGAAGCCGCCGCCCTGCAAGCCGCAGTTGATCAGGTACTGGATAAGGGTCTGCGGACCGCCGATATCGCCGGCCGGAGCGGAGGTGCCGCCGAAAAAATAGTCGGTACCCGCGAAATGGGCGCGGCGGTAATCAAGGCGCTGGAAGGAAATCCTCCGTTGGACAGGTGAGAATTGAGCTTCCATCAAAACCCGGTTGGTGCGGACCGGCGGTCCGATTCACAAGCTCTTGTGGTTTCCCGGCCTGCGGCCTGCAGAACCGCTGTTTTTCAAGCTTACTGTTTCAAAATTGAAGTTTTGAAACAGTCTCAATTATCAGGGAGATTTTATGCGGCAGTATTCAGGCGCGCGTATCCTGATTGAGGCTCTTATCGAACAGGGAGTGGATACCGTTTTCGGGTATCCCGGCGGCTCGGTTCTTCACATATACGATGAGCTTTACAAGCAGAGAGGGCGAATCCGTCACATCCTCGTGAGCCATGAGCAACACGCCGCCCACGCCGCCGACGGCTATGCCCGATCAAGCGGCAAAGTAGGGGTTTGCCTTGCCACTTCCGGTCCGGGCGCCACAAACCTCGTAACCGGCATTGCCACTGCCGCTATTGACTCGGTTCCCCTGGTGGCCATCACCGGCAACGTAAGCATTCCCCTGCTGGGAAAAGACAGCTTTCAGGAGGTGAACATCACCGGAATCACTATGCCCGTTGTCAAACACAACTGGATCGTGGAAAACGCAAAAGAACTCACCGAAGTGATACGGGAAGCCTTCATCGTCGCCCAAACGGGAAGGCCTGGCCCGGTACTCATCGATATCCCCAAGGACGTGAGCGCCGAAGAGACGCCGTATATGCCCCAGGGAATATACGGCGGCAGGGCAAAACGCCTCGCTGAGCGCGGCAGCCGCGAAACATTCACCGAATCGGATATCGAAAAAGCCGCAAGCCTCCTCTGTGAGGCGAAACGCCCGATGCTCTATGCCGGCGGCGGGGTGATACTCTCCGGAGCCGATGTCGAACTGCGGAAACTCGCAGAACTTCTCAATGCACCGGTGGCGATGAGCCTCATGGGCATGGGCGGCTGCCCCCACGATCACCGGCTCTGTACCGGCCTTATCGGTATGCACGGTACTGCGGCCTCAAATAAGGCGGTACAAAAATCAGACCTGTTAGTCGCTATCGGCGCCCGCTTCTCGGACCGGGTTACCAGCCAGGTTGAGCGCTTTGCCCGCTCGGCAAAAATACTCCATATTGATATTGACCCCGCCGAGATCAACAAGAACATACAGTCGGATGCCTTTGTAGTCGGTGACGCGAAAGCGGTACTTGCGCGGCTGGTCGAAAAACTTCCCCAAAAGATGGAAACCGGCTGGAACGGGGAGATAGATGAGTGGAAGACGATAATCCCCAAGGATCACCACCACAAAACCGCTCTCCATCCCCGCTTTGTCATTCAGGAAACCGCCAAGGCCCTGGGCGGCGAAGCCATTGTCGTTACCGATGTCGGCCAGCATCAGATATGGGCCGCTCAGTTCTATCCGTTTAACCGTCCGCGTACTTTTCTCAGCTCCGGCGGCATGGGTACCATGGGCTACGGCTTGGGTGCGGCGGTGGGGGCCAAAACCGCCAATCCTTCCCGCCCGGTGGTTCTCTTTTCAGGCGATGGCTGCTTCAGGATGAACAGCGGTGAAATGGCGACTCTTGTGTACTACAAGCTCCCGGCGCTTATTATCGTTTTCAATAACCGCACTCTGGGAATGGTACGCCAATGGCAGAATTTTTTCTGCGAAGGCCGTTACTCCGAAACCGACCTCGATGGGCGGGGACCTGATTTTATGAAGATCGCCGACGCCTACGGCGTCCCCGCCTTCCGCGCGGACAATGAGGCTTCTTTTCTGGAGGCGCTGAAAAAAAGTATCGCATATAACGGCGCGGGGAGGCCGGCGTTAATCGAAACCATCATCAACAAGGACGAACGGGTAGTGCCGATGGTTCCCGGCGGCAAGCCCATTGACGAACAAATTATGTAGGGTAGGCGCTGCGCATCGCTTATCGGCTTGCAATATTTGGAAGGTGATGCCATTGTCTATTATTCCAAAGTCTTGAACCCCGCAAACAGAACATTCAAACCACAGTCAAACTGTTCGTCAAAAGACATTTTTTCATAGCCGGTTCCGAGTATGGTGGTAATAAAGGCGGGCATTCCGTCAGGGTTGGCCTTATAAATGATCTCATCCGCGACAAAGGACAGCACATAATTATTGTACATCCCGGCGGCAATAAGGCAATGTTTCTCTTTTATCCCGATATGCAGCAGGGAAATCATCACGTTTTTTATCGATTCACAGCGGGCGGAGGTGGACGGATAGGAGCTGATAAAAACCGCCACCGAATCCCGGACTGCCAGCAGCTTTTGCCGGTACACATGGGCAAATTCAAGGAGGAATTTTTTGGCGTCGCCCAGGCCGCAGGACGTAAGCATTTCCGCGCTTATTTTCTCAGCTATCTGGTCTATCAACTCCTGCTTGTTCTTGATGTGCCAGTACAGGGCGGGGGCCTTGACCCCCAGAACCGCGGCCAGGGAGCGCATGGAGAGCTTCTCCAGACCGTCCCGGTTCAGAATGTCTATGGCAGCCCCGACAATGGTCTCCGGTGAAATTTCCATAAAACCTCCCTGGAAGCTCTTTTAAAACTTAAGTTTTCAAAAACGAAAAATCGCTTGACTTTAACACCGTTAAATGATATATTGATAGTGTTAATCGATGATCAATATGGCCATGATTTGAGTTTAACACAATTTTCCCGAGGCTACAAGGGATATTTAAGGAACGGTAAACAGTTCCTAAGGAGAAAACTATGATTGACTGGAAAATGATGGGAACAAGCATACTCATGCTGAGTGTTGGAGCGGTATTCGCCTTTGCCGGGGGCAGGCGCGAAAAGGGCAATGGCGAGCTAACAACCCGGGAACACAGGGTTCCTCCGTTTGAACGGGTCCACATCGGAACAAACGCGGACGTGCGGCTTCACCGGGCGGAGGAAGCGCGGGTTGTGGTCAGCGCCGATTCAAACTTGCACGAGTTTATCGAAATCAGGCACGATCCCAAACATAACGCCGTAGAAATCCGCGCCCAGGGACGGGAAAAATTTCCGCGTTTCACGGTTGACGTGTATTGTCCGTCATTGACCGGAATAGGGCTGGCAGGACCGGCCTCCATTGAGGGCGTCGATCCGGTAAACGTAGAAACATTGAACGTAGATATGGCAGGTTCCGGCGTCATTACCCTGCGGGGCAGCGCTGAGCGCGTTGAGCTTAATTTGGTGGGAGACGGAACTCTTGACGCGGAGGAATTCAAGATCGCCAAGGTTGACGCCCATGTGGTGGGGGACGGCAAAATGACGGTCTGGGCGGACGCCCTGACGGTCAATGTGGTGGGAAACGCGACGGTAAGCTACCGGGGCAACCCGGTATTGGATATTATTGGTGTAGGCAACGGGCGTTTTGTCAGGATTGGCGATTAAGAGCCAGGCGGAATCCATGGGGCGAAAACAACCCGACGGCGATGGCGCGGTGATTGATACTGTGTTCGCCTCCTGGGTTTCCGGTTTAGTCCGCAGTTATAGCGATGGTGTAGGGCTGAGCGGGCTCATCGTCAAGACATTGCACCTTTAAGTAGTAGGTCCCGGCCCGGAGGCGGGTAGAGAGGCGGGAATCCAGGTTGTCGCCGGCTATATCCTTGCGCACCGTCTCGGCCCCTGCATGAACAAGTCCGCTCTATTTTTGGCGAACACCGGGATGCCTCATTTTGAAATGTTACCGAAAAGGCCGGCCGACACGAAAAGGCCGGCCGGCTTGTGTTTCCTGAAATATTAATCTACAATACCCCATCACGGTCCCTTGGGTAGAAGGCGATCAGGTAATTTCAGGAGAGCAGATTTTGAATAAGCGACACGTTTTTTTTGCCATTCTTTGCGCCGCCAGCATGGTCAATGCGGTCATTGTGTTTGTCCTATTGTTTTTGTTTCGGGAGGCTTCTATTTCCCTGCCGCTTATGCTGCTGCGGGTTGGGCTTCCCGGACTGGGCTTTGTGGTCCTGTCCACCCTGATTCTGGGGAGGAGCGCCGGTCTTTTTGACTCCGCCAATTTCAAGGTGGGGGGGGCGGCATACGGGGAGGCGTTGAAGAAAATCGGTGCGGTTCCGATTAGGATGATAGCCCTGCTTGCGGTCCTGGAAAATGTCCTTTTGGCCGGGCTCTTTGTCCAGGGCTCTTCCATAGGCATTCCCCGGGGGATGGGGACGCCTTTGTACCTGGCCTGCCTGTCCCTGGGGCTTTTGGCGGGAACCTTTGTGTACGTGCTGACCGACCGGCTGGTGTCAAAAATCCTGATCGCCAATGAGCTTACCGGGTATCCCCGGGATCTGCGGGAGGGGCGGCAGAGCATCAAAATGCTGATCATCCCCATTGTGGTGGCGCTGATGACCATACTCTACACCCTTTCCGTTATCCTGCTGACCATCGCCCGGGCGGGGGGCAGCATCCTTGCCATGGACCGGGACGACTGGTTCATCACCATCGTCCTCATCGCTTTTTTCGGGGCCGTCGTCATCGCCCTGGCCCTTACCCTGAAGAGAAGCACCTCCGGACTGTTTGACGCGGTGATTGAACAGCTTGAAAATCTGTCCTCCGCCAAAAAGGATCTGACCCGGCGTATTTTTATCTGCTCCGTTGACGAGGTGGGAACCATCGCGGGGATGGTCAACAGTTTTTGTGAAAACATGGAATCCGGAATGAGGGAAATCAAGGGGGGGCAGGAGAATCTTTCCGCGTCGGGCCTGAAACTTGAGGGGAACGCTTCCGGCATGGCTTCGTCCCTGGAACGGGTTTCCCAGGTGGTGGAGCAGGTCAGGACGAAAACGGACGAGCAGTTGCAGAGCGTGGCGGAGGCGTCTACGGCGGTGCATCAGATAGCCAGGAGCATTGAAACCCTGGACGGCTCCATAGGAACCCAGGCGGCCAGCGTGAGTCAGGCTTCTTCCGCGGTGGAGGAGATGATAGGGAATATCGCTTCCATTGGGGGGGTCACGGAAAAAATGGCCGTCCAGTTCAAGACCGTGGACGACGCGGCCGCGGAGGGGAGCGCCATACAGCGGGAGAGCGGCGTCAGGATAAACGAAATCGTGGAGCAGTCCCAGGCCCTGCAGGAGGCAAACCGGATTATTGCCACCATAGCCGCCCAGACCAACCTTTTGGCGATGAACGCCGCCATTGAGGCCGCCCACGCGGGGGACGCGGGCCGGGGCTTCTCCGTGGTTGCCGACGAAATACGGAAACTGGCGGAAAATTCCTCCGACGAATCCCGGAAGATCGGCGCGGAACTCAAACAGATCGTGGAGACCATCGACCAAATCGTTAAAAACGCCGGAGCGCTGGAGCAGTCCTTTGCCCAGGTTTCCGCCCGGGTGCAGGAAACAGGAACCCTGGTGCAGGAGGTGGACAACGCCATCAAGGAACAGCGGGAAGGGGCCGGGCAGGTTATGGAGGCGTTAAAGGCGATGAACGATGTGACCGTCCGGGTCAGCTCCGGTTCCAAGGAGATGAGCGAGGGCAACGAATCCATGCTCCGGGAGATCGGCTCCCTGCAAAATCAGGCGGGGGAGATTGCCGGCAGCGTTTCGCAAATGGCGGAGGACATACGGGCCGTCAGCAACGGCGCCCGGGAGATTGACCAGTTGGCGCTGGCCAATCAGACGTCGATTCAGTCAATTTTCAAAATCGTGGACGGCTTTGAGGTTTAAGGCCCGGCGTTTGTTTTCCAAGGGTTATTCTCCGGCCATACCCCTTTACATTCTCAGCATAATTCTTGATTCTAGTAGCGGAGGCGAGATATGTCAGCGATTTTTCAACGCCGTTCGGTGCGTAGTTTTCTTCCCAAACCGGTGGAAGACGACAAGATAGAACGGATACTCCGGGCCGGCATGGAGGCTCCTTCGGCGCATAACCGGCGGTCCTGGGAGTTTATGGTGATTACCGGCAAGGAGGACCTGGAGGCTGTCGGCGGCATGAGTCCCTACGCCAAAATGGCGCCCTCCGCCGGGGCGATTATAGCGGTGTGCGTCAACCTCGACCTGGATCAGGCCGGGAGGCGGGAGGATACCTGGTGGGTTCAGGACCTTTCGGCGGCCACGGAAAATATCCTCCTGCAGATTGTCGAGGAGGGGCTGGGCGGGGTTTGGCTGGGCTGGTATCCCGACCAGGAGCGGGTTGTCGCTTTTTCCCGGCATTTTGGGCTGCCCCCGGAGGTTCTGCCCTTCGCGGTGGTTGTCCTGGGATACCCCGAAGGGCAGCCGGAAAAAGCGGACCGCTTTGATCCCCGGCGGGTGCATTACGGGCGCTACGGGAGACAAAAGTAAGGGCATGAAAAGAACGATAGTAATTGTGGACGGCATGGGCGGCGGCATCGGGACCCAGTTGATCGGCAGGATCCGGGAGTTTCTCGACAAGGATTGGCCCGGGGAATGGGACCTCGTCGCCCTGGGGACCAACTCCGCTGCCACGGAACGGATGGTCAAGGCCGGGGCGCACCGGGGGGCCACCGGGGAAAACGCGCTGAAACGCTCCGTGGGGCAGGGGGCATTTATCCTCGGCCCCGTCGGCATAGTGTTGCCCAACAGCCTCATGGGGGAGATAAGCCCCGCCATGGCGGCGGCGGTTCTTGACGCTCCGGCGCTGCGGATTCTGGTGCCCATACAGCAGGATCATTTTATCCTTGCGGGGTTTGAGCCCCTTTCGCTGGGCAAGATGGTTGAAAGGGCCGTGGAAATTCTCCGGGAAAAGATAGCGGCCGGTAAAAAAAACCAGGCTTCCGGCATACCCTGGGACAGGGGGGCCGCCCAGTGAAATTTTCCCTGAAAGAAATTTACCGGCCGGACGTGAAGTATCTGCGTTTTCTGCTGGCCCTTCTGGCTTACGGCATTTCCTACGGACTCTATCGGGGGATACAGGATAACTACCTTGCGGAGCTGGTCCACATCACCAGTTTTGAACGGGGGGTGGTGGAATTTTTCCGGGAGCTTCCCGGCCTTCTGGTGGTCCTGATCTTTGCGGCGATGTACCGCCTGACGGAAAACCGGATTTTCAAGATCGGCGTTATCGTGATGACCCTGGGTCTGGCGGGTTTCCTGTTTGCCGGAACCGGGAAATTTATCGTGGTGTTCTGTATGGTGGTATATAGCCTGGGGGAACACATTGTGCTGCCCCTGCGCAGCACCATAACCATGCATCTGTCGCGGAAGGAAAAGGGCGGCGCGGCGCTGGGGGTCTCGGGCTCCCTGGATCAGGCGGGGAGGATCACCGGATTCATTATCGTGTCCGCGCTGTTTCTCATTTTTGGCCATTTTGGATACCAGCGGAACGATATACTCCCCTTTAAGACCATATTTGGCATATCCGCGCTCTTTATGATCGCCGCCGTGACCTTCGCCCTGCCCATGGAGGAGACGGCGAACAAAGCTCCCCGGCGGCGCTTTTACTTTGCGAAAAAATTTCACAAGTTTTACGGCCTGGAGGTTTTCTACGGCGCCCGGAAGCAGATATTCCTCACCTTTGCTCCCTACGTGCTGATCCTCCGTTACGGCGCCGACGCGTCGGTTATAGCCCTGCTCATGGCGGTGAGCGCCGCGTTCTGCGTCTTTCTCAATCCCCTGATAGGAAAGATAATCGACCGGCTGGGCTATAAGATCGTCATGGTAAGCGACACCCTTATTCTGGTGGTGGTTTGCGGTCTCTACGGCTTTGCCCACCATCTCTTTCCGCCGGACCTTGCCTACGCGGTGGTCTGTGTCAATTATGTTTTGGACGCGATCATTTCCCTGGCCGCCATGGCAACCAACGTGTACGTGCGGGACATAGCCTCCAGTCAGGAGGAGGTTACCGCCACCCTTTCCACCGGCGTATCGGTGAACCACTTCATCAGCATCTTTATCGCCCTCATGGGAGGCTGGATCTGGAAAGTCACGGGCATAGAAGTTCTATTTTCCATCTCGGCCTTCATGGGAATCCTCAACAGCGTTTATGCGGCGACGATTAAAAAAAACGAAGGCCGGAATAATGAGGCTAAACAGTAAATTAAAAAGATTTACCGCAAAGTCGAATAAGTCGAATAAGTAAAGAAAGGGAATAAGTAAAGAAAAGGAAGAAAGGAAGAAAGGAAGAAGGAAAGGGGCATTTTTTTTCTTTTCTCCCTCCCTCCCTCCTTCCTTCCTTCTTCGACTTCTTCTCTCTAATTGACCGCGTAGCGGTCTTCCTTGCGGTTATTTGTGTTTCTTTGGGTTATTTGTGGTTATGTATATTCGGACAAAGCGGCACGGAGGTCCCGGCGGTCCAGGCCCCAGTTGCGTCCGAACCGCGCCAAAAACCGGTCCGAAAGTTCCATGAAGGGGGCGAATACGGGGGCTTCCGGGGGGAAGATACGGTCGATGCAATCCTTGAAGGCGCCGCGGTTGACCAGGAGTTCCCAGAACCGGGCGAAGTTTTTGAGCCGATCCAGGTCCGGAGCGCT
>JAISBR010000047.1 GCA_031266095.1 Treponema sp. | reverse complement strand
ACAAATTGGATGTCCTGGCGGAGACTGGCCGCCCTGTATCAAAGGAGGTTAGGCATGAAAAGCGTCTGGAAGCTGGTATTTCTGCTGGGCCTTATCGCGCTTGTCGCGGTAACGGCCTTTTCGTATACCGTGCTTTCCCAAGATCCTCCCCCGGAAGTTATGCGTCCGATTTTATCGGTATGCGCGATGCTTGCCGTGGGGGGCGCTGTGAGAAACGGCAGCGCCGCTTTCACAAAGCGCCACACGGCCGCTACCGGGTTTTAGTTAAATGCCCGGTTTGGATGTCCAGGCGGCCGGACTGGAGGCCGCAGCTTCATTTTTCGGGGGATTTATGTATAGCAATGAAGTGAACGCGCTTGCCGATGCGCTAGATGCGCTCGCCAAAGCGCTGCGGGGAGAGTCCTTTAACGCCGCTGTCGCGGTTGAAGGCGGAAAGGCGTATGACGGCATACGCGAAGTATGCGCGAAAATCGTTGAAGCCGCTGAAACAATTGCGGGGCGGACGGCGGCTGACATGCCCTACGATAACGGCGCGTCCGGTTTAACGGCTGTTACCGTTCAGGCCGCCATTGACGAACTTGCCGCGCGGTCCTGATGCCTGACATTATAAAACATGACCCGGTAAACTATCCGGGGCATTATACCTTCGGACGCTTTGAGGTGATTGATGTCCTGGAGGATTGGTTCCCTGCCGATCC
This sequence comes from Treponema sp., assembly GCA_031266095.1. The sequence goes on along the minus strand of JAISBR010000047.1, from coordinate 6,550 downwards.
CCTGCTCTGGCAGATTGGTAAGTACATCGCCAGAGCAGGGCGCAAAGGTACGGTGTTACAGGATTTGGAAAAGGCGGAATGGTATTTACGGCGCAGAATCGAAAAGGAAAAAGCCGTTGATTCCCAAAATGGGCGGTATTGACATGTCATTGTATTCTTCCTTTAGTTAGTTTATCTTTTTCTCCATAACTGTTACTCACTTTTAAAAGTTTTTATAAACTCTCCTAATTTCTCAACATTAGCCTTCTGCCAGGAAACACCCGCTGTTATCTTCGAAATTTTAAAAATTTGTTTGCTACCGTCTTTCGACCGCAGCGTAAGTGTATATACCAGCAAATTCTTCTTAAACGAAATCTCCTCAATGTTTTCAGCGGTAATAAAGGCATGGAGCCCGGTATAGTTACTGCACATCGCGTTAAGCTCAATCAAGAAAATCCCCTTTTTGGAGAACCCCAAAATGAACGGCTTTGGTTGATTTCCCACCACAGCGAACACGCCGAATAATGCGGCGGTTCCTAGCGATATTGGTTGTGACATACCATAAACATAAATGTCCGATTCATATCCCAGTTCTTTCAACCTGCCGGTAACCTTTTCTTCTCGCAATGCTTCCATCATACATCGTCTCCTCACTCCACCTTTGTTATCGCGCAGTGTACCCGCCCGATAACTTGAAAATCTTCACTCCCCTCCGGTTCCTCCCTGGGGGGATATTTGGAATTATCCGAAATAATAACCACCTTCCCAGGCGCCTTGGTAAGCCGTTTTACAAACCCGGATTCGCCCATCCTGACCGCGTATATCCCTTCCCCTGACCAGCCGCAGGAATCACAGACCACCATGTCCCCCCGGTGCAGGGTTGGCTCCATGCTGTCCCCATCCACGGTGAGGGCGGCGATATTCTCCCCGTACTGTCGGAGATAGCCCGGAACCGGGATAAGCGCCTTGGCCTCATCCTTCTCCGGCAGGGCGGCTCCCGGCCCGGCGGAAAGCCGCTGATCCAGCAGGGGAACCACAAAGGAACCTTCGGGAAGATCGGAAGAGAGGTAAAGTTTCAGAGGATTTATGCCGTCTTGCTTCGGATTTTTATCAACCGCGTCAACGGCTCTGGCAAAGTCCTCAGCCGGCATTTCAGGCGGAAAGGCTCTTGCTATTTCAAGCCGTCTCTGAAACTCCGCCTTACTGATTTTTCCTTCATCTTCCAAATCCTGTAAAACCCCGGTTGTTAGACCCTTTATGGGGTAACCCATTTCCGCTAATTTGAAAAGGATTTTCATAGGGGGAGAAGCTTTGCCTACCTCATAACTAGCCCATGTTGTTTGGGGAAGTCCAAATTCGGCCGCAATCTCTCTCTGGGATTTACCCATTTTTTTCCTAATAATCTTCAAATCCGGCCCAACATTCAACATAAAAAACTCGCTGAAAACGATAAAATTTTGCTTGACAAGAACGAAAAAAAGTCGTTAATATAATACATCGGCAGTAGATATTACTATCTTGACTGCCAAAAGAAAGATTGAAGGGGCCAGACCACCAATCGAAACCCCTTCAATCTCATCAAAACTACCCCTCTACAGGGGAAAGGAGCTAAACAATGGCACGATTAAGCCGTGCGAGGAGGAAGGCTATGGGCATAACCATAACCCCCCGGAAGGGCTGCTGGCTCAAATACCAGTTAAACCTTCGCAGAATTACCCAGGAGGACGTCGCTCAAAAAGCGGGCGTCACCCAAAAAATGGTATCACACTTTATCACCGGACGCAAGAACTCCGAACGGGTCAAAAAAGCCCTGGCGGAGGTTCTGGGCTACGAGTCCTTTGAGAAGCTGATCGCCGCCAGCCGGGGACATGACGGAGGCGGAGAATGAACATGATTATCAGTTCCAATGATTTCATGCTCAAGGGGCAGCTTTTTATCCGGGACGATTGGTCTGGCCGGTATTACCGGCTTGACGAGCCCTCCGGGTTCTACAGCAAAGCCGCGCAGGAAGGAGGCCTGGTAAAAAAACGGATTTCCCAAGCTTGTTACAACAAACGTCTTGAGGAATGCAAAGCACAAATAGCGGCGGAGAACGCCATAGGGAGGATCGCGTGATAGCTTCCGGCAAAGAGCTTGTCGCGTTCCGCGACTATCTTACCGTGCTGGACGATCTGGAACGGGCATTTCAATTCGCCGGGGAGCAAATTGAATTCCGCCTGGGGCTCCTCAAAGGGCAGGATCGTTATGTCGAAGTTCTCCGCAACGGGAAAATCGTTGGCCTGAAGTTTATTGAAGGTGACAGCCCCGCCCAGGCGATCAAGGATGTCGCCGAGGCTGTAAGGTTATGATCGCATCGAGTATCAAAAGCAGAAATGGGCGGGAACCGTCCAAAACGAACTTGATTTTTATTAGGAGGGAACCATGGCGCGGTTAAAACCGAGCGTAAAAAAGATTGAAAGCCTTGAGGACGCGAATCTGACCCTCAAGGAAATCGGGCTTCTCGAAAGGGAACTGGAAGCCATTGACGGCGACGCCCACAAGCAGATAGCGGAAATCAAAACCGCCGCCGCCAAAGCGGGCGGGCCCGTCCGCAAGCGCATCGCGGACCTCTCGGCCCTGCTCGGCGCGTATGCCGAATATAACCGGGCGGACCTTTTCAGGGACAAAAAAACCGTACAGGTTTCCTTCGGCGTTTTCGGGTATCGAAAAAGCACGGCGATCAGCGTGAAAAAAACGACCCTTGGGCTGCTTGAGAAGCTCGGCCTGGACAAATACATCCGGGTCAAGAAGGAGCCGGACAAGGAGGCGATGGCCGCCCTGGACGACGACACCCTGGCGCAGGCGGACGCGGTGCGGAAGGTTAAGGACGATTTCTTCTGCGAAGCCGACAAGGAAGAAGTCAACAAAGATCTGCTCAAGGAACAGATGTAGGAGGCGGTATGGGAGGATTCATTTTCAGACTTGGGGTTTCCCTTAAGGATTTAGGCGAGCGGAACCGGTGGGGCTGGCTTATCAGGCTTGGTTTAAAAATCAGGGAGGCATGGCGTTATGGAAAAGCTTAACAGCCAGGAACGGATTCTGCTCATCGTGGAAATGCTGGTTGAAAAATCGCTTGACGGGATGAGCAACAAGGCCATCGCCTTTGAATTGAAGACCCTGGAAGCGAATGTCTGCCGGGATTTGAAAATTCTTGAAGCGAAGGGGTGGATTGAAAAGGCGAACGGTAAATGGCGGCTGTCCCCGAAGTTTGGAGGCTTTGCGGGACAGATCATCAAGAGTTTTCAGGCCGCAAAACTGCGGCTGACGGAAGACGAAGCGCGGTACGCTTCGGAAATGCAATAGGAGGTCAATATGGCAAAAAGAGTCACCGCGAAAAACAGCAAGGAAATACTGGCTGTTGAGCAAATGGCCGAAGACATACAGACGGCGGAAGAATTGTACGCGGACGGAATGCCCTATGAACTTGAGCGGATAGAAAATGAAATTCGGTTCTACCAGGACCAGGCGGGAGCGGCGCTACTGGAAATGGGGAAGCGGTTTATCCGCATCAAAGCGCACGAAGGACACGGAAAATTTTTAGAAGCTCTTGGCCGTCTGGGGCTGGCGGAACGCTCGGCACGGTACGCAATGGCGGCGGCGCGACGTTTCTCAAATCGGCCCGCGGTAGCCGATTTGGGGGTTTCAAAAATGAAAGCTCTCACCGTACTTGATGATGACGAGATTGACGCCCTTGGAAAAGGCGACAGTGTGAGGGGCATGAACCTTGACGACATTGACCGTATGTCGACCAGAGAACTCCGTGAAAACCTCCGAAAGGAAAAGGAGCAGGCCAAGAAGGAAAAAGAAACCCGGAAAAAAGAACGTACATCTTTTGATCAGTCCATGTTACAGAAGGACGCGAAAATCAACGAACTGGATATGAGACTGTCCGGGCAGGAACCGCCCACAAAGGAACAGATCGCCGGGGACACGCTGGTAAAAATGACCCCGGACTATTCTATCGCAATCGCCAAAGTGAACGGCGCTGTCCGCGAGGCATACGCGCTGGTGGTAAAGGCCGAGAAGATCGAGGGCGTGGATGCCCAGCGGCTTTCCGAATGGCTTAACCAGTTCAGCCCCGACATGCAGACTTTCCATGACCTAACCGGGACATGGACGGACGAGATTGACAACGCCGGGCCGGTCAAAGACTGGCGGATAAGCGATCTTCCGGGCATGGTGGAACCGGCCTGATGTACCGGACATACGTTGACCGGATGGCCGCCGCCAAAAACCGTGACCAGTGCAAGGCGGTGGTTGCCGAAATGTGCCGTATGTTTGCATTTTCGAAGGCGAAGGCATACAAAGTTCTGAAAGAAAACGGATGGGACTCCGGTCGCGCGAGACGAAAAGACGCCGGGATCACATCGGTAGACCGGGAACTTTTAATCGCCGTAGGCGATATGCTCAAGCAGTGCATCCGCAAAAACGGCAAGGCAACGCTTCCGGTAAACGTGGCACGGTCAATTCTGGAGGCGCGGGGGCTTTGTATTCCGGTGAGCGACAGCCGCCTCCGGGAACTGCTCCGGCAGAACCACATGGCGGTGGCCGACAGCAAGACAGCCGCGCCGCATCAGGCGATGCGTACGGAATATCCGAACCAGGTACACTTCGCCGACCCCTCCGTATGCCTGATTTATTTCGCGCCCGGCGGGAAACAGAATGTATCGAAGATGCACATGATCGGCGATGACGAGCTTTACAAAAACAAAAACTTCCTGGAAGGGAAGATGAAATGCTGGCGTTATGTGCTGACCGATCATTACTCCGGCTCCATCTGCGTCCGTTACTATGCGGCGATGGGTGAAACGGCGGCGAATATGTATGACTTCCTGCTGTATGCCTGGGGGCAAAAGGGAAACAACGTCAATGTGTTTCACGGCATCCCAGAACTTTTGATATGGGATTGCGGCACGGCAAATATCGCCAGGGCAACCGGCAACGCGCTGAAAGCCTTCGGCGTAAAAACCATGCCGCATCTGCCGGGAAATCCCAGGGCCAAGGGCCAGGTGGAGGTTTCCAATAACATTGTGGAGATTCATTTTGAAAGCCGCCTGCGCTTCGAGCCGGTATACAGTATTGGGGAACTGAACGATGCGGCGGAGAGGTGGTATGCGGCTTATAACGCCAATCTGATACCGGGACTGGATACTAAATTAAAGCGTTCCGGTATGACGATAGGAATCCGGTCCAGCCTCTGGCAACGCATCAAGCCGGAACAGCTTCGGGAACTGCCGGACGAGGAAACCTGCCGCCAGGTCTTTACCAACGGCATACAAACCCGCAAGGTGGCGGGGGACCTGACGGTGAGCATTGTCCATCCCGGGGCCGGGCGGTCACTGCGTTACAGCGTCCGGGATCTGCCCGGCGTCCTGGTCGGCATGGAACTCCGGCTGCAGCCCCTTCTGACAACGGCGGAGCCCGGGAAACCGGGTTTCCTTTGTATCGCCAGCTATGAGGACAAAGAGGAGGAACGAAGTTTTGAACTTGAGCCGATTGTTTACGACAGTGCCGGGTTTGACATTGACAGCCCGGTCTACGGTCAGGAATACAAGCGGCCCAAAGACACGGCGAGGGAGGCCGCTGAAAAAACACTGGAGGCTCCGGGCCTGGCCGCCGTTATGGGGCCGGCCCACAGCTTTATCAAAGCGGAAAATCCCTTTATGCGGCAAAGTACCGGAACGCCTGTCGATGTCGCGGAAACCGTACATACCCACGAGATTATCATCAGCGCGGTGGAAGCGGCCAAACGGATCAGAACAGAATGCGGCGAAGTGCCGGACGGTTTCATCAACTCCCTGCGGGAACAATACCCCGAAGGAGTACCCGCCAGGGTTGTTGATGAATTGATCAAGGAGCGCAAACCGAAGATTGAACCGCCTCTTGCTACCGAGGGCTGGATCATCAAAGGCGGCGCGGCCTCTGCCGGAGAGATTACGGAAACCCCGGCAGCGGCCAGAAAAAGCAAAACCGCTTAGGAGCATCAAATTATGTTGACCATGAAAACATTCAAAAAATTCAGTATTCCCCGGGACCCGTTTTCCGGGGACGTGGTAAGACCGGAGGATGTATACCTCACCGATAATACCCGGTTTACAGCAGAGTATCTTCTGCAAGCCGCTAAGGTCGGCGGCATGGTCGCCCTGATCGGCGAGTCGGGAAGCGGCAAAACCACTATCCGGCGTTACTCCATTGACCGCATGACCGCGGACGGCGAAAAGGTACGGATCATCGCTCCCCGGTGTGTTGATAAAACCCGGCTTACCACCGGCACGATCTGCGACGCCATTGTCGCCGATTGCTCGACCGAAACGCCCCGGCGTACCCTGGAGGCCAAGGCCCGGCAGGTGGAGCGTATCCTTACCAACTCAAGCAGGAGCGGGTACAGCCACGTTCTCATGATAGAAGAGGCTCACGATCTTTCCATCCAAACCCTCAAGTACCTTAAACGCTTCTGGGAAATGGAGGACGGTTTCAAAAAGCTGCTCTCCATCGTACTCATCGGCCAGGTAGAACTCAAGGCAAAACTTGA
>JAISBR010000213.1 GCA_031266095.1 Treponema sp. | reverse complement strand
TATGCGCTAAAGCGCATGGTGCGAACCTTCGGTTCGATGGAACAAGCTCTTGCGGTTTTTCGGCCTATGGCCTACAAAACCGCGGTTTTTAAAGGAAGCTGTTCCAAAAACTGAAGTTTTGGAACAGCCTCATCCGTATATATTCAATACTATAGAAAGCCGGGACAAATAGCAAGGCATACAGTGGCTGCCGGGTGCAATTCCGATGAATACGACGATCCGGTCCATGGGGTATCGCTGAAGGGGAGAAGCCGGATACGTCCCCTGCCGAGAGGCGGATACCCCTCAGGCTTATGCATATACCCATAACAGGCCGATTTATCGATACATAACAAGTCGATTTATCGGTACATAATAGGCCGATTTATGTATGCATAATAGGCCGATTTATGTATACATAACAGTTCGATTTATCGATACATAACAGGCCGATTTATTGATACATAACAAGTCGATTTATCGATCCATAACAGGCCGATTTATGTATACATAACAGGCCGATTTATCGATACGTAATAGGTCGATTTATCGATACATAACAGGCCGATTTATGGGTACACCCCAGGCTGAAAGGGAGGTCCCGAAGCGGCTTGGATCATAGTCATGGTTATGGTAAATCTTCGCGGTACGCGTGACGGTTTTCAGCGGCATGCTGAGCAAGACACGGTATCGCCCCTGACCGGGCCCTTGTTGCCGGAGCTTTCCGCCTCAGTTATAATAAACTATGCGTAATAAGCTTACCGATGAACTGGCTGTGTGCGGCCTGAACGCGGTCCTGGCCGTGGGGGAGCATCATCCTGATACCATCAACCGCCTCTTCCTCAGGGAGGACCGGCTGAAAACCTGTTCCGGGATTTGTAAGCGGCTCGCGGAACGGAAACGGCCTTACAAATTATGCGAAGACGAGGAACTTGAGCGGGTATGTAAGAGTGTGCATCACCAGGGGGTGGTGGCCATGATCGGGGAGCCGGAGGTGCTGCCCCTGAGCCGGGAGGATCTGGACTTTTGGGCCGCCGAACGGAAAACCGGCCTTGTACTGCACGCGGTGGGAAATGACCACAATCTGGGGGCCATAGCCAGGGCCGCCGCTTTTTTTGACGTGCATTTCATCGTGCTCAATGAAAATGACAGCGAGGCGCGGCTCAGTACCAGCGCCTACCGCGTCGCCGAGGGGGGGATGGAGCACCTCACGATACGGAAGGTGAGCAGCACGGAGGCCTTCCTGAAAGACGCTTCAAAACAGCTCCTCACCCTCGGTACGGATATCCGGGCGAGGCGGCGCGTCGGGGATCTGAACGGCATCGTGCGGGACCGCGCGCGCGGAGGTGGCCGCCCCGGTATCGCCCTGGTACTGGGTAATGAGGAAACGGGCCTGCCCGAGCCGGTGAAGGATCAGTGTTTCTGCCTCCTCCGCATCCCCGGAACCGGCAATATCGAAAGTCTCAATGTGGCGCAGGCCGCCGCGCTGTTTCTGTACCATCTGTACGAATGGAATCCCCGCTTGCCAAGCGATTCGTCTTAGGATACTCTGAATAAGAGTGGAGGCATAGCGATGAAACGATTTATGGATGAGAATTTCCTGTTGTCAACCGGAACGGCCCAACAGCTGTACCATGAGGCGGCGGCGGGAGAACCGATTTTTGATTATCATTGTCATTTAATACCCAGAGAAATAGCGGAAAACCGGCGTTTTCCGGATCTGGCCTATATGTGGCTGGGAGGGGATCATTATAAATGGCGGACGCTCCGGGCAAACGGGGTTCCCGAACGGCTCATCACCGGCGACGGCGAGCCGTACGATAAATTCCTCGCCTGGGCGGACACGGTTCCCAGGCTCATCGGGAATCCGCTCTACCACTGGACTCATCTGGAATTACAGCGCTACTTCAATATTGACGAGCCGTTAAACCTGCAAACCGCGCCGGCGATCTGGAAGGCGGTGAATGAACAGCTCAACAATGATCCGGCTCTTTCGGTATTCGGGATCTTTAAAAAATTCAAAGTCTTCGCGGTGGGTACTACCGATGATCCCGCCGACAGTCTGGAATGGCACCAAAAGGCCAAAGGCGCTACCGAGACCAGGGTGCTGCCCTCATTCAGGCCTGACCGGATTCTCAATATTGATAAGAGTGATTTCGCCGCGTATATCGAAAAACTGGGAAACGCGGCGGGTAAGCGTATCGGCAATTTGGATGACCTTCTGGCCGCTATCCGGGACCGGATCGATTTCTTTGACAAAATAGGCTGCCGGGCATCGGATCACGCCCTTGAGTTTCCGCCTTTTGCCACGGCCTCGGAAGACAGGGCCGGTGTGATTAACCGCGGCCGCTGGGAAAAAGAAGTGAGGGAGCTGTTTGCCGCGGCTCTGGCGGGAAAGGCCCCGAACAGCCGTGGTATTGAATCCTGGAAAACCTTCCTCCTTGAATTCCTCGGAGGTGAATATTGCGCGCGGGGCTGGGCTATGCAGCTTCATTTTGCCGCAATCCGCAGTATCAACACCACGGCCCTTACAAACCTGGGACCCGATACCGGCTACGACGCGGTACACGACCATCCGGTGGCGGAAAAACTCTCCCTGTTCCTGAACCTCCTCAATACAGCGGAAAAACTCCCCAAGACGATCCTCTACAGCCTCAACAGCAAGGATTTTTATACCCTGGGTACGATTATGGGCTGTTTCCAGGGCAGCGCGGACGTCACGAAACCGGGCGTTCCCGGCAAGATGCAGCTCGGTTCGGGCTGGTGGTTTTTAGACCACATCGACGGTATGGAGGCCCAGATGAAGCTGCTGGGTAATATCGGCCTCCTCTCCCGTTTCGTGGGCATGCTCACCGACTCCCGCAGTTTTCTCTCCTATCCCCGGCATGAATATTTCCGCCGTATCCTCTGCGGTATTCTGGGAACCTGGGTGGAGAACGGGGAGATACCGAATGACATGGGGCTGCTCGGCAATATGGTCAGGGATATTTCGTTCAGAAACGCGGAAAGCTACTTTCTGAAATACTAAACCCCGCCTGCTTCTCCATTTGCCTGATCAGCGCCGCCATGTCCCGGGGAAGGGGAGCGCTGAGCCGGCCAATGGGGGCGGCCAGCGTAAGTTCGGCGGCGTGCAGGCCGAGCCGGGCCAGGAGGGGTTTTTCTTCCAGTGGATCGCCGCGCCAGTTTCGCTTGAACGAAGAGAGCAGGGCCGGTTTGCCGTTTCCGTAGAACGGATCGCAGACAAGGGGAAAACCGAGGGCGGCGGCGTGTACCCGGATCTGATGGATCCGGCCGGTTTCGGGCCTTACCTCAAGCACACTGTAATTGCCGGCGCTGCCCAGAAGCCGGAAATGGGTAAGGGATTTTTTCCCCTGGTATTTGTCGATGATCGTCAGGTGACGCTTGTTCCCGTTGGGGACCAGGGGAAGGTCACAGACCGTCTCTTTCCAGGGGGGCCGTCCATGCACAACCGCGATGTAGCGTTTTTCCACCTGCCGTCCCTCAAAGGCCAGGGAAAGCAGGCGATGGGCCGTCTCGTTCTTTGCGAAGACCACCAGTCCCGAAGTGTCCCGGTCTATACGGTGCACCGTGAACAGCTTCACGCCTTCCGCCAAAGTTCCGGCGATCAATGTATCCAGCCGTTCTTTTGAATCATCCCAGCGGTCACCGCCCACGGAGATACCCGGGGCCTTGTTAACGGCGATGATTTCTCCATCCTCATAAATGACAGTAAAAGGCGCGGTTATTCTCACTGCGAAAGTATACCTTCCCCGGCCTATACCCGCAAGTGTGGATCTCACCCATCCGATCGACAGAAAAACCAGTATAGAATACAAACAATGAGGAGAAGAAGATGGGAAAACTGTCCGGAGTAAGCCGGAAACGGATAGCGGAACTGCTGGGAAAACACTGTTTGAACGTGAAAAGGCGGCGGCGGTTTGTACCGACGACCGCGGCGAAGTGGACCGGCTTTGCGTCGCAACTTTTTACAATTCCTTTGTTGAAAAACACTCTCCTAAAAGTGTCAAAATGATACGGTTTTGGGTTGTTTTTTGTGAATTGAGTCATAATGAGACTAACGACACGGATACCGGAAAAATCAGATTATATTACACTTGTTTTTGATTATTTTCCGTTTATTTGGAGAAAATTTCTGCGTTTCCGATGGCTTTTTTTCTTAATTGTTACCTTCCGGCGTCATAAGACCGGGAAAATTTGATTTCAAATGAAACTTTTGACAAGAAATACGTCATGCTGGCATGTTTCTTGCTAGTATATAGACAAATACCTAAGGAGGTGTAAATGGCCGCGACGAAAGAAAGAAAAGCGAAGAAGACGGTAAAAACCAGTTCCGATGACAATGTCCTTGCGATGTATCTCCGTGAAATCAGCCGTATTCCCCTGTTAAGTAGAGAAGAAGAAGACGAGACAGCACGGGCGGCAGCCAATGGCGACAAGGCGGCCCGGGATAAGCTCGTGAACAGTAATCTGCGTTTTGTAGTTAATGTGGCGAAAAAGTATCAGAGAAAGGGGATTTCCCTTTCGGATCTGATTAGCGAAGGCAATATCGGCCTTTTGATGGCATTGGACCACTTTGATGGAAACAGGGGATACCGCTTTATCTCCTACGCGGTATGGTGGATCAAACAGTCCATATTCAAGGCTGTTAGCGAAAAAGCCAGAATGATCCGGCTGCCCCAGAACAGGGCCAATGAGCTGTTCCAAATTGAAAAGGCCCGGCAGCTCGTACAGGAACGACAAACCGATAAAAACGAAATACAGGAAATCGCGAGTTTCCTCGAAATGGACGAGGAGCTTGTGGGAGATCTGCTTAACGTATCAAGGGACATGGTCTCGTTGGAAGTTCCTCTTTTTATGGATCGGGAATCTTCGGTACTGGGCGATTTTATAGAAGACAGACTCCACTCTACCCCGGATCAAAATGCCCTGCAAAGTGTTATGAAAGATGACATTGAAAACATCTTGAATACCCTCGACAAAAAAGAAGCAAACGTTCTCCGTTACCGCTACGGCCTCGGCAACCGCCCGGCAATGTCCCTCAAGGAAATCGGGGACCGTTTCAATCTGACCAAAGAACGAATCCGGCAGATAGAAAAGAAAGCCCTGCTCCGGCTGCAAAATCCTTCCCGCACACAAAAACTGGCGGCCTATGTCGCGTAATGTTCCGGCTGTTTTAATCGAGTTGTTCGGAAACTTCAGTTTCTGAACAACTTCCGCTGAAAAACGGCAAAATTCGGTGTAAATGCGAAGTATTTTACCGGATTTTGCGAGACGTGAGAGGAAACCAACCAGGTTTCCGAACAAGCCCAATGTCCGCCGCTTTGCGAATGTAAAATATCCCGCAAGGCGGCGGATAATGGTAAGCTCAGCAGCCTGCCGGTGTCCGCCGCTCCCCTCTTGAATTATTTCCCGCTTACCCTCAAACTCATTAATGAGCCTCCGGCTACGGTTAATCTTACTATGGGGCATTATATACCGGGAAATTGATGAAAAATACAGTCCAGTCCGTATTAACCGGGGGATTTACCGATCCTGTGCGGGATGTTCTTTGGGGGCATATCTATCTCACCCCTGCATTGGCGGCCCTGACCGCCTCGGCCCCTTTTATGCGGCTCCACCGCATTATGCAGCTTGGACCGGTATATCTCGTGTATCCCGGCGCTACCCATACCAGGGCCAGCCACTCCATAGGGGTCTACCATCTGGGCAGGCGGCTCCTTCAAAACCTGGCCGAAAGAGGCGCATCCGAATGGCTCAGTCCAGAGGGGGTCCGTTCTTTCCTCTGCGCCTGTCTTCTCCACGATTTGGGACATTTTCCCTATACTCACTCTCTTAAAGAGCTTCCCCTCCGCTCTCACGAGGCCCTCACCGGCGCAATTATCCTGAATGAACCGGTCAAAAACCTGATAGGGGCCGGAGGCGCGAATCCGGAACTCACCGCCGCCATTGTGGACAGAGAACTTAGCGGCGGCTTCGGGAAAGAACTCCTCTTCTATCGCAAACTCCTCTCCGGCTGCCTGGATCCCGACAAACTGGACTATTTGAACCGGGACGCCCGGTACTGCGGGGTTCCCTATGGCGCCCAGGATGTAGATTTTATACTTTCCCGACTCTATCCTCATATCGAACGGGGGGTGGATATTGATTCCCGGCTGATCCCCAGTGTGGAAGCGATACTTTTTTCCAAATACCATATGTACCGGACTATTTACTGGCACCGGCAGGTCCGCTCGATCACGGCGATGATCAAAAAAGCCCTCCTCAAGGGGCTTGAATCAAGGCTGCTGACCGGGGAGGAACTCTATGATCTGGATGATCAGAGCCTTTTTGCCTTGCTCCGTAACCGCGCCGGCGGCAAATCCGGCGGCGCCTTGGTTGAAGCCGTATATGAAGGCCGGCCCTATGCCGTTGCCGTGGAAATTCCCTTTGTCGAGGCGGAGCACGCCTGCCTAAAGGATATCCGCAGCCGTTCTCACTACGAGGAACAGCTTGCGGCGGAATTCAGGGCGGCGGGCCTCTCCCTCAGGGCGGAAGATCTGATTATTGACATACCTGAGCCGGTTTCTTTTGAAACAGGTCTCTTTGTACAGGATGAGGAATGCTATTTCGCCGAAAGTTCCAGCGCCTTCAAGACTGAAACGTTGAATTCTTTTGTTAAAACCCTATATACGATACGGATTTTTGTTAATCCTATTTTTGAGCAAAAAGTAAAGACACTGCCGGAATTATATGATATACTATATAGTAGAAAAGTATGGTTACAATTATAGCAGAGGCTATCAGGCAAAGGAGGATCGGAATATGGATATTCATAACACTACTGAGGACATTGTCTCCAAGGTAGGGCAGACTATTTTTAATGATATAGAAAAACAAGGCAACCCTGATAGATTCTGTCTCTGCAATCAATGCCGGATGGACACTATTTGCTATGTCCTGAACCGGCTGGAACCCCATTATATTCTTTCAAACCGGGGTATTACCCGTATTGAACAGGATGGAATACAATGGCAGCAAGAAGAAGCTGATATTGCCACTTTGATTTATAAAGGGCTGCGCCTGGTGAATCATTTTCAGCGGCCCACAGCCCCTCACGATGGTTTTGTTGCCCAGGGTGTCGAACCGCCCAAGCCGACCTTTGACATCCCTACAATTATAGGACGTCTCTTTGACGGCGTTGCTTTCACCCCTGTGTCGGGAGTCGATGTGACTTTGCTCTGCAACGGGGAAGTGGTCGCTATGCGGAATCGTAATTGGCAAAATCCCTATACCCTGATCTCCAACACGCCGGGTACCTATACCTTCTGGCCCGCTCCTGTTTCCGCCGAAACCTCGGACATTCACAAAATATTTGAATACTCGTTAAAAATTGAAAGCCCGGCCTACGAATCTTTTACCCACTTTTTTAAGATTCCCGTGGCCAGTAAAATTCAGTTGCCTTTTTCTTATTCCCTGGACCGTACCTTCAAATTACCGGACCTCTATTTATTCCCGCCGGGAGAAGCGGAGCAGAACGGGTATTTAGGGTAAATCTGAGGAGTTGAATGCCGTCCGATCCCGGCGGGATAAGCGTGTTCGTGCGCTCTTTTCCTCTCATTGGCCGGCGGGGGCCGCTTCGAATCCCCCGTTTTAATTGCTGATTGGAAGGTGGAGGCCATACCCAGGAGCTTGCTTCTGGGTTTTTCATTGGCTTAACAACACTTCTTTTCGGAGAGGGGGGATTCGAACCCCCGACAGCCAGTTCCCAAAACTGGCGGCTTAACCACTGGCCTACCCTCCGTGGGAATTGCCGCAGTCATGCCGTCGCAATTCCAGCGATTTTACTATAACGATAAAACCTGTCCTGCTCAATACCAGGGTTTCACCGAGTTCAGGTACTCAATTACCCGTAATCCATCCAGGGCGCTTGAGCGGGGCCGTCTCTCGGCTTCGCGGAGGCAGGCGACTGCGTCGTTTACCATGTTGGTAAAGTAGCCGGTAGGGCCTTCAAAGATCTCGCCTGTTTGTCTGAGGGAACGGAATTTTTCCGCATAGAGGCTGGGGACGCTTTCCCACACTTCAAACACGCCGTTACCGATCCGCAGACGGCCTTTTTCACAGGAAAACTCCATCTCAAAAACCAAGTGATCCCGCCCGGCCCCAATCGCTATGATGACGGGAACACGTTTAGCGGCCGTCTCTCCCGCTCCTGTTCCCCGCAGCTCTCCTTCAAGCCATGCGGTTCCGGCCCCTGCAGTAAGTTTCGCGCCCCAGCTCCGCCGGTGTTTCAGGGCGGAGCCGGTGAGAAACATGATCGCGTCGGCGAGGTGGGTACCGTCGTGCCAGAGTACATCCAGAAGCCGCCTGGTTTTGCCCATATAGATATTCGCCTGGACGCTTAAAAGTCCGCCGAATTTTTTCCCGTCAAGAATACTCTTGGCGCGGACATAATCATCCGAATAACGGCGTTCGTGATTGGTAATGATGGTAAAGCCGCGCCCGGAGGGACCGGTTTCCAGAAGCCGGGCGATTTTGCGGGCTTCTCTGATATTGTCAGCCAGGGGCTTCTCACAAATCACCACCGGGACACCTGAAGCGGCGGCAAGGCGGCAATAGTGATAGTGACTGTCGGGATGGGTGGCAATGATGAGAATCTCCGGTTCATGGACGCGGATCATCTCGGCTGCGGCGGCGTACACCGGGACCCGCCACTTTTCCATGAAGAGACGGCGGCGTTCCTCGTCAGTATCACAGCCCGCGGCAAGAACACAATCAGGGTGAGCGGCTATCGCGCCGGCGTGGGTACAGGGTTTTTCCCTCAGGCTGTCTTCCTCAAGGAGGCTGGCGATACGACCCAAGCCGATAACGGCGGCTTTCACTTTACGCACGCCGTACCTTCGGCGCAGCCGTTGTCTTTACGGCGAGCATCACTTTTTCTTCGGTAACCGCCGCCTTGTCATGCCTCTCGTTCAGAATCGAATACATCACCGGAATGACAAAGAGAGTCATAATGGTACTAACCGTAAGGCCGCCTACAAAGGTTTTGCCTATAGGCTGAATAGTATCGGCGCCGGCGCCGGGGAAAAAAGCGATAGGAGCCATGCCAAGGATCGTGGTAAGACTGGTCATCAGGATCGGGCGCAGACGGCTGCGGCCCGCTTCCAGACATGCCTCACGGACCCTCATCCCCCTGGCTCTGAGGGTATTTGTAAAATCAACCAAAATAATGCCGTTGTTCACCACCACCCCTATCAGTGCGACAATCCCTACCGCGGAAAACATAGACATGGTCTGATTGGTTAATTTGTATATCCAGATTACGCCGATAAAGAGCAGGGGAATCGTAAAAAAGATGATCAAGGGATCAACAAAAGATTCAAACTGGCTTGCCATAACGCCGAAGACGAGGAAGATCGCGGTACCGATGATAAACATATAACGCCAGAAATACGTCTGAATTTCCTGGGCCTCACCCAGGTAGCGGATCGTCACGCTCTCCTGGGGAATAAGGTAATACCTTACCGTTTCCTCAAGGCGGCGCTGCATTTCCGTGGCGGCGATTCCGGCGCTAAGATCACCTGTTACGCGAATGACACGCTCCTGTTTTTCCCGGCGTATTGATGAAGGCGCCCGGCCTTCCACGATCCGGGCGACGTTAGAAAGGGAAACACGGGAACCGTTACGGCTCATCACGAAGATCGCGTCCAGCTTGGGCAGGCCCTGGCGGTCCTCTTCCCGGAGCTGTACCTGCACATTCACCAGCCGTTCCCCGCGGGTCATAGTGGTGGCGGTATTGCCGTCCATGGCGGTACGGATTTCAGATGCAATGGAAGCAAGGGACAGGCCGAAAGCCGCGGCCCGGTCCCGGTCAATCTCGACCTGTAACTGGGGTGCGCCTTCGTCTATGTTTATTGTAGGGTTCTCAATCTCAGGCAGGTAGCGCATCATTATACGCTGGATTTCCCCGGCGGTTTCCATAATCGCGTTGTAATCCCTGGAACTGACGGCAATTTCTACTGCCGAGGTGTTTCCCATGCCGCGCCCGGCCCGGAAGCTAATCTGCGTACCGGGAATAGTACCGGTATACGGAGTGAGTTTGCGGATAATCGTGTCGGGAGTGTCGATCTGCATGGATGGTTCAGGAAGCGTTATCTGAATAGACCCCTGGTTGTTTCCGGTCCGCCGGGCAGTGAGGATGATGTTCCGATAGCCCTGCACCTCACGCTTTATCAAATCTTCAATTTCAAATAACACTTCTTCGGTAACGTCGATGGCGGTTCCCTGAGGCATGGCCACGTTGATATTCACGTTGTCGTCTGTACGCATACGGACATACAGGTTCATCCCCATGCCGCTGAACTGAAGCAGGGAAAAAACCAGGAGCAGAATCACAAAGACGAATACAATAAGCCGGTGCGAAAGGCAGTAATTCAGCGCGGTGCGGTATCCGTTTTCCATGCCGCGGAAAAAATTCTCCATTTTATCGTCAATTTTACGGAAGAGCGGATTTTTAAGCGGTTTTTGCCTGCGGGTATTGAGCTTGAGAATAGAACCACAGAGGCTGGGTACCAGGGTGACGGCCACCAGCAGCGACGCGATCAGGGAGATCACCACCGTGAAGATGAGATCGCTGAAAAGCTGGCCCATTTCCTGGAGATCGTTTTTGTAGATGATGAGGGGAATGAACACACAGAGGGTGGTCGCCGATGAGGCGATAATAGCCCGCAGCATTTCACGGCTTCCCAAAATAGCGGCAATTTCCGGCTTTGCACCCCGCTCCCGATAGCTGTGAACATTTTCCAGAATTACGATAGAGCTGTCCACGGTCATGCCCAATCCCATGATAAGCCCGGTCATGGTGAGGAGATTCAGAGTAAAACCAAAAATCGACATGAACATAAGGGTGAGAATAATCGAGATGGGAATAGCAAGGCCGATGATCAACGTCCCTTTGATATTGCGGAGAAAGAGCATCAATATAAGCATGGCCAGGATCGCGCCCTGATAGGCGTTTGTGTATACTTGATCCAGCGTAGCCCTGATCATAGTGGTGTTATCTGAAAGAACCTCCAGGGTGATACCCTGGGGAAGCGAGGCGTTAATGTCCACAAGGGCAGTCCTGACCCGGTCAGCCACCTGCACCTGATTGCCGCCGCTCTCGCAGGTAACCTGAATGTATACGCCGCTCTGGCCGTTCACGTAAACCCTGGCGGCGTTATCGTTATAGCCAAGGCTCACATCCGCCACATCCTCAAGGCGTACCACTTGGGAACGGTTCGCCTGGGCGGAATCTGCGGCGGAAAGATTCACCGTCTTTACTACCAGGCGTTTTATCTGATCCAGGCTCACCAGTTCTTCCTGGGTCATGATCTGGTATTCCCTGGCGCCCCGCCTGAGATTTCCCCCTGAGGAAAGAATGCTCTGCCCCCTGAGGGCTGAGGAAATATCGCTCAACGTGAGATTAAAAGCGGCAAGCCGGTTAAGGGAAACCGCGACTTTTACGATCTGGGTAGTACCGCCGGTAACTTCCGCCGCAGCAACGCCCTCAATCCGTTCGATACCAGACTGAATCTCGTCTTCCGCAAAGATACGGAGCTGATCCGGCGGATAGTTGCCCCTGACCACCAGGCGCATGATCGGCATGGCACTCATGTCAAAACGGCGCACCGTGGGAGTTTCCACCCCGTCGGGCAGGGAATTGACCAGCCGGTTTACCAGTGTCTGGGCGTCACTCGTCGCCTTGTCCATATCGGTACCAAAGGCGAATTCAAGATTGATAAAACTCGATTCAAACTGGGAGTTACTCGTCATGTTGGTAAGGCCCTGTGAAGCGGCGAGGGCACGCTCCAGGCGCTCGGTGACGTTCCGTTCAACATCGGCGGGACCCGCGCCTGGGAAACGGGTAAAAACCGAAAGCACCGGCCTTGCCGTTGAGGGGTAGAGGTCTACCGCCAAATTGCCGAGCAAGGTCAGCGCGATCCCCATAGCCAAAGCGTAGAGTATCACTATCGTAACCGGCCGTTTAACCGAATATCCGGCTATATTCATTGATTACCCTCTGTCTAAAAAATTATTCCACAATACGGACAGGATCGCCGTCGGAGAGAAAATTCTGCCCCGCGCTTACCACCCGGTCCCCTATTTCAAGGCCGCCTACAATTTCAAACAATTCTTCATTCTCAATGCCCAACTCCACCTCGCGCCGCCGGGCGACGTTGTTTTCGTCCACGGTAAACACAATCCAGGAGCCGTAGGTGTTGATCACCGATGTCCGGGGTATGACCGGCACATTGGCCCTGCTGTTGGTTACCAGCGTTATGGTGGCGAACATTCCCGCCTTGATTCGAGAGTCCACTGCGGTGGAGGCGGAGCTCCTGTCCACAAAATGAAGCCGTATCCGCATGGTCCGGCTCGCGGGGTCCAGCACGGGGCTTACCTCGTCAACCTCGGCATAGAACATTTCCCCCGGAAAGGCCTCAAAAGTAACCTGGGCGCCAAGGCCCTGTCTGACCGATGAAACAAAACGCTCGGGCACAAACGTCTCCACCCGCAGTCCCGAAAGATCCCCCACCACAAATACCGCCGACTGAGTGGTAAGGGTATCGCCGATACTGTAGAGCGACTGTAGCACCGTTCCGGAAATAGTGGAAAGTACGGGACTCCGAGAATAGACTTCCCCCGGCCGGGAGGGGTCCACCATGGCCACTATATCGCCCCGGTTGACCCGGTCCCCAACGCTAATCCTGGTCTCAACGAGTTTCCCCGCTACAGTCGGAAATATAGAAACTTGATTCCGGGCAAGTACGTCGCCGTTGATCACCACGCTGTTTTCAATGGTTCCCGGCAATACCGGCGTTACCCTGACTACCGTCGCGTTACGCGCGGCCTGTGTGTTACGCGCTCCGGCGGCATTCTGCGGCCCCTGGTCCCCGGTTCTCCGCGGACCCGCCCCGTCCTGTCCGGCGACCGGCGTCCCGGCCTCGACATTCTGGTTCCGCCGGATAAAGGTGAACCCAATAAGCAGCGCGAAAAGTATGATAAAGCATATAATCAGAACACTTATCCATTTGGATTTTTTACCTGTTTTCACGCGACACTCCTGAAATCATCTATACTTTAGGCGACTGAGCTTGTTCCAAAAGTAATTGACTATGCGCTAAAGCGCATGGTGCGAACCTTCGGTTCGATGGAACAGCCTCGACTTTAAAACTTCAACTTGTAGAGGCCTTTATCAAATCCTTCCAGCTGATATTCAGCGCCGCGGAAAGATCGAGTATCATGATCTGGTATGAAAGCTCGCTCTGTAGCAGCCGCTGCCGGGCATTGGCCAGATTATTCCGGGCATCCTCCAGCGTAAGGGATTCAATCATACCGTTTCTGAAACCCTGTTCGGTGAGTTGATAGCCGCGCTCCGCAACGCTCAGGCTGAGCCGGGCAATCTCGATACTGTCCCAGGAATTCCTCAGATTCGAGGTAAGGGAACGGATTTGGGTTACCGCCGCGTCTTCCGCGATTTTCAAATCCAGCTTTGCCTTTTCAATCGCCAGTTTCGCGGTCTGTATTGACTGGCTTTTTGTGGTTCCGGGAATCCACGAATCAATAGGGATGCTAATCGACGCGGTTCCCCTTACGGAATCGGTCAAGGGATCGGCAGCCGGACCGCTATTCTGGGCGTTCCATTGAGCCGATAAACTGAGGGACGGCGCTCTGGCGGAAAGGGCGGTCTGCCGTTCCGCATTTTCCAGACGCTCGATCTCCTGCCTCCGGCTTACAATATCCGGCCGCAGGGGAAGATACTCCCTGATTAGTTTCTCGGCGTCCGCGTCGATCCTGATTATTTCTATTTTCCCCTCAAGAACGGTCCGTGTTTCCTGGTCAATACCCAGCGTAGCCAGTAATTCCCCCATCCGGTTGGCGTAAGTCAATTGGGCGGCGCTGAGATTATAGCGGGCGTTCTCAAGGCTCAGTCTGCTCTGCAGCACCGCCAGCTCACTCACAATGCCGTTATTGAAGGCGATCTGATTCCGTTCAAGCTGCCGCTCCGCAAGATTGAAAATATCCGCCAGATAGGCAAGATTATCACGCTCAGCGAGAAGGTTGTAAAAATCTTTTGTCGTCTGTATTTCAAGCTGGTTGCGGGCGTCCTCATAATTCAGCAGCCTGGTCTGGTACGCCAGACGGATATTTTTCATGGCGTGGGGAATTCCCGCATTGAGTCCCAGGGTAATCCCCAGTCCCAGACTAAAAGTCTGCCCCCGGTCATCCAGTTCAAAGCCGTTTCCGGTCAGGAGACTGCTGCTGTATCCCGCGCTGGCATTTCCGGTGATGGCGGGAAAAACCTCGGACCACAGCCGGTTTGCGGCGTATTCGGCGCTGGAAAGATCGATAAGGTCCTTTTTAAGGTTGAGGTTATTACCAAGGACACGGACAACTACGTCATCCAATGAAAGAACCAGGGGTATCCGCTCGGTCTCAGACGGAGAAACCGCACCCAGGGGAAGCAAGGACGACAAGCCCAAACACACGGATACCACGCAAAACAACATTCGCCTTGTATCGTTCACCACCTTCCCTCCGAAATCACTATACAGCGAATCGAATATTTATACTACGTATTACAAACAGTAATTACAATTCCGGAAGGTATTTCCAGTAACGCTTGGGCATAAATTTCCGTTGTAAACCGGGATTGTTCCTGCTTTCGTTGTTTATGGTTTTGTGGTAATGCCGCCAGAGTGTTTCCCATTCGGCAGGGGCAGCTTGAGGTCCGGACAGGAATCGCGGAAGATCAGCCAGCTCAAGGAGTTCCGGCTCTTCTCCTCGCAGGCGGTGAAGGCAGAGGCGGCGTCTTTCATCGATGATTTCCCAGGGTGTATCTCCAAAGCGCTGGGTAAAATGTTCACATAATGCGGGAAGCGCAAAGTGATCCGGCGAGCAACGGGCAATATACACGCCATACTCATCGGGGTTGAAACGGAGAAATCCCCGGAGCCGTTCGATTTCATGCCGGACCTTATAGGCGGCTTCCAACACTGTCCGAGTGTCCGGGTCCCCCCGATCAGATGCGGCCTTGTCCGCCGCCAGCCGTTCTGTTCCAGGCCCGCCTCTTTGCCGGGCGGCGGCAAGGATCCTGCGGCCGAAACGGACTATTTCCGCCTCAATGGGAAACCCGCTCATCCAGGCATGGACAAAGGCGTCAAACCCATTCACCGAAAGCTCAAAGAGTCGGCGGGCGGTCTCCGGAAGGGCGGCAAGGTCCGGCCCACCGGACGAATACAGTCCGGTAATGACCGCTATGTCCCGTGCAGATATCGGCGGGCTTGGTTGATTGCCCTTTATTCGTGCTGAAGGGTTTAATACCCTGCCCTTCAGGGCGAGGTTGTTGATTTCACCGGGGACCGCTCCAGCTTCGTCAAAAAGATTCCTCTGGCAAGAAAGCCCCTGTGGAACAGACGCGATACCCCGCGCCGGGAATTTGATCCCGCAGTTTTTATCTAACAGGTCAAATAAACGGATCAGACTGTAATTCATAATATTACTATACACAGGTATAGGTTTATTTCAAGAGATGTAACTATCCAAGGTGACTGCATTTACTTTTAATATTGAAGATGTAGCGAGGATAGAAGATCCCCGGCGGGCGGACAGTCCCTTCACCGTTACGGGTTAGCGGGGGATTTGCGCCCCACTTCCTTTGCAATATACGCCGATAGTATACGCCCGGCGGGAAGCGCTGTCAGCGGAAAAGATGACGACCGCGGGACTCCCGCGTGTACTTTTCTTCCAAACGCGGTACTTTCCCGGAACAAGAACGCACACGATGCCGCCCCGGCCTTCCCTGAAAGCGCGCGTGATCGATTGACCGATCAGCCCATGATCGATCGACTGATCAGCCTGTGATCGATTGACCGATCAGCCTGCGATCGATTGACCGATCAGCCTGTGATCGGCCGACTGATCAGCCCGTGATCGGCCGAGCAGGCGGTTTTACTCAGGACAACCCCAGCGAAGCCATCCTCAGCTAGCCTAGCGAAGCCTCCTTCAGCTAGCCTAGCGAAGCCTCCCTCAGCTAGGCTAGCGAAGTCTCCTTCAGCTAGCTTAGCTCGTCTCCCTCAGCCAGCCTAGCTCACTTCCCTCAGCTAGCTTAGCTCGTCTCCCTCAGCTAGCTTAGCTCACTTCCCTCTGCTAGCTTAGCTCACCTCCCTCTGCCAGGCTGGCTGCTCATCCTCTGCCGGCCTGGAAACGGGCCGGTGACGGAACGGATGAACCGTCCCGCCGCCGGAACCGTGAAAACCGCCGGTTGTTTCCGCTTCGTCCCATTGTCACGGGCTTTTGGGGCCTGTCAACGCGCCTCCGCTTCAATACCGGCTCTTCGCCGCGGATACGCGCCGAACCGAAGGTTCGAGCGTGCCGCGCGGAGGCTCATTGACAGATGTCCTTAGCGGCTACTGTTTGGTAAAGCCGACGTAGATGTAACCACCCATCGACAGACCTGCATACTCGAGGTCCCACGCCCCTTCTCCCTCATAGTCGGGATCGTCGGCCTCAAGGAAGTAAGGGTTCACGTCGGAATGGGTCTTGAGGGTACTCAGACTACTGGCCGTATTATCCAGATGATCGTTGTAGGCCGAGAACCGTGTTTTCCCGCCTTCCTTGGACCAGTAAATCGCGTAGTAGTCACCTTGTGCGGCGTCTAACAGCATCTCCACATTACCGGCGTCGTCAGGCTGGGTAAACTGGATATAGATGTATCCACTGGCCGCGCTGGGATCGGTTCTCTCCACGATAGTGCCGGAATAGAGCACCGTACCCGGGGAGATTGGTCCCCAATAAACGGTCAGACGGTAATCACTGATTTTCAGCATTGTTGAACCTGTCACACCCATATCGTAGAGATTATCATCCCCTGCCCAGGTTCCCCGTAAGGCGCCCATGTCAATAACCGTTCCGGGCTGCTTGTACTGGGCGTACACGCCTGACCAGTTCGGTACAAAGGTGGATTCGTTTGCCGGGGAAAAAGTCGTAACCGCCGTAGCCAGGTCCGGAATATCCGTCTGGGTGTTGGTATAGGCATTCGCGAATTTGACGCCGCCGGCGGCCGTTTTGTAATAAATCCCCTCGAAATTACTGATCCCGCCGGTATAGGGGCTGCCCGGCGCTTCGCTGTATTCAATGATGATTACCCCTGTATCGGCACTATATTCAAAGGCGTATCTGACGTTACTGGCAAAATCCGCGTGGTTGTTCGGAAAACCGTCGTCGTATTTAATACCGGACGCGGAAATGATGTAGCTGTCGGAGTAGGAATCCCAGACGCCCACAAACTGGGTCATGAGGCCGGTATCCCAGGGCGCGGCGGCCACGGGTTTCGCGTTTACCGCTTCTTCTCCGGCGGCGTTTTTCGCTTTTACCCAGATATAATAGACGGAGCCGTTGGAAAGACCGGTGATGGTCTCCGTGGTATTCGCCGTATCGCTTATTGACGCGGTTCCCGGGAGGACTGCCGCGGTATCGCAATACACGTCATAGGCAACCGCGTCGCTGACCGCGAACCAGGTAACCGTAATCTGCCCGTTTCCCGCGGTGACTGCCGGAACCGGCGCGGAGAATTCCGACGACCCGCCGCCCGGAGGCTGGAGAGTCTCCGATATGGGCGTCGGCGTTTGTTCGCCGTCAAAGGTGATTTGGCCACTGATGCCGGTTAAAACCGTGCTGTTAATTGTTACCGTAAACAGCTCGCCCGCCGTCGCGGTACTGAGCGTAAGGGTGGTTTCGCTGACAAGGGAAACGGTTCCGTTGCTGATTTTAGTACTGCCGCCAATGTAGGTGATTACCAGTCTATAGCGGTCGCCCGCCTTCGCGACATACTTGGCGTCGGCGACTTTTTCGGTAATGGTCAGGTCATAGGTGTTACCGGCTGCGTCTTCACTGATAAAGCGCTGGGTCTGGGGGCCGCTCTGGACGAGGTCGAGCCCCGCGCGCGCGCGCGGGCGGCCGGGGGGGGGGGGGGGGGGGGGGGGGGCGGGGGGGGGGGCCGAGCGC
>JAISBR010000123.1 GCA_031266095.1 Treponema sp. | reverse complement strand
TGGAACAGCTTCCTTTAAAAACCGCGGTTTTGTAGGCCATAGGCCGAAAAACCGCAAGAGCTTGTTCCAAAACCATGCGCTTTAGCGCATAGTCAATTAGTTTTGGAACAAGCTCACATCTTCTTCCTGAAAGTCTATCTGCGTTAACTTCTTCATCGTGTGGCTGTCATAGCTTTACCACGGTCCCCCGGTCCAGCAGCAGGACGGAATCACAGCGCTTCACTGTGGCGGACCGCTGGCTTACAATGACCTTCGTCGCCGGAAAAGCATAGATATGTTCCAGCAGCCGCTGCCGGGTGACGCTGTCCTGACAACCGGCGGGTTCATCAAAAAAGACAAAGCGCCGGGGTTTTACTATTGCCCTGGCCAGCATCAGCCGCTGGAGTTCCGCGTCGGAAAAAGAGCAGTATTCCAGCGGAGTATCGGCGCCCCTGGGCAGGGCTCTTACCTCGTTGAGCAACTCCGCTTTTTCCAAAGCCAGCAGTACATCCTCCTGCGGAACCGAAGGATCATTATCGGTTATTATATCGTGGATTTTACCCATAGGGATGGACCCGTTTTGCAGAACCACCCCCAACTGACGGCGCAGGTACCGCAGTTCGATGATATCCAAATCATAAGCATCGTAAAAAATCTTCCCTCCGGCCAGAGGATAAAAACCGAGCAGCGCCTTGAGCAGGGTTGATTTACCGCAGCCCGAAGGCCCGATAATGCCCAGGCTTTGCCCTTCTTCCACCCGGAAAGAAATATCGCGTAATACGGGCAGCCCAAATTCGCCGTAGTGAAAGTTCAGATGATTCACCTCCAGTACTCCCGTCATGTCCCTGGGGATGATCTTCTCCGGGTTGTATTCGCTTTCCCCCGTGAGTACGGGGTTGATACTGCGGGCAAGCGCCGCCGCTTCGGGAAGTATATTCAGGGCCTTTAACAGGCGCTGCGCCGCCTTGTGGAGGAGGAGGAAGGTGGCCACAAAAGCGATGAAGACCCCTACCTCGACATTACTTATCCGGGAAATCAGATAGAAGACCGCCGCCGCGGAACCGAACTGGAAAAATATCCGCACCGATTCGTTTAAGTTTTCCAGCATTTTGATCCGGCCTTTCAGATACCGTTTTTCCGCCTCGTATTCGCTCCATTCCCGAAACACCCGTTCCTCGGCATGGGACGCCTTGATCCGCAACATGCCTTCCAGCGCCTGGTGGTTAAAACCCGCTTCCCGGTTTTCTATATCTATGCAGCGCCGGTGGTATTCAAAATTTTTACGTGTGATAAGGCCGTAGACAACAAAGAGGCCCAGGAACATCAGCAGGACATAGCCCGCGGTCCCGGCTTCCAGCCTGAAAAGGACAATGATATTCACAAAGGAAAACAGGGCGGTCACCAGGGTCTGCAGCGTGTTGATCGAAAACAGATTCTTCAGCCGGTCAACGCCTTGTATCTTCTGTAAAAGCTCACCGGCGGTATAGAGGCCAAGGAAGGGGATCTTAAGGCTCAGAAGCCGGTCCCAGATACCTCCTTCCAGGGAGAGGCCGATCTTGGTAAGCATTCGGGATATGCTGATATTGGTAACCACGGTAAAACCCGTGTTGGCAATGTCGAAGCAGAGGAGTACCAGCACCACCTCGAAAAGCATGGCCCGCAGAGTATGGGGGACGATCATATCAAAGATCTGGGCGGAAACAATGGGCGGGATTACCGCTACGATACTTGCCAGCAGGCTGAACAGTGCCATAATGACCAGTTCCCTGCCGATGTTTTCCCTGGCCATAAACACCAGGATGTCACGGGCCCGCATCGTCTTGTAGGGGAAAGGCCGGAAAACCGCCAGAGCCCGGGGGGAAAAAGTCCCGGCCAGGGCGGGTTTCAGCCGGCTTGTCCGGTTGGTTTCCGGGTTGTAGACGCTGTAGCCGGAAAAGTTGCTGGGCAGCAGTGCCAGCGGCTTCTTCCCGGCGGTAAAAACCAGCATGGCGCCGCTGTCCTTTTTCCACCATTTCCCGCCAAGCTCCACTTCCTTGTACCGGAGGTTTGAAAGGTACAGCGTTTCGGTAATCAGATCCGGGATTGTATGGTGGATATCACGGGGGGGTATCTTTACCTCGGTTTTAAAGTAATGGCAAAGGGCCATGCAGACTTTGAGCCGGTTGTCTTCCCCCGCAAAATCCTGCTGTTCCCCCAGGCCGGAAAGCCGGGCGTTGACTTTGGTAAGCTGTACCAGGGCGGCGCCCACATCCCGGTTCACCCGGCTTCCTCCTCCCGGAACCGGTCCGCGTACCAGGAGGATCTTTCAAGCAGTTCCCGATGGGTCCCCCGGTCCGCCACCCGGCCTCCATCCAGCAGGATGATCTCATCGTAGCCGGTGATGGGACTAAGCAGGCCGGCAGCCTGAACAACGGTACAGCCCCGGGCAGCCAAATCCCGTTCCACCGCCACCGCCGCGGGGGGATCAATCGACCCGTTCACTCCGTCAAGAATAACGACCGAGGGGTTGTAGAGCAGGGCCCGGGCAATTTCCATCCCCTGCTGCCGGCCGCCGGAAAGAATGCGGCCATTTTCCGTCAGCACATGATCATAAGCCCCGTCCAGGGACACGATAAAATCGTGGAGGCCCGCCGCTCTGGCCGCCCGGTCCACCGCGGCATCGGATACCGCTTTATCCCACAGGGTAATGTTGTCGCGAATACTGGCGGTAAAAAAACTGAGTTTTTGATTAGCGCAGCCGACGGAGGCTATAAAGGTTTTCCGGTCAATACGATCCGGCGCCATACCGTCGATGGTGATTTCCCCTTCTCCGGGAGTATAAAGGCCCTGCAGTAGTTTGAGAACCGTGCTTTTCCCGCAGCCGGGTTTGCCTGCCAAAGCAGCCCGCTGTCCGGGCTGCAGGGACAGGCTGAAATGTTCCAGCGCCGGTGGACAGCCGGGGTATGAAAAGCTCACGTCTTTAAATTCGATATAACCGCGCAGCTTTCCCGGCGGCTGAACCGGGGCGGATACGGAAACAGCCGGGACCGGAGCGGCGGCGTTTTCCGCTTCTGTTTCCAGCTCCCGGTACAAACCCCGCAGGCGGTTTTCCAGCCTGGCAAAGAGTCCCGGGGCAGCAAGCACCCGGCCCATCGGGTAGAAAAACGCCGCGGCGTAAGCCTGGAAAGCCAAATAGGAACCAATGGAAAACTCCCTGTTCATTATCCGCAGAGCGGAAATCAAAAGGAGTATATTGAGAAAGAAAATTTCCGGCAGATCGCCGAGCGGCCCGGAGGCTTCCGACTCATCATCCTTGCCTTTGGCGTTAATGATACGGATTTTGGAACTCATTATCTGCTGGAAAAAATGCGTTTCCGACGCCGTTGCCTTAAAGGTTTCAATGCTCCGCAATCCCTGAGAACCGATCCGCTCGTCGCGGAGCGTCAAATCCCGCAGGGAATAGGGCTCCGGCGGAGACCGGGAGAAGGTATTGACCAGCACGGACTGGACTTTCTCCACCAGCAGATTAACTATTACCAGGGCTAACACGATGAGAGACATGGAGAGATCCAGGCGGAGCATCATACAGTAATAAAATACCACGCTGATCAGGGCGGAAAAAAGGGAAATCATATCCACGGTAAGCGTTTTAGCGATAAGGGCGGAAGCGCCGGCCCCCGACAGCAGCGCGAAACTGTCTTTTTGGCGGAACAGATCCGGCGGGGCGTTGAACAGCCGCCACATATACGCGGTTGTACCGGACAGTTCTATCTTATTGCCAAGCCGCAGGAGGCAGCTTTTTTGCAGCCAGACAACCACGGCGGAAAAGACCGCAACGCCGGTCATCAGGAACAGCAGGGGAGGAAGCCATTCGGTAGTATTCCCGATCAGGATGGAATCGGTGAAGACCCGTTTGAATATGGGGGACATGATCATGGGGAACAGCAGCAGGACCCCCAGAAGAAAGGTATAACAGAGCGCGGCCCGGTTGCCGCGGAGGAATACGCCGATGCGGGTTTTCCGTACTGCCAAACCCTTACCTCCCCAGGAAAAACACGTCAATAGGCCGCAGCTCATCGATCACGATTGAAGCGGTACAGAGGGTAAGGTCGCCAAAGGCCTGGGACGGTCCCAGCGAGGTGGTCCATTCATATCCGGTAACGGTTTCTTCCGAAGAGACCAGGTTAAGGTAGATCTCGTAACAGGCGGAATCACCTTTAAGAAAATAATCCGCCAGATTTTCACTGTTGAGCCGGTCATAGAGATACTGCCGGGTTACCGGGAACTCGCTGATCAGGTTCACTCTGCCGGTCATATTCCCATAGATCCGTTTGTTAATTGCCGCGGGATACACGCTTACCGGCAGGCCCTTTTTGATTTGCCCCATTTGTTCCGCCGGAATATACAGCAGGCATTCCAGCGCTTTGCTTTTCTCCGCTTCTTTGGAAATGGTAAGCAGCTTTTGGCCCCGGCGCACATAGTCCCCCCGGTGGACATACGCGTCCAGCACCCGGCCCGCCTCCCAGGTAACGATGCGGCTTGCGTGGAGCAGTTCGGTCCGCTTTTCTTCGATGAAATCGGCGGGAGCGCCCGAATTGAGCAGCGTATTGATCTCCGATACCAGATCGTATTGTTCTATGCGGGCCAGCACCTGGTCTTTTTCCACGAACATCCCCTGAACAGGCACAAAATCCAGCAGGACCCCTTCATCGTCAGCATAAATACTGATGAGTTTACCGCTGCGTACCAAAACCCCGGATACCTCTTCGCGGATCTGCATGGTCCCGAAAAACCCCCATACCAGTGCCGCCGCGAATACCAGGAGCACCGAACCTAACGCAAGCCAGGCCTTGATGCCGATGACCGTCATCATGCGGTCGATGTTTTCCACCGATTCGGTCAATTCCCGCTGCTCATCTATCCGGCCGGCCATACTCATCTTGCCTCATATTCCACATAGGGTCGTACCCGCATTCGATGCCCTTCAAATTCATGGGCGGCGGCATTATAGGAAATGCGCCCTATCGCCGAAGGGTAATCCCGCAGATTCCGCAGGTAATGAACGATAGCGGCGCTGGTTATGGAACCTTCGGTGTTCATGGCGTCCGCCAGGAGGCGCACCGCTTCATAGCCCGCTACTTCGTAGGTATCCGGGGTCCGCCCGTAGGCGGCGCGGAAATCCGCGAGAAAAGTGGTATCCATATCTTCCCGACTATACATAATGCCGTAGATATCTTCCATATAATCCGCTACCGCGGACTGGAAGTTGACATTGTTAAAGGTCTCCGAAAAAAACGGCAGCCGGCACCCGGCGTTCCGCAGTATTTGTATCGGTTCGGCAACGTACTGTATGGAAGACGCAAGCACCACGCTGTCACAGCCAAAAGCACGCCAACGCCGCAGCAGTTCCTCCACATTCGCGGGGGTTACACTCGTTACCCGGTCCATCACCGGAATACGCCGTTTCGCCAGTTCCCGTTCCACCAGTTGGGCCACATCGATTCCGTAAGTATCCTCGGCATAATAAATAGCCGGACGCCGGAAGCCCTCCGCTTCCGCATAATCCGCCAGGGTTTCCGCGTATATTTGGTTATTCGCAATGGTCCGGTAAATATACTGATAGTCCTGCTCAAAAAGGGCCAGGCTGGTGGCGCCGGGGCTTATCATTACAATTTCCCGCTCCTCATAGATGTCTTCGACATAATAGCAGACCTCGGAAGTCCAATGTCCCACCACGGCGGTGATACCCGCGTCGGAAAAGGTTTCAGCTATCTCTTGCGCGACATGGGAATCGCCATAGTCGTCCCGGATTACGAGACTCAAGGGTTTACCCAGGACTCCGCCGTTTTGGTTTACCTGGTCTACTGCCAGTTCCAGCGCGTCCCGCAAATAATGGTCGTCATTCCACAGGGACGCGGGATACACCGCGCCAATACTGACCGTTTCCGCACCGGGGGCATTGTACCGGGTTACGGCGCGGTCCCCGCCGGCACAGGACAAGACCGCCAGGCCACACCACAGCAAAACCGTCCCCGCGCCAAACGCACGATCCCTCATATAGTATCCCTCTCTGGTTTGGCAGTATAGCATAATCATAAAGCGCCGGGAAAGGCTGTCCAGCGGTACCTGAAGGGATAAACGCTTTACGATAGCGGAATATCATGTTATAATATTTTATATGAATGGACAATTGTTTTATTCGTGGCGAGGGTTTAATACCCAAGAACCCGCCTTTCGGCGGGGGAGCTTCAGGGCGAGGTTGTTGATTGGATATAGAGACCGGCAAAATTTCGTATGAAAAAGAAAAGCGGAAAAGAAACGCATATGATTTGTGGGATGGAATATCTGAATCCTTATATGAAAAAAAAGAATATCTTACTCAGCAGCTTATTACTTACATAGGCAATAAAAGAGCTTTATTAAGTTTTGTGGGAGATGGAATTAGAAAGGTACAAAAGAAATTACATAAAAACAAATTAAAAACGTTTGACGTTTTCAGCGGATCCGGAATTATCGCAAGGTATTTTAAGCGGTTTTCAGAATTGCTTATTGTTAATGATTTAGAAAAATATTCTACATTGATTAATGAATGTTATCTATCCAATCAGGACGAAATTAATCTTTCTTTATTACGAAAATATTATATAAAAATTATCGAAGAAACCAATAACCATTTAGCAAAAGGGATCATATCAGAATTATATGCCCCAAAAGATGATAACAATATCAAACATGAAGAGAGAGTGTTTTATACATCACGAAATGCGATGTATATAGATACCATTAGACAATTGATAGAGACTATTCCCGGGCAATACCAAAAGTATTTACTCGCGCCATTGTTATCGGAAGCATCTATACATGCGAATACATCAGGCGTTTTTAAGGGATTTTATAAAAACAAGAAAACCGGGATAGGCCAATTTGGAGGTATAAATCAAGACGCATTATTTAGAATTACCGGAAATATAGAATTGCCTTTTCCTGTGTTCAGTAATTTTAATTGTGAAACAATTATTTGTAATGGAGATTCTAATAAAATAATAACAGGTTTACCGGAGGTTGATATAGCTTACCTGGATCCTCCTTACAATCAGCATCCTTATGGATCAAATTATTTTATGCTTAATCTAATATTGGACTATAAGTATCCTGAAAGTACCAGTCAAATATCAGGCATCCCGGATAATTGGAACCGATCTAGTTATAACAAAAAAAATCATGCGTTAAAGGCCCTTACAGAACTTGTTGAAAATATAAAATCAAAATATGTAATTATTTCTTTTAATTCAGAAGGTTTTATAGGTATTGAACAAATGCTCAATATGCTTCAAAAAACAGGAAAAGTTGAAGTACTGGAAACAAAATACAACACTTTTAGAGGTTGCAGGAATTTAAATAACAGGGAAATACACGTTAAAGAATATTTGTATTTATTGGAGAAATGAGCCTCCGCGGAGCAGAGCGCGAACCTGCGGTTCGACGCGGTATCTTTAGCTTCGCCGTTGTTCGAACGGAGGCTCTCTTTACTTTGTATTGCCGGGCAATTACCGGACTTCGAACAATTTTTAGCGCAGAGCTAACGCTGGACACGGCCCGAGGCGTCACCGCCGCTGAGTTTTTTCACCTCGTCTACCGAAACCTGGTTGAAGTCTCCCTCAATTGAATGTTTGAGGCAGCTCGCGGCCACGGCGAATTCCACGGTTTCCTGGAGGCCAAAGCCCTTGAGGTTGGCGTAGATAAGCCCGGCGCCAAAACTGTCGCCGCCGCCTACCCGGTCTACGATGTGTACTGCGTATTTCCGGGAGAAATAACAATTTTCGCCATCGTAATACATAGCGGCCCAATTATTGTCGTTGGCGCTGATCGATTCCCGCAAGGTAATGGCGACTTTCTTAAAGTGAAACCGATTCATCAGCGCCTTCGCCACTTCTTTATAACCCTCATGGCTGATGCTGCCCGATGTAACATCGGTGTTTTCCGCACGGATACCAAACACGTCTGCGGCGTCTTCCTCGTTGGCGATGCAGAGATCCACAAAAGGCATGAGACGGGCCATCACCTCGCCGGCCTTTTCCCGGGACCACAGATTCTTGCGGTAATTGAGATCGCAGGAAACAATAAGGCCTTTTTCCCTGGCGGTTTTCACCGCCTCCAGCGTGATCACCGCCACGTTATCCGACAAGGCCGGAGTGATGCCTGTAAAGTGAAACCAGGACACGCCCTCAAAAATACGATTCCAGTCAAAGTCTCCCGGCGCGGCGGTGGCAATCGCCGAATTGGCCCGGTCATAGATCACCTTGGAGGGCCGCTGGGACGCGCCTTTTTCCAGAAAATAAATGCCCACCCGGTCGCCGCCCCGTGCAATTTTCGAGACATCCACCCCGAACTGCCGCAGGTTGTTCACCGCCGCCTGCCCGATGTCATGTTTGGGGAGCCTGGTAACAAACGCGGCGTCAATACCGAAGTTCGCGAGCGATACCGCCACATTCGCCTCGCCGCCGCCGTAGGTCGCGCCGTAAGATTGGGTCTGCACAAAACGGTAATAGCCCTCAGGCTCCAGCCGCAGCATTATTTCACCAAAAGTAACTGCCTTTTCCATTACAATACCCCTCACATTGGACTGGACTTGTTCAGAAACTGAAGTTTCCGAACAGGTTCATTATTTTTTCTGAACCAAATGCACCGCAAATCCGAGTATCTCTTCCCTGCAGTACAGCGCCTGGAGTTTACCTTTGGCGTCATTCTTGGCGTTTGCGCGGTCAAGGACAATGCCGTTTCGTTCCAGATAGGCCGCCGCCCGGTGAATGCTGTTGGTTCCGATAGCGATGTGGCCGTGAGTCCCCGGCCCGGCCCGCTTCATGATCTCGATATTGTCCCCGGCAAAAATAGAAGAGTTCCCGTCTTTCACCGTGAAGCCGAACAGACTGTTGAAGAGTTTCGCCGCCGTAGCCGCAGCTTCTTCTCCGTCGGCGTTGACGCCGATATGGACCACTGTCAGGCCTAAAAGGTTCAGCACTGCTTCCCTGGACAGGATACTGATCTTCTCAAAGTCGCCTGAGTTGATAAGGTCCGCGCTCACCATCCAGGAACCGCCGCAGGCATGGATTTTTTCATAGGAGATATATTTGCCGATGTTTCCCGCGTTGATTCCGCCGGTGGGCATGAACCTGAGGCTGGGGTAGGGGGCGGCAATGGCCTTGATGTAATCCAAACCGCCGGCCTGTTCCGCAGGGAAGAACTTGACCACCTCAAGGCCGTATTCCAGGGCCTGTTCAATATCCGAAGGATTGGAACAGCCGGGGGTGATGGGGATTCCTTTGGACACACAGTGGGCCAGTACCTTGGGATTAAGCCCGGGACTGACAATAAACTTCGCCCCGGCGCTGATGGCCCGGTCAACCTGTTCGGTGGTGAGTATCGTCCCCGCGCCCAACAGGATATCCGGGACTTCCTTT
Source organism: Treponema sp. (assembly GCA_031266095.1). The sequence continues at coordinate 1,175 of JAISBR010000123.1, read as the reverse complement.
GAAATCCGCCGTATCGCCTCTTCTCCCTGGGCGGTCCTGAACGTGATCTCCGCGCAGGGAATCCCTCCGGCCATCAAGGCCTTTGCCAGCGGAACCGCTTTTTCCACATCGTCGATTTTAATTACCGGCACGATACCGATTTTTCCCAGTTCTTCCAAAACAGTATGCATCGCAGACTCCTGTAACGGTGATCTTAATATACAGTATAATACATATCCGTAATAGCTAAAAGTCCACAGAAGAGATGAACCGGGGGAATCCGGCATAGTTTCCAGATGTTTCAGGGCGTCCCGTCCCGCGGCATACCACGCGAATAAGCCGCGTGAAACTGTCCCATATCAATTCCTTTCCCATGTGAGGATTTTATCGCATCTTTCTAAACTAAGAATTGCCGGCTTTTTTGTAGATTTTATTTGACAGTGGTAATTTTTACCCGTATAATTTGGGGGTAACGACCAATAAACCCGGTGATTTCGCCCGGATGAGCCTCCGCGGAACAGAATTCCGGGGTTTTAACCAGGCTCTCGAAAAAAAGCGGTTTTAAAACCGTTCCAATCATTGTTGTTTTTGGAGGCAGATATGGATGGAAAAAGTTCGGCAAAAAAATGGTATAGCTGGTATTTTGACTTTAACCTGCTTTACCGGATTTTGATTGGGTTGGTGTTGGGGATCATCCTGGGATTGGTATTTAAGGAAAAAATCCTTTGGATACAGCCATTGGGCGACCTCTTTGTACGGCTGCTTAAAATGATTATGATGCCGATCATTGTATCCACCTTGATTGTCGGCGCTTCATCGGTCAGTCCGGCTAACCTCGGTAAGGTGGGTATCCGGGTCATCGTCTTCTACCTGGTAACATCGGCGGTGGCGGTGGTTATCGGCCTTTTAATGGGAGGGCTGTTCCGTCCCTCCGCCCAGTTGGCCGATGTAGCGAATGCCACCGCCAGGGAAGCGGCGGCGCCCAAACTATCGGATACGCTTCTGGCGATTGTCCCCACCAGTATCATGCAGGTCCTTGTCAATGAGGCGGTGTTGGCGGTGATCTTCGCGGCATTGCTCATCGGTATTTCCATTTCCTACCTCCGTATATCCGGCGACGAGCGTAAAGAGAAAGTGGCCGCGGTTTTGTACAATTTCTTTGACGGTGTTGCCGAGGTGATGATGTTGATCATCAA
>JAISBR010000062.1 GCA_031266095.1 Treponema sp. | reverse complement strand
ATATGGACATCCCCGCCGTGCAAAGCCGAATCATCCCCCAGATTGTCCCCCAAAGGCCGCTCGCCGTCTTCGGTGGTGTCCGTCCGGTGATTCACCTCGTCGCAGCCGGCCAAAATTTCAAACCGCTTTGCCTGGATCAAATGGTGATTTCCCGCAGTAGACCGGATATCCCCGGTGGATTGAAGCTTGAGCTGGTCAAGCAGGGGATAGGCCAACTGCGTTTTTTCCGCATCCGTATAAACAAACTCCTTATCCTCGCCTTTGCCTTCCTTGATGGCCCAATCCGCCTCGTGGCTGTAAAAACCAATCTCGGAGAAATTATCCGCGCTCGGACTCGCCCCACGAGTTTTATACCGCAAGACTTCGCCTTTTTGTTCCAGGGTCTTAAGGATATTTTCACCGTTTTCCCCACTCTCCGTATAAGAATCCAGGAACGGAACAAGGCTCGACGGCAAATAGCCCATCAGAAAATTGCCCCCGTCCGTCTCTGCCACCAGAATCCGTTCCCCCACCCGTGGAAACCGGTATAGCCCCGATAAGCTGCCTCCAACAGGCAGTACTATCTGAACCTCCCTGGCTGGCACCTCCTGACTGTCGTCCTCGATAACTGTCTCCGCCGCATAAAACAGGTAGGGATTGGGTACCGCCACGGTAGCCGGTGAATCGGAATCGTCCGGGTTCACGATAACGTTGACATACACCGGTTTGATTTCCCCATCCATATTCTCGATTTTATCATCCACCGTCTTTTTCAAACGGCATCCGCTGTCGGTTACCGTCATCTGGGTCAATTTGGAAGAGGTGCCGACCCTGTTCTCCATTTCCGCAATCCTGCCCATTAATTCGTCGACTGTCTCTTGCAACACGCCGATCTGGCTCTCCATGTCCAAACTACTCATAATTTCCCCCTACTCTATCACCGAGGATCCGCGCAAAACCGCCAGCCTTTATTATTGCATCCGGTCTCGTCGCGGTAGTCGGCGCATCTTATTTGCGCTTCCGTTAATTCTCCTCCATCCCGGTCCTGCGAAGATACCATACCATCGGGCTTCCGTGCTCTGCAATGAAGATGAAGTGCAGTAACCATCGCCGAAAGGGATGTCGTATTCCCTGTGCCATAGAACCCCCGGAGTTGAAAAATACTCCCTGGTTGAAGTGCCAGGTTCGCCGCGGCGCCCGTCCACGAAGACTTGGCAAGATGCAGCGTACGGTACGAGGCATCCAGGATACAGGAAACATCCTGGTTAATTTTTTTGTTATCCGTATCCCTTTGATACCTGTGAAACATCGAAGGGTAGGTAATGGATCGTCTTCCGGCCCCCGAATTCCCCCGATACCACCCGATGGAACCATAATTGGCATCAGGATACGGAGCGGTAAGTTCCATGCCGTCTACCCCAATCATTTCGTTCATAGACCACTTGTCCATTTTCCAGAGACTTTGATCTTCATCGGCGGCATGATACATAAACTGCATAACCGCCGGGATCAGCCGCCCGTCGGAATACACAATGTCCGAAACCGGAAACGTCCTGCCCTCGGAAAAAAACAACTCCGCATCAACTAGAGAACCGCTCAACCGCTTATGCTGAAACGTAAAAGACAAGCCGTACAGGGAAAGAATATGCTGTAAAAAATTCAGGTCCGAAACGCCCCGCTGATCAAAGAGCATATACGAGCCGTCATCAAACTGAGTCAAATAAGTCGAAGGCAGCCGTTCCGAGGAAAGAAGCTGGTGTCCCTTCAGAATATCCTCGATAATTTTTAACGGAGTTTTCTGATAAAACGGGCGCGTAGAGCGGGTAAACCGCAGCCTGGCAAGTTTCGGCTCAATGGTAAAAACATGACTATAAAAGGGCTTAGGACCCGTATTGAAAACGCCGTCGCTTTTAACCCCGGTGATAATCCCGTGGAGATAGCGGGTTCTCATCGTCCTTCCGTCCTGCAACGACTGGGAGATGCTCATGGAAATGCCCTGATCCAACAAGTCCTCCACCAACTTATACTGGGTATGGCACTCGTCGGTAAGGACTGTCAGTTCCGCCCGGTACAGCCGGGAAATCCCTTCGTCCAGAACCAAATCATAGGGATACAAATCAGTATATTTATCCCCTACCAACCTCAGCAAGAAAGGATTATTCTGCAACATACCACACTCCTCTACACAATTCTGGTTACATTGGGACAAAGCATTACTGCTGTAGATACAGGAATCCCAATGGGGGAAACTCCGGTAACAAGGCTTCCCATATTCGCGGTGGGCCGGCCTTTGGTCAGCCGGGTAATGGCGGTCGTCATGGTGATAACCCCGGCAACACACATGGCACCCGCCACAGCGTCTCCCATACAAGCCACCGGCAGCCCTTTGACCAGACTGGTAATTCCGCCGGGACCGATAACAACATCCCCGGTGGCGGTTAAATTGGCGATAGTCGCGATAGGCGTAGGCATCTCATCCTCCTGATTCTAAAAAATTCTTTAAAATATCCGGACTCCCTTTTTCGTCAGGTTTCCGTAGGTTCCGGTTTCCAGCGTTTATATACGCCGCTATTGTTTACCGGACCTCCGCCGTCAGTGCCGTTACTGGCGAGGATGGTCTCGTGGGGAGCCTTTTCATTAAGCAAACTTTCTTCCCAGTTATCCTTGCCGCTCAACACATCCACCCCCAGGTTAAAGTACAGCTCGTACCGTTCCTTGAGCTTTCGGGTTCCCCCCTTATGGAGGCCGCACATTAAGAGTACCTGAGAAAGCCCATTAGCCGCAAGTCCCGGCGGGGTGGGAACGACCTGTTCTCCCCCCGGCATAAGGTTGCCGAAGGCCCAGAACGAGCTGAGGGAAAGCAGCCCCGCAGGAGTGTCGGGGCACTCGTTGCCGACGTTCAGGCACTTTTTAGAGTTCACTTCATCGGGGTCAACAACCCAGCGGTACACCGCGTTCAGGGCATTATCCCGAACCTTTTTCTCGTGCGCGGGAACCTTGGGGGGTATCACCGATTTGATGGTGTCCACCGCCTCTTTCCGCGCGGCCTGTATCTGGGCCTTGAGTTTTTTTGCCTCCACAAATAGGGGAGAATTGGGGTTGATTTTGTAGGGATCCTCTTTACAACGTTCCACCGCTTTTTTTAAGAGATCCAGCGGGTGTATACCGTGGACCCGCTTAAACTCCTGAAAGGCCACCTCCACCGCATCCTGCACATACTTACGCATCTCCGGGTCAAGTTTAGTCCGGACCTCGGCCAGCTTTGCTTTGGCGGAAGACAAAGCAACATCCGCCTGCGCGTTTACTTCGGGGGGAATCTGGGGAAGTTCCACCTTGGCAAAATCCGGCACGGTAGTTTCAAAACTGGCGGCTATGTCGGCTATGTCCCGGTCCACTGCGGGGTTTTGCCCCAGTTCTTCCAGCAGCGAGAGCAGACAGCGGTAGGCCCACCAAACTCCCGCCCGGCGGTGAGCGATATAAACCAACAGTTCGCAGGCGCTCTTGTAGTCTCCAAGGCGGGCGAACTTAAACACCATTTCCTCTGTCCCGATAACCCCGACAAAATGTTCGGCCAAGTCCGGCCGTATCTTGTACCCTTCCTTTTCCACCGTGTCGTTCAGGGTATGGTAGCGGATAACGGCCAGATGCTTGTTTAACCAATCAAGTTTATCTGCCATAGCATCTCCTTTTAGGTCATTTTGAGGGCCTTAACCTCAATATCCGAGGCTCCGGCCTTGGTCCTGAGCGCGGAAGCGCCGGAATCCGCGGCGGTCGCCTCGCCGGTCAATGCGCGGGCCTCGGTCTCGCTGGCCTTAACCTCCCCCTCCGTGGCGGCGACCCGGTCCTCCGCCAGCTTTCCTTCGGTTTCGGAGGCCGCCACTTCCGTCTTGCTTATGGTTGTACCGCTTTCCGTAGGATGCAGCTCGGTTTTTCCGGTTATGCCGTCCTCTTCGTAGTTGGTGGTTATCAGTTCCAGCAGCTCGCCCGCGACTGCCGCAACGAGGCCCGCGGCCAGGGTTGACCCAATAACAGGCGCCACTTCCGCCAGGATCGCCGCCTGGGTATTTTCATCCAGTTCCATTAGTTCCTCCTGCTATAAACTCTCAACACTTGATGGTATTGACTGGGTCAGGTCCATGCCTTTTTGGGCCAACTTGCCAATGTCGGTGCCCATTTTCGCCAGAGCGGCGGCGGCTTTTATCCCCCACTGGACCTTTTCCGGGCCAATGGCCGCCGGGACAGAAGCCTTTTCACTGGCCTCCGCATACAGATGTTTCTGCGCCCCCGCCTTTATAATAATGTCCCCGCTCTGCCGCAGGCGTATAGCCGCCGGCCCGCCGGCCCCTATGCCGGCTGATCCCGCCACCCCGCTTATTGTCTCAATGATACCGTTATCCACATCCATGGCTACCAGGTTTAACGTGTCCGCGAATGCCCTCTTCCCCGCAGCATTATATTGCGCTTTATACGCAGGATCCGATAGACTACTCCTACTATCGTCCCGCCACTTTTTGGCATAGCTTGTCTGCACCGCCGCGTAGACCATGTTGGTCATTTCCAATACCATATTCAGTACGTTCATGGCCACTTCAATCGGCTCGGCGCCAATCAGCATAGCCGCAACACCAAGAGCGTCTCCCGCTCCGGTAATCGGCACATCTCTTGTTGCGGGAAACAATGTATTACGTTCATTTTCAGTCAATGTTGTCCCATATCGCTGAATAGCCTCATTCCTCTTGTCTGCCAAGTCTTGTTGGTGCTTAGCCAGCCCGTTATAAGATGTTTTTAATTGATAGAAAGTGTTGGCTGTATTAGCCACTACTCTGATGACATCAAAGGCATAATTAATAGCGCCTATAGCATAAACGTCTTCTGGATGGTTATTAGCTATTGCCCCCACATCCACATCTTGAACATAGGTCAAAGTATTCATCGCTGCCGCAATGTTCTGCTGCATCTCGCCGTAAGTTGTCTGGTTTATCTGCCTGCCGGAAAGATTCACCATCCCCACCATGCTTGCAAGGCTGCCGCCCCAGGCGTCGGCGATGCTGAATTTACGGGACGAAGACAGGTTTACATTCTCCCCAAACATATCGATCCCGCCCCGGGCCTTCAGGCTCAGGGTAGTGTCCTGGCTCAGGGGCGCATTTTGATTGAGCTTTCGGGAAGTTACCGTAAACCCGTCGTCGTTAATTACCACAACGGTACGCCCCACCTGAAGCCGAATCTCCTTATCCGCCTTGATGACAACGCTTCTGCCTGCCCGGATATGCACGTCACCGCCGCGGACTGCCGGGTCGTCGGAGGGATGATCCCCCAGCGGCGCTTGACCGGCCTGCCAGTGGATCCAATTTTGCCTGTCATTGTGCGCCCGCAATTCAGGGCTGAGTTCATCTTCCACCTTTGCCAGAAGCTCAAAGCGTTTTGCCTTTATCAGGTGGTAATTTTCCGCCCGTGACTCAATATCCCCGGCGGACTGAATATTAAGCACGTCCTGACGGTCAAAACGGGAAGGATCAAGACTGTTCCCCTTGTCCGTTTCATCAAAGGTCTTGGGAGAGCTGGGCCATTTGGCCTTTTTGTTGTAAAAACCAATCTCCGACCACTCCCCCGCGTTCACCGTACCTATAGGTTGGTTTTCACCATTCACAGATCGTGTTTCGGATGCTTTGTTTTTGTTTTCCTCCGCCAGATACCGGATCGCCATGCCGTTATCATTCAGAAATTCCTGCATAGTAGCAGGATTCAAATGATCCGCCAGGAAGCCGCCGGTTTGACTCAACTGATTTTCATTCGCTAGTGTCTGCTTTGCATCCGCGGGGTAGAAGGGGGAATTACTGCCGGCGTTTTGTATAAAATAGGACAAAAGAACCCAGTCTGTAGTTTGATTAGAGGCTGAAGCCGTACCTATCTGGCCTATCAAAACCGATTCTCCAACCCGAGGAAAACGGAAAAGTCCCATATCCCCCCCCACAGGCATGGTAACCTGGACTTGCTTGGTTTTGCTTTTGTCCTGCTCCCCAGCAGGCAGCGCGTAAAAGGCATAATTATTAATAGTAGTAATTTTATTTACAGTGGTTCGTACTGGAATAGACTTCCCCTCTTGGCCTGAAATCTCACCATCCGCGTCACAAACCGTGCATTTTAAAAGATCCATCTTAATCTCCTCTTGTTGGTTATTGCGGGCAGAACCGCTTCTCCGCGGTACTGCCCCAGTCCATACAGTCCCCTTGAACTTCGCTTAGTTCTCCGACGGAATCTTCCAGCCGCACCGCAAGATCCGCCGGCCACCGCACTCTGTGGCGGAGTCTCGTACCGGTAACCAGAGCCGTAATACAATCCCCATCCTTCATGCCGTAGAAATGCCGCAGTTCCAGAACAATCCCCGGACGAAGGGCCAGATTCGCCGCGCCCAAGGTCCACCGGGCTTTAGCCTGCGCCGCAGCCCTGCGCTTCGCTTCCAGGATCAGCGCTATATCCTTATCAACCTCTGCGAGTTCCGTCTGCCGCTCGTAACTGTGGAAAAAACTGTGGTAATTCAGGTACCGGCTTCCATTTTCGGTCTTGCCCAATTTCCACTGATCCGACCCATAATTGGCATTGGGATACGAGGCGCTCAGTTTTAACCCATCCACCCCAATGGTCTGGGTCATAACCCAACGATCCATTTTCCAGATGTTTTGTCCCTCTGCGGCACTTAAAAAATCAAAGCTCAGGATAGGCGGATCTTTCCGTTTATCAGAATACCCTATATCGGAAAGCGGGAATTTCTCACCATCGGAAAAATAGAGAACCGCGGACCCCAAGGCTTTGGCTTGAGTTTGTGGATGCACAAAGGTAAAAGAAATGCCATAAAGTCCCGCGATGCTCGTTAAAAAATCCAGATCCGGTTTCTCTGATTGATCAAAGAGCAGGTTTTTACTGTATTTGGAACGGGAACAATAGTTCCCTTCTATACGGGCATTTAGGCCGTACTTGTCCAGCAGCGCGTCAAATATATCGGTCGGATTCACCCGGTAATATGACGCGCTCAAACGGGTAAACCGTAACCGTGCAATCTCCGGCTCGATGACAAAAACATAACTGTAGCAGTCCTTTGCCCTGCCGTTGCTGAACACCCCGGCGTTTCTAACCTCCGTTACGATCCCATGGAGATACCTGGTGCGGGTGGTTTTCGCGTCCCCTAGTTTCTGGCTTAAAGAAAGGGAAATTCCCTTATCCAACAGGCCGGAAAGCTCCTCCATGCCGTGCTTCTTTTCGGACAGAACCGTAAGTTCGCCCCGGTACAACCGGGAAAATCCCTCCTCCAGAACCAGATCCCAGGGATATAAATCGTCATAGTCGCCCCCCGCAAGGTGCAGGGTCAGGCTGGTTTTGTTTTCGTCCATAAATATCCCTTATACAATTACATTTACGTTGGGGCACACAAGCACTGCGGTGGCCACCGGAATGCCTATGATGCTGACCCCCGTAACGATGCTCCCAATGTTTGCCGTAGGCCGGCCCTTGGCGAGTTTGTTTATCGCGGTGGTCATGGTGATGACCCCGGCCACACACAAAGCGCCCGCCACAGCGTCCCCCATACAGGCCACCGGCAGGCCCTTGCACATGGTGGTAATAGCGCCGGGTCCGATGATCACGTCCCCGGTGGCGGTTAAATTGGCGATTGTCGCAGTAGGCGTAGGCATTTAGTCCTCCTTGTTCTCAAATGTATAGGTGAATTGTTCATCTTTTACATCAATAAGGGCCTGTTTCAGGGTATGCCCTTCCATTATATTCCGCAAAAATTCCGCGCTTATCTCCGGCAGTATGCTGTTGTTGATAACCGCGTCAATAAGCCTGGCCCCGCTTGCCGCGTTATCGCAGCGCCGGATGATCTCGTCCTTAACCGCGTCGGTGACGGCCAGTTCCGCCCGGTAGTTTTCCGTTACCCTCTTTTTGATCTTCCCCAGTTTAAGATCGATGATCCCATAGAGCGCCCGTTTTCCCAGCGGATAGTAGGGAACTATCTGGAGCCGCCCCAACAGGGCCGCGGGGAAGACCCTCATCATCTCTGGCCGGACAGCCCCTTCCAGAATTGAGGAATCCGGCAGGTTTTCCTCATCGATACAGAGGTCTGCGATCACCCGGTCCCCAACGTTGGTGGTCAGGATGATGACGGTGTTGCGGAAATTGATAAGCCGCCCCGCTCCGTCTTCCATCTGGCCCTTGTCAAAAACCTGGAAGAATATCTCGTGCACATCCGGGTGGGCCTTTTC
>JAISBR010000163.1 GCA_031266095.1 Treponema sp. | reverse complement strand
ATGATGCGGGCCCTGGGCATGACCAGCGGCCAGTTGATCGCCGTCTACATGATCGAAGCGGGGCTGGTGGGCTTCTTTGGCTCCCTTTTCGGCATCGCCCTGGGCTGCCTTATCAATATCCCCATGGTGAAATACGGCCTTGACTTTACCGGCATGACCGAATCCATGGGCGGGGACATCGGCTACCGGGTAACCGGCATTTTCCGGTCCGCCTGGAACATCCCGGTGATCGCCGGTTCCGGCGTCGTCGCCACAATCCTGGCGGCCTGCATGGCCTTCTTTCCCACCCGGCGCGCCCTCGCGATGCCGGTTACCGAAAGCCTGCGCTTTGAATAGCTGCCGCGAGTTTGTATGGAAGAGCAGGGACCGATCCAAGCCTGATCGGAGTCCTGATCCAAGGCTGATCGGGGTCCCGATCCAAGCCTGATCGGGGTCCTGATCCAAGGCTGATCGGGGTCCTGTCCTAAGCTGGAACAGCCTGCTGTTCTAAGCCTGGACATGGTCCCGATCCGGGCTTGAACGCGGGGGTTAGAGAGTTTGAACGAACAGAAGGAGCGGATATGAACGTTACCTATAAGAGGGGCGGGTTTTGTACCCTGGCGGTCATCGCGTACCGGAACATCCTGCGGAACATGCGGCGGACCCTCTTTTGCGTCAGCGCGGCGGCAATCGCCGTGTTTTTCACGGTTTTTATACAGGCCTGGATGGCGGGGCTGGTGGACAACATCGAGAAGGTGGTCCGGGTGTTCGACACCGGCCATGTAAGCGCCGTTTCCTCCCGCTATGAGGCGGAGAAGGAATACCACCCTGTTCAGTTTCCGCTTGCCGGCGGCCTCCCGGCAGCGGAACTGGAACGCCTGGCCCTGGGCATCGACGGAGTAAAGGCGGTCCTCCCCCGGATCATGGCCTACGCCACCCTCCAGGACAGCACCATCAAACACGCCCTCCTGTGGGGCATACAGGTCCGGGACGAACTGGCCCTGAACAACTTTAACCTTACCCGCCGGGACGATGGCATTATGGAAGGCCGCTATCCCGAGCCGGACGCGAACGAGTGCGCCGTCGGTTTTAGGATGGCCGAAAAAGCGGGGCTCGCGGTGGGGGACCGGCTCCCCCTGAAAACCGTGTCCGCCCAGTTTTCCGACAAGATGTGGAGCCCCGTCATTACCGGGATCTTTCAATTCGATTACGCCAAATTTGACGAAGACGTGATCATCGTGGACTTTGCCCGGCTCCAGCGGCTCCTCGTACTGGGCGAAGGAACCCAGCAGCTGTTCATCTACGCGGAAAACCCCGCCCAAAGCCGGGCCGTTACCGGACGGCTCAGGGCCCTGCTGGCGGCTTTGCCGTCGGCCATGCCGTCGACCATGTCGGGGGAAGAAACCGTGGTCCGGGACTGGCGGGATAACTATATGGTGGTCATCATGCGGCAGAGCATGATGATATATGTGGTGGTCTACCTGGTGTTCCTCGTCGTGGCAAGTTTCCTCATCGTCAACACCGTGGTGATGATCATCCACGAGCGGATCAAGGAGATCGGCATGATGGGGAGCCTGGGTATGACCCGCGCCGAAATCGTCCGGGTCTTTTTCTTCGAGGCCGTGTTTCTCAGCGTCCTCGGTTCCCTCTCCGGCTGCGTCCTGGGGGGACTGGTGACCTTCGGGTTTTCCTTTTTCCCCCTGGATTTAACCTTCTTCACCGGGGGCGGCATGAAGGAATTCCCCATGTCGGGAACCATGACCCTGGCCTTTGACCCCGCCATCCTGCTCCAGGGCTTTGTGTTCGGCGTGGTGATCACGTCAATCTGCACCCTGTTCCCCAGCCTTAAAAGCGCCTTTGTGGAACCGGTGGAAGCGCTGCGGAGATAATTTTTATGGAGGTTTATGATGAAATTAAAGGTAACGGTATCAGCGTTGTTATGGGTATTGCTGGCGGCGTCATTTGTCCACGGGCAAGTGTCCGCAGGACAAGCGCCCTCGGCGGCGGAATTGCTGCGGCGGGTGGACGATAACGAGATCTATACAACCATCGAATACGATGGAGAGATGATTATCGACTATCAGAACAGGCGCTTTGTAAAAACCATGAAGTCCTGGGCCCGGGAAAACAAGGATAGTTTTATAGAGTTTACCAACCCCGAAGACCGGGGGACTAAGTACCTCAAAAGAAGCGGCCGGCTGTACGTGTATTCGCCGGATACCGAAGAAGTGATGCTTATTTCCGGCCACATGCTCAAGGAGAGCATGATGGGCTCGGACATGTCCTATGAGGATACTATTGAGAACGAAAAACTGTCCGCCCGTTACAACCCGGCGCTGGCGGGCGCCGAAATCCGACAGGGCCGGGACTGCTGGATATTGGATCTGAGCGCGAAAAAGCGGACCGAAAGTTATCCCAAACAAAAACTCTGGATTGATAAGGAAACCGGCGACTGCCTTCACTATGAGCTTTTCGCGCTTTCAGGGGCCAAACTCAAGGAGTACAACCTGATAAAAATCGAGGTTTTCAGCGGCCGCCGTTTCCCGGTGGAGATCGAGATCAGGGATCTTCTGCGCAAGAACAGCAAGACTACCATGATTATGCGTAACGTGGTGCTGGATAAGCCCATCGCCGATTCGGTATTCAGCCAGCGGAATTTAGAGCGGTAAATGAGGGCGGGGAACATGCGCGCCGGTTTTATGGGCAGGCTGCCGCTGGTACCGGCGCTGTGCGCCCTTTTAGCGGCGGCCGGCAGCGGACTACCCGTCACGGCGCAGGGGCTGACCGTGTCGGGTATTTTGGACTCCGCCGTTTCCATGAAAGCCGGGGCCGGAGACGCGCCGGCTTTTTCCTACGGCTTTGAAGAATACGCCAACATCAGGATGCAGGCCCGGGTCCGTGACCGGGCGGTGTTTTACGGAGCGGTGAATCTTATCGCCGCCGCCGGGGACGCCGCGAAAAACGCCGCGCTGCTGGGGCTTGCGCGGGGAAGCGGCTCAATGGGACTATCCCCTTCGGCTTTTACCTACGGCGAAAACTACCTCGCGGGCTTTGAACTGGAACGGCTCTATTTCAGGCTGAACGGCGAGTACCTGGACTTTGACGGCGGCCTCCTCCGGCTCCCCTTTGGCTACGGCCAGGTCTGGGGGTCTTCGGATTTCCTCAACCCCAAAAACCCGCTCTACCCGGACGCCCGGCCGCGGGCCGTACTGGGGGCGGGACTTTCCTGGTACCCGGCGGATTCCCTCAAACTGCTTGGTTTTGGCGCGGCCCCGCGCAACCCCTTCGCGGAAACCGGGGAAGGGGGGCTTATGGGGCTTTCCATGGATCAGCACTGGGACCGGGCAAGCGTCCAGGCGCTGTACGCTTTTGAAACGCCCCGGGACGGCTCGAGGCGGGGGATTCACCGGGCGGGAATGTCGGTCAAAGCGGATGTGGAATTGGGCCTCCTCGCGGATCTGCTCTACACCTATAACCAGGAGGCCGATACCGGCGTCGACGGCCTTTCCCTCAGCCTTGGGCTGGACTATTCTTTTTTCGAAGGGAAACTCATCACCCTGGCCGAATACCTCTACAACGGTGAAACCTCTTCCACCGCGGTCAGGGGCGGGGGCGGCTTTTCCAACGAACAGTACCTGTATACGGGACTAACCTGGCTCATCAACGACTATACCACTACGGGCCTTGCCCTGATTTCCGGCTTTGACGACGTTTCCTTTACCACCATACTCAGCCTGGAACATGAACTGTTCCAGGGATGCAGCCTGAGCCTCTCCGGCCAAATCCCCCTGGACCGGGACCGCTTCTCGGACAATGGCGGACAGGGCGAATTGGGACCCGCGGCCGGGGGCAGTTATTTCAATCTCAACACCAAACTGCGGCTGCGGTTCTGAAACAGCCCCCGGCGCTTACTCAGGGAAATATCTTGCGGATACGATTATTAGAGGAATCCCCCACATAGAGATTCCCCGCGTCGTCTACCGCCACCTTAGAGGGCGTATTAAACTGCGCCGTCGTAAGGGCTCCATCGGCATAACCCTGCGAACCGCCGGTAAGGGTCGTTACCGCTCCGGCGGCAATCTCTATCTTACGGATACGATGATTGCCGTAATCCGCCACATAGAGATTCCCCGCGCCGTCTACCGCCACGCCGGCGGGAAAATGAAATTGCGCCGTTGCACCGGGTCCATCGGCAAAACCCGGCGAACTGCCGGCAAGGGTCGTTACTTCTTTAGTGGCAACAACTATCTTACGGATACGATGATTACCATAATCCGCCTCATAGAGATTCCCCGCGCCATCCGCCGCCACGCCAAAGGGATGGTTAAAGTGCGCCGCCGTACCGGGTCCATCGCCATCACCGGCTGTACTGTCACCGGCAAGGGTCGTCACCACTCCGGTGGCAATCACTATCTTGCGGATACGGTTATTATAGGTATCCGCCACATAGAGATTCCCCGCGCCGTCCACTGCCACACCTTCAGGAATGTAAAATCGCGCCCCCGTACCGGGTCCATCGATATGACCGCTCGTCCCGTCGCCGGCAAAGGTCGATACCGTTCCACCGGGGGCAATCTTGCGGATACGATGATTATTGCTATCCGCCACATAGACATTTCCCGCGCCGTCCACCGCCACGCTTTTAGGCACATAAAATCGCGCCGTCGCACCGGGTCCATCGGCAAAACTACTCGTCCCGTCACCGGCAAGGGTCGTTACGTCACCGGCGGGAGTAATCTTGCGGATACGATTGTTATTGCTATCCGCCACATAGACATTTCCCGCGCCGTCCACCGCCACACCGTTGGGCTGTTTAAATTGCGCCGCTGCGGCGGGTCCATCGAGATAACCGTATGTACTGCCGGCAAGGCTTATGACATACCCGCCGGGGTACACAAGGTTTACCGTGTAATCGGTGGTGAAGCCGCTCCCCGCGCCCACGCTGAAGGCCGGGCCGGTTCCCCGGGCGAGGGTCTCCTGCTTCGGCTCGCTCACATACGCCGAGGTAGCCAGCCCGTTATTGGTAATGCTTATGTCCTGTTCCGCGAGGGCCTTGATCACCTGTATCTGCACGGCCTCCGCGGGGTCATAGCTGTTCAGGGCCACCGTGTACACCGCGTTTCCCGCGTAGACCGCGGTATAGGTCTGGCCCATATAGTCCGCCGTGACGGCCGCGGGCATGGTCTTGTCAAACACCATGGTGATTATGACCTTGTTAGGGTGTCCCGGCCCCACCTTTACCGTGGCGGAGCCGGTTCCCACGTGGACATGCCCGGCTGGGAGGTAAGCCTCCGCCGCGGCGTACCACTCCCCCGCCGCCAGGTTGACCGTGACCGTGGGTTTCCCCGGCGGCGCGATGGCGGTTTTGACGGCCGAACCCTTGGTCAGGGTAAGACTGAACTCCAGCCGGGCGATGGTCGCCCCGGTAATCGCGGAACGGGAGGCGGACCGCTCCGCGCCGGGGAGCTGGATGGTTACCGTGCTTTCACCGCTTTCACCGCCGCCCTCAAGAGCCCCGTTTACGGGATGAGAACAGGAAAGCGGGATAAGGCAGGCGGCCGCCAGCAGCAGGAGCGTTGCGGCGTAGAGGGCCTTTTTCGGTGGTTTTCGGTAGTTATTTACGCAAAAACGTACAGGAGGGGGGGGGGGGGGGCCGCGATTTTGAAATATACACCATGATCCGGCATAATTGCACACCTTCCAAAAGTCATAATGATAACATCATAGCGGCCTTTTCTGAAAATTTAAAGTTTTTTACGTATATAACGCGCGATTTCTTTT
>JAISBR010000071.1 GCA_031266095.1 Treponema sp. | reverse complement strand
CCCCCCCCCCCCCCCCACCCACCCCCCCCCCCCCCTCCCGCCCCCCCCCCCCGCGCGGGCGGGGCGCGCCCCGCCCCCCCCCCCCCCCCCGCACCCTAGGGGGGCGGGGACGGCTCAGGCCGGGGAGGAAGCGGGGAGAAAGATTGCGTGATTGGCCGCGCCGGGCGGCGTCCGTCCGTATCATATAGTTAATTATATCACCAATAGTACTAAAATACCAATACCATTTGAAAGAAAATACAAGGCAAGTGCGTACATTCGATAATCTACGCGCTTCCCGCTTTCCCGGCAATCGCGGTCAGGGCCCCGACGCAGCGGTCAATATCTTCATCGGTGTTAAAATAGCCCACGCTTATCCTGATAGTCCCACCCCGATCAAGTGTTCCCAGGGTCCGGTGCGCGTCGGGGGCGCAGTGGAGTCCGGCGCGGACCGCTATGCCAAAGGTGTTATCCAGAATGAGTGCCGCCTGGGCCGGGTTCAAGGCATCAAGGCTGATTGACACTACGCCCCTTCGTCGAGGCCCGTCCGGCGGGCCGTAGAGCGTAATACCCGGAATGTTCCTGAGGCCCTCAATAAGCCGGGAGGCAAGCCGCGCCTCACGGGCTTCCACCCGTTCAAGGCCCTCTTCCATGAGGAACCGCGCCCCTTCCCCCAGGGCGGCGATACCCGCCGTATTCTGGGTACCGCTTTCGTAACGGTCGGGAAAGCTCCTGGGCTGGACCAGTTCCCCGGAATGGCTGCCGGTACCCCCTTCCCTGAGCGGGCAGAGGACCAAGTCCTCCCCGATATACAGCCCGCCGGTACCCTGCGGCCCCAGCAGTCCCTTGTGGCCGGGAAAGGCCAGGAGGCCGATGTTCATTTGCTCCACATCAATGGGGGTATTCCCCGCGGACTGGGCAGCGTCCACCAGCAGGGGAATCCCCTGTTCCCGGCAGAGGGCGCCGATTTCAGTAACGGGGTTCACCGTACCGGTAACATTTGAGACATGACAGAACGCCATAAGCCTGGTATTCTTCCGTATCGCGGCTTTAACGGCATCCGGATCCGCCCCATGGATAGGGGATACCGGCGTCTTGGTATATTCCATCCCCCGTTCCCTCAGCGCCTCCAGGGGCCGGGCTATCGAGTTATGTTCCATGGAGCCGGTGATCACATGGTCCCCCGGACGGAGGAGGCCTTTGAGAGCCAGGTTGAGCGCGTCGGTAGCGTTCAGGGTGAAGGCGATCCGCTCCGGCCTGGCGATGCCGAAGAGCCGGGCCAGGGACAGCCGGGTTTCCTCAACGCGGCGGCCTGCCGCGAGGGAGAGGGCGTGGCCGGATCTGCCGGGATTTCCGGCCTCTTCCCGGAATACCCGATCGGCGGCGGCGTATACCCGCTCCGGCTTCGGCCAGGAGGTAGCCGCGTTATCAAGGTAGATCATTGCCGCCGGAAGGGACGGCTGTTTCAACGCGCATCTCGTCCCCGGTCTTGATGACGCCGCCGTGGATGACCCTTGCGAACACTCCCTCCCGGGGCATGATGCAGTCGCCCATGCGCTTGAATATGGCGCAGTGGTTATGACACTCCTTTCCGATTTGGGTCATTTCCAGCACTACTTCCCCGCAACGGAGGATGGTCCCCACCGGGAGGCTTGAGAAATCGATCCCCTCTACCACCAGGTTTTCCCCAAAGTCGCCGTCGCTTACCTCGGCCCCCCTGGAGCGGAAGGCGTCGATTTTTTGGACTGAAAGGAGGCTGACTTGCCGGTGCCAGTTCCCGGCGTGGGCATCCCCCTTGATCCCGTGCTGTACCACAAATTCCGCCCGGCCCGCATCACGCTTCGCCGTTCCCTTTTCGGCGCTCAGGCATACCGCCCGCACTGTCCCCATGACTCAATCTCCATCCTCCGAAAAGATAACGGCCTCTTAACCCGCTATTCTATACGTACCGGCCTTTTTGACAACGCGCTTTCGTACATAGCGTCGATAATCTTCATGATGATGAGGGCCTGGTCTGGCGTGTTCAGTGCTTCGGCTTTGCCCTCCAGGGCCTCAATGAAATTAGCCGCGCAGCCGACTCGTCCCATGGTATCGTCTTTTTCGGTCTTGATAAGCAGGTCTACCTGGTTGCCGTATTCCTCGACAAACAGTTTGGAAGTGTCGACGCTGGTGTCGTCAAGGCCATCAATGCCAAAGATACGCCGCACCATACCGCCGGCTTTTTGCCCCTGAAAAGTAACCGACACTTCTTCGCGCTCGTTCATCTCCGCCCAGGAACTGCGGATCATCAGGGACTGGCCGCTTTTGAAGGTGACCATGGCGTGACAGGCGGACTCCACATCAGTAACTCCATTGGCAGCATCGGGAATCCCCCAGGGTCCCTTAAAGGCTTTGTTGTCCATAAAGTCGTAATAGGCGGCGCCCAGCAGATACTCCGGCTCGGGGTAACCCATAAACCAAAGGGCCAGGTCCAACATGTGGGGAAGATCGATCACCGGGCCGCCGCCTGAGAGGGCCTTGGTGGTAAACCAGCCGCCGAAACCGGGAATGCCGTTACGCCTGATCCAGGTGGCCTGAGCGGAGTTGATCCGCCCTATCCTGCCCTCATCAATGTAACGCTTGATCGCCTTCGATTCAGGCCTGGCCCGATTGTTAAAATCGAACATCAGTACCTTGCCGGATTTTTTCGCCGCGTCAAGCATCAGCCGCATCTCGACGGCGGCAAGGGCCGGCGGTTTTTCACAGAACACATGCTTCCCTTTTTCCAGGGCCTCTATCACCATGGGCTTGTGAAACTTATTCGGCGTAATGATTGACACCGCGTCAATCTCCGGCGATCCGGCAAGCATCTCACCCAGGCTTTTATAAAAAGTTTTTATCTTCCTCGGCTCTCCGAAAGTCCTGGCCCGCTCAATATCCACATCCGCCATGGCGATAACTTCCGCGCCGGCCCTGGTGAAGCCTGCGTAATGGTAAAAGGCCATTCCACCGGCGCCGGCAATTCCCACTTTTAGCTTACTCATAAAAACCTCACTTTAGTTTGACGCGTATCCGCAGGCGTATCACACAAAGGGATTTTCCCGGGGATAGGGCAGAGCCTCCGGCCGGTTATAATCAATATCCGGTACGCCAAGGTAATCAAAGACGGTGAACAATACCTTACCATGTTTCCCGAATGCTACCGCCCCGTGATGGGGATAACGTTTCCCAACCAGCACATAACGATAGAATCTTCCCATCTGTGGAATGGCAAAAACACCGATACCTCCGAAAGAACGGGTCGCTACCGGCAGCACCTCACCCTGGGCTATGTAAGCCTGCAGCGAGCCGTCGCTGTTTCCGTGAAGGCGGTAAAAAGTAATAGCACCCGGAATAATGTCCCCTTCGATAGTCCCGCGTGTGATACCAGGTTCACCCTTATTTTCTATAATACGGTTCATGATCAACTGGTATTTCATCCCGGTATTGGATTCTTTTTTAAGCCTGCAAATCGGGGTATTTCCGCAGTGGAAGCCCATGAACACATCCCGCAGCGAATAATCGAATTTGCCCTTGATATCTTCCTCATACATATCCTGGGGCACCGAATTGTTAATATCCAGCAGGGTCACGGCTTCCCCGCTTACACAGCTGCCGATATATTCGCTCAGAGCGCCGTAGATATCCACCTCGCAGCTTACCGGAATATTCCGCGCCGCGAGATGAGAATTCACATAACAGGGCATAAAACCGAACTCAGCCGGAAAAGCGGGCCAGCATTTATTCGCGAAAGCCACATAGTCTCTGGCTCCCCGGTGTTCCTCGGCCCAATCCAGGAGGCTAAGCTCAAACTGCGCCAGGCTGGGCAGGAGGCTGGGATACCGATTCCCCTCCCCAAGCTCTTCGGCCATTGATTTGGCCAAATCATCAATCCGTTTATCATTTTTGTGTTTTTTGAAAGCGGCTAACAGATCCAGCTCTGAGTTTTCCTCAATTTCCACACCGATATCGTAAAGGCCCTTTACGGGAGCGTTACACGCAAAAAAATCCTGAGGCCTCGGGCCGAAGGTGATCAACTTGAGTTTGGAAATCCCTATGAGAGCGCGGGCCGTGGGAATAAAATCCTCAATCATCACTGCAATATCCGCGGGGGTTCCGACCGGGAATTCGGGGATCACCGCCCTGACCTTCCGCAGTCCCAGATTGTAGGAACAGTTTAACATACCGCAATAGGCGTCACCCCGGCCATGGATAAGATCCTTGCCCGAATCCTCGGCGGCGGCGGCGTACATCACCGGGCCGTCAAAATACTTCGCTATCAGGGTTTCAGGTGTCTCGGGACCGAAATTCCCCAGGAAAACCACCAGCGCGTTACAGCCCGCTTTTTTTACATCCTCCACCGAAGCGAGCATATCCCGTTCGTTCTCAACGGTTTTCTTGCTCTCATAAATGGAAATGCCTTTTTTACCGCAGGCTGCCACGACCGCAGTCCGTCGGGATTCGGAAAGAGTTAACTCAAAACAGTCACGGGAAACCGCGATAATCCCCAATTTGAGTTCAGGTATATTCGTTTTCACAGTACGCCTCCAGTTTCATTCCAGTGTACAATCGGCCCTGAAAAGGGTCAACTCTTTTTTTCAAAGACGTCGAATCCAAATAACCCCTTGAAAAACTGTGGTTTTGCAGGCCGTAGGCCGAAAAAGCACAAGAGCGTGTGAATCAGACCGAAGGCCCCTGCCAACCGGGTTTTGAAACAAGTTCAATTCATTGTTTCTCCAATTGACCATGTTAGCGGCGAAGAACCCCTAATTAACGAAGCGTATTGCAAACTGCAAACGATGAGCGAAGACGAGGCGAACCGGATGACGCGAAGCCCGGTTACAAGCCCGGCGGGTAATTATGGAGAATTACTGTGTCCTTCGCTTCCAACCTTGACCGCCGGGTCTATTCCGTGCTATATGAGAAATTGATGAAGTATTCCAATCCGGCAAACCTCGCCATTATCGCCTGTCCGGGGGGTGAAGTGTTCGCCGGTAAGGTGATTGTCCGTCTGAAGCAGGGCTATCGCCGTAACCGGGAACGGATGGCGACAGAGCTTGCCAAGCGTTACAGCTTCAGTGTTGACGATGCGTTGCGGCACATCAACCTGATCAATGAGATCGTGTTTTCCGGTCCCCATGGGCAGGGAGAGGCGGAGCAATGCCCGGTTCCCCGGTTTAAAATTCCGGCCAAATTCACTGCGTTTGCCAATGGTGAAATCAAAGCGGAGATTCAGGAATCCATCAGGGGCAAGGATGTTTACATTTTTCAGGATGTGGAGAACCATTATCCGGTCGACTTTTCCGGGGGGGAGAAAAAGGTCCTTACCATCAACGACCATATAATGACTATTTTTGTGACTATTGACGCGGTCCGGCAGGCTGGTGCTCAGCGGGTGACTCTGGTTATCCCCAATTTTCCCTACGCCAGGCAGCACAAGGCCAAGGGTAGGGAAGGGCTTAACGCGAGCCGGATCGGAAAAATATTTGAGGGCTTGGGGGTGAATCATGTTATCACCCTGGATATCCATTCCCGGGACATTATGAACGCCTTCAACCGGATGCGGCTTGAAAACCTCCACGCCAGTTACCAGATTATCCGCACTCTGTGCCGCCTGGATGGAATCCTGAACGATGATTTTGTGGTGGTCTCTCCGGACACCGGCGCGGTGGACCGGAATAAGTTTTTCGCCTCGACCTTGAAAAAACCCCTGGCCCTGCTCTACAAAGAACGTGATTATTCGAAGATCACCAAAGACGCCTCGGATACGAACATTTCCCAGATACGACTCCTGGGTAACGTGCGGGACAAGACCGTGTTCATGGCCGACGACATGTTGGGTACCGGCGGGACCTTAATCAAGGGGATGAAAATACTCAAGGAGAACGGCGCGCGGCGGATTATCTGCTCCATCAGCCTGCCGCTGTTTTCAGGCGACGCTGTTTCCTATTTCGACCAGGCGTATAAAGAAGGGCTTTTTTACCGTATCATCGGCACCAACGCAATTTACCAGGAAGAGGTACTCAAGCGGGAATGGTACATCAGTGTGAATATATCGAGCCTCTTCGCCCATGTTATTTCCCGGCTGCACCAGAATCTTTCCATTTCGAGTCTGCTGGATAACCGGGAGATTATCAACCGGCTCCTGATGGAGACCAAGGGCGCCGGCCCCCAGCACGAGCTGCCCTTTCAACAGACTGAAACATGAAGGCCTACCGGCTTCCCGTACATTGCGCCGCGATACTTTTCGATATGGATTCTACCCTCTACACCCATACGGAATACCAGCGGATCCAGCAGGAACTTCCCGTCGAACGGCTCGCCCTCATCATGGGAAAATCCGTTGAGGAGATGAACCGGGAAATTGCCCGCCGCCGGGAAGCCTGGGCCGCGGCACATGACGGGCAAAACCTAAGTCTGGGGAATGTCTTTAAAACCTTTGGGGTTTCCATTGAGGAAAGCGTCCGCTGGCGGGAAGAGTTGTACCAGCCGGAACGATATCTCTCGGAGAACCGGCGGCTCTGCGTGGTTCTTGAAGATCTCGCAGCCCGGTTTAGCTTGGCCGTGGTTACCAATAACCCCGTATCTATCGCCGTGAGGACTCTCTCCGCCCTGGGGGTGGCCGGGATATTCGGGGCGATTGTGGGCCTTGATACCTGTGGCGTTTCCAAGCCTCATGCGGCGCCGTTCCGTAAGGCGGCTGAACTGTGTGGCGCCGCGCCCGCTTCCTGTGTGTCCGTAGGGGATCGCTACGATATTGACATCGTCCTCCCCCTGGAACTCGGCATGGGCGGCATTTTGGTTGACGGGGTTGAGGATGTGTATAAATTGCCGGATCTGTTTGGAAAGAGGTGAATGATGGATATGGAGTTTTTTTTCCAATCGTTAGCCGAAATCTGCTCCCGTTCCTGTGTCGCGCCAGGACGGCCGCTGCGGTGGATTGTTATCGCAAATCCTACCGCCGGTGGATTTACGATCAAAGCCCGCTGGAAGGAGCATCACAGGGTATTGGAAGCGCACCGGAAAAAAGTTCAGGCGAATCCTCTCCGGGAAGCCGTCCCGTCGGAGACGGCGAAAGATTTTGGCGCCTCACCCGCCGCTTCCGCTCTGGTTACCACCAGCGGGCCGGGGGTGGCCTCGAAAATTACCCGGGCCTTCATTGAGGAAGCGGGCAAAAATGCCGGACCTTTTTACCTTATCATTACCGCCGGCGGCGACGGAACGAACCTTGAGGTGTTATCTTCCATGTACCAGAGCCCCGCATCTTTCCTTGCCAACGCGGCGGTACTGCGCCTGCCTATGGGAACCGGCAATGACGGCGCCGACAGCGCCGAACTGACCGGCGCCCTTGATCTCCTGGTTAAGCCGGTACATATTGAATTTGCCCCGGCGCTACGGCTGCTGACCGCCCCCGGTGGTCCGGCTCAGTCAAAAGGTCCCTTTCTCGCCTTCAACATCCTTTCCGCAGGTCTTGACGCGTTCGTTACCCACATGACCAACAAGATGAAAGAAAAGTTTCCCGGCGATTCTTATAAACTCTGGGTAGATATCGCCGCCCTGCTCTATGATCGGCTGTACAAGGTGGATTTTCTTGATGTCCGTGTCCTGGACGAACAACAGCGGGAACTTCGTTCCTTCAGGGAAAAGGTGCTGCTCATGGCAATGGGTGCTTCAGGACACAGAACCTATGGTTCCCACCAGAAAATCCTTCCTGATGATCGCAATGTCTGCATACTCAGGCAGATGCCGTTACTGCGCAAGGTGGCCCTTAAAAAGCTGTTCAGTACCGGGACGCACATTGACAAACCTGAGTCGATTCTTTTCAGCGCCCACCGCCTGGAGTTTTCCGGAGTTCATCCCATCCTTGCCCAGACAGACGGCGAGAGCGTATTGCTTCGGAAGGAAGATTTTCCCGCCGCTATAGAGCTGACTCCGCCCGTGATTCCGATACTCAAAATAATTCCTCACGGCGCGTTGAGCGCCCTTTGATGGACTGTGTGGCCAATGGAAAAATTTGCCGACGAAGCGTTGATTGAGGTTTCCTCCGGTTTTGGCGGGAACGGCTGCGTAGCCTTCCGGCGGGAAAAGTTTGTGCCCAATGGAGGACCGGCCGGTGGAGATGGGGGCAGGGGAGGAGACGTGGTGTTTACTGTACGCCGTAACCTGCGTACCCTGGCCCATCTGCGCTATAAACGGGTCTTTAAGGCTGAAAACGGCCGGGACGGCGAGGGCGGCGGCCGCTACGGCAGGAACGGCGGCGCCATAGTCATCCCCCTGCCGCCGGGTTCGCTGATCCGTGATGCCGGGACCGGGGCTCTGATTCGGGATTTCAGTGCCAGCCAGGAGGATTTTGTGTTCCTCAAAGGGGGGAACGGCGGCTGGGGGAATATCCACTTCAAGTCCGCGGTAAACCAGGCCCCCCGCAAGGCCCTGCCGGGTAAGCCCGGCAAGACGACGCTGCTTAGGGTGGAACTGCAGATCATGGCGGACATTGGCCTCGTGGGTTTCCCCAATGCGGGAAAGTCGAGCCTCCTTGACCGCTTCACCAATGCCCGGCCGAAAATCGCGCCTTACCCCTTTACCACGAAAATTCCCAATCTGGGGGTACTCACTGTGGGGGCCTCCGCCCGTGACGAGCTGGGCGGCAGGGACATTATCCTGGCGGATATTCCGGGGCTTATTGAAGGCGCTTCAGCCGGGGCCGGTTTGGGCATTCGCTTTCTCAAGCATATTTCCCGTACCGCCGCTCTGGTCTTCCTTATTGATCTTTCCGATGATAATTTTCTGACGGCTTTTGACGTACTCCTGGGGGAACTTGAGACTTTTTCCCCCGATCTGATTAAAAAAAAGCGGCTCCTCCTGGGTACCAAGACCGATTTATCTGAAAGCGGAGGGCGGCTTGCGGAGTTTACCGCTAAGTACCCCTTAGAGCAGGTTCGGGGGATTTCGGTTTTTTCCGGCGAGGGGATTATGGAACTGGCGGAGGATATGCTGCGCCTGACGGACCCGGAAGTTAACAAAGAGGTTTTGGAAGAATGAGACTGGCGATTTTAGGGGGTAGTTTTAATCCCGTACATCTGGGGCATCTCTTATTGGCGGACACGACCTTGTCGACGCTGTGCTATGACCGGGTGGCGCTGATCCCCGCGTACCGGTCCCCCTTCAAACTTGCCGTCACCGGTATGGAAAACGGCGCCCGGGACCGGTTGGAAATGCTGGCCGCGTCTATCGCCGGCGATCCCCGGCTGACCGTTGATGACTGCGAAATCCGGCGGGGGGGGGTTTCCTACACCGTAGATAGTCTCAAAGATATTATCCGGCGTTATGTACCCGAGGGGAAACCGGGCCTTATTATCGGCGAGGACCTGGCTGCGGATTTTCCCCGGTGGCATAAGAGCGATGAGATTCTCGATCTTGCGGATGTCGTCATTGCCCGCCGCCTGGGTTCCGGGGAAATACATTACCCGTTTCCCCATAGCCGGATCACCAACGAAGTGCTGGAAATCTCTTCCGCCATAGTTCGGGAACGGATTGAGAACAGAGGCGCCTGGCGTTACCTGGTACCCTCGGCGGCCAGGACCATTATTGAGGAGCGGGGTTTATACGGTTTTTCCGGGGAACGCCAGCCGGCCGGGGACCTCAACAGGAAGACCATTCTCCGAATGGAGAGAGCCGTTCGGGAAAAAGTCTCCCTTGAGCGTTTTCTCCATTCCCGAAACACCGCCCTTCTGGCCTGGGATCTCTGCCGCCGCTTCGGGTTGGACCCGGCTTTGGGGTACCTGGCGGGAATTGCTCACGATTTCGGTAAGACTCTGGACGAGGAAACCCTGCTGAAACTGGCAAAGTCTGACGGCAAGGTCATATCAAAGCTGGAAAAGAAAAAGCCCACCCTGCTTCACGGCAGGGCGGCGGCGGTATTGCTCAGAGAGCGTTTTGAAATACATAATAAGGATGTGCTGGAAGCGGTGGCGCTTCATACCGAGGGCGGTGCCGATATGGGCCCTTTGGCAAAAGTGGTGTATATCGCCGACAAGGTCGAGGTATCCCGGGAAAAGACCGATCCCATGCTCAGAAAAATGTGTTACACGGATGAGCCGCTGGACCGGCTGCTGCTTGCGGTGTTGAACCAAACCGTTTCCTGGCTGCGCTCCAGAAAACTGGAACTGTCTGAGGAAACTTTCCGCCTCCTTGAGAAAATGAGGGAACCGGTTTCAAAACCCTGAGGAAAATTCAGTTGAGAAGAAAAAAAAATGACTACAGTGCGTTTTTGCTGGCCGCCATTGTGCTGCTCCTGGCGACAGGTATTTTTGCCGCGGTCTATACTCTGCGCGGCGATCCGGTGGGGGAAGCCCTTTCAGGCGACAGGGTGATCAATGTACTTTTTGTCATTGAGCAGAATCAAAAACCGCTCAGTACCTATGTACTGATGTACTACTCGGCCACCAGGCGGGCGGCTGTTTTCGACATTCCCGGAGAGTTGGGGCTGTTAATCTCCAGGATCAACCGGGTTGACCGTATCGACACGGTCTACGCCCCCGGCAGGATCTCCGGATTTGAAAGCGAGATCGAGGACCTCCTGGGAATAGACATCAGTTTTTCCGTAGTCCTTACCATGGAAAATCTCGGTAAGGTGGTGGATCTGCTTGAGGGAGTGGAACTGTTCATTCCCTCTCTGGTGGAAATTCACGGAGATGAGCTTGTTCTGTTCCCATCCGGCGTAACCCGCTTGGACGGGGATAAGGCCATTATGTATGTACGGTACGAAACCTCCGATGAGGACCGGGACATGGCGGTATTCCGACGGCAGCGTTTCTTCCTGGGGCTGTTAAAGCGTCAGGGGGAGATGAACGAGACGATAAAAAATCCCGCGCTGGCCAGGATATACCAGTCTTTCCTCCATACTGATATGAACCAGCGTACCAGAATCCACCTCTTTGACGAATTCGCCGGTATAGACACGGAACGTACCAATATCCAGTCCGTGGGGGGCAATTTGCGGGAGGTATCGGGCCGGATGCTGCTTATACCCTTCTATGATGGAAGCCTGGTAAAGGAGATTGTGCGCCAGACCCTGGGTACCCTTACCCGGCAGGCCGAGGGCGCCTTGAGTGAACGGGTCTTTACCGTGGAGGTTCTGAACGGGACCGCAGTGAATGGTCTGGCGGGAAGGACTGCGGAACTGCTGCGGGGTTTTGGCTATGACGTGATTTCTATCGGTAACGCGGATCACGCCAATTATGAAAAGACCGAAATCACCGACCGTTCAGGCCAGGAGGATATAGTGGAGACCTTTGCCGGAATAATCCGGTGCGGGAATATCCGCTTTGAAACTCCCATTACGGAAAATATCGAGGGGGATTTCAATATACGGAATTTTGAATACCGGTCAGATTTTACGCTGATCATTGGAAGGGATTTTGATGGAAGGTATGTTACTGGAAACTAAAGCCCCGGCAGGCAATTCCGCCGGTAAGGCGGCCGCCCTGGCCTTGGGAGAACTGCTGCGGGAACACAAAGGCATTGACGTAGTGGTCCTTGATCTGAGGGAGATGAACGCCTGGACCGACTTTTTTGTCATTGCCACCGCCTTAAGCGATACCCATCTACAGGGCCTGGAACGGCATATCAAGGAGTTTTGCGGCGAGCGGGGCTTAGAAATACTCAGACGATCCAGAAAACCGGACTCGGGAGATGATGAATGGCGCCTTATTGACCTGGGAACAACCATCATACATTTGATGAGCGAACGGGTCCGATCTTTTTACGAGCTGGAGCAGCTGTATTCGCCGGCCGCTCCACTCACTCATTCTTCTAAATCGTCATAGTCTACATCGTCGTCTTCGTCGTAGTCGTCATCATCATCGTCGTAATCATCATCGTCGTCGTCGTCAAAATCATCGTCCTCAAAGTCATCATCTTCGAAGTCCTCTTCCATGTCGTCGAAGCTGTCTTTGTTGTCGATGTCTTCATCATCTTCGTCTTCGTCACTAAAGATGAAAAACGGCACTGGACTGACACCGTCATCCGCCGCCGGGACAGTCTCAAAGTTGTCCAAAGGCATTAATGTCAGCGTCTCCGCAGGGAAGGCTTCTTTTTCAGAATCCGTCCGATAATCCATGGCTTCATGCAGAACCATAATTTTCTCCGTTTAGAAAAGTATTCTATTGAAACATAAGGGAGAGTTTACAGAATTGTCAACTGGTTTTTTCGTACTTGCACACTTTTTTTAAAACTGTGTTAAGCTGTAAACCATGCCGATATTGACGATCGAAGCTCCGGCTAAGGTAAATCTGCATCTGCGGGTCAAAGACAGGCGGCCCGACGGCTTTCACAATTTGGAAAGCATTTTCGCGGCTCTTGCCTTTGGAGATACCCTTCGTTTTGAGCTTCTTGATGAGGATAAAACCCTGGAAATACATATGAAATTTCAGAGAGAACCAGCGCCCATGGAGGCTTTTCCGCCTGAAAAAAATATCATTTTCAAAGCCGTTTCCCTGTTCAGAAGCAGGACCGGCTATACCCGGGGGCTTAGGATATGGGTAAACAAGCGAATTCCCCTGGGCGGAGGCCTGGGAGGCGGCTCTTCCGATGCTGCTTCCACCCTTTTGGCGTTGAATTCGCTCTATACGACCAGTGGTCTTGGCGCCGATTCCCTGGCCGAAATGGCCGCTTCCCTGGGCAGCGACGTACCTTTTTTCCTCACTGAAACCAGCGCCGCTTGGGTAAGCGGCTGTGGTGAGCGGATTACATCCCTTGAGGCTCCGAAAAATCTCTTTTTTGTACTGGTAAATCCCGGTTTTCCCAGTGTAACAGCCGAGGCTTTTCGGCTGCTGGATGAATTCCGCGAAAGGCAGGGAGAAAACAATGCCCGCAGGAACGCGGAGGCGCGGGGATCAACGGCGAAGGTTCCGGGGCTTGAACTTGGTAAGCGGCTTTCCCCCTCTCCCCGGGACTGGTCTTTTGAAAACGATTTTTTGCCGGTTTTGGGGGCTGCCACGGAGGGGGAGAAGGGCGCGGCTTACCGGGAAATTCTCGGCCGGCTACGGGACCTGGGGGCGGATTTCGCGGGGCTTTCCGGAGCCGGTTCCACCTGCTTCGGTGTTTTTACCGACCGGGAAAAGGCTGAAAAAGCCGAAAAAAACCTGTTAAAAACATGGAATTTTGTTAAGATTTCATTTTTACTTGCGCGTAAGGCCCTTTCGGTATTAAAATAATAGACAAAGAGGACCGTTATACAAAAGGAGAGGCATAATGGAGATAACAGATATTAGGGTCCGTAAAGTTGCCGACGAGGGTAAACTGAAAGCTTATGTAACGGTTACATTTGATGACTGTTTTGTGGTGCATAATGTAAAGATCATCGAAGGTAAAAGCGGGGTTTTCATTGCTATGCCGAGTCGTAAAACCAGGGCGGGGGAATACAAAGATGTAGCTCATCCTATTCATCCCGAATTCCGTGCCGAGCTGCAGAATAAGATACTGGAGAAGTACGAATCCGGCGTAGCGGATGATAGTTCTGTGGAAATTTGACGCTCAGGCGGGGGAATCCCGGGTTTTCGATATATTGATACTGTTCCCGGATTTATGCTATGCTCGAATCCTATAGTGGGACGTCGGCAAGCGGTAAGCCCCCGGTTTTTGGAGCCGGTATTCACAGGTTCGAATCCTGTCGTCCCAGTAGGGTTTTATCCCGATTGAACATCCCGTGTTGGATTTTGCCATGGCGGGGTATTTTTGTGAACGAGGTGTGTAAATGAGTCAGGTTGTACTATCCGCCAGGAATCGTCAGAAGGCGGGTTCCGCCGAATCCCGCAGGCTAAGGCGGAGCGGTCGCATTCCGGCGGTACTCTACGGAAGGTCAGGCCAGGCAATCGCCATTGATCTTGATGCCCAGGAATTCATGCGGCGGGTAAGGAATATCTCCGAAAGTACCATTGTAAAAGTCGAGGCGGACGGTAAGTCCTACGATGCCTTTGTGAAAGATACTCAGCGCAATATTATTGACGGAAATATTCTCCACGTTGATTTTTACGAGGTTGAAAGTGGTGTCGTCCTGCGGGCTAAAGTTTCTCTGCATCTTAACGGGAATCCCATCGGAGTCCGGGAGGGTGGTATTCTTGAGAATCCCCTTCACGAGATTGAGGTTGAATGTCTGCCCGGGAATCTGCCGGAGCGGATCGAAGTCGATATTTCCGGCCTTAAGGTTAATCAGTCCCTTCACGTGCGGGATATTCCTTTGGGCGAGGGCGTGAAGCTCCTTTCCGGAGCCGATCAGGTTGTGGCGCTCGTGAAATTCGCCAAGGCCGAGGCCGTTCCTGCGGCTGAAGCCGAAGTGGCAGCCGGTACTCCTGCGGCCGTGGTCGCCACCACAGCTGCGGGAACCGCCGCTCCCACAGCCGGGGAGAAAAAGGCGTAACATTCCCGGGGAAATGGAGACCGCGGGTTTCCCGAAGATCTTCTTGTTTTTAGCCCGGGAGTTTGTTGCACTTCGTGTATAAAACCTCCAAAAATCGCCGTTTAGGCGGTTTGTTACGCATGGTGTGATGTAGTTATGTGACTGTCTTTGAATTTGAATCTGTTGTTGCCGTCTCTTTAAGGGATTGTCCGCGGGGGATGGTGTGTCTCGCGGCTGTATCAGGGGGTGTGGATTCTGTCGCCATGCTTGAGGCCTTGGCCGCTCTTGCCCGCGATTCCACGGGGCCGGCTTTTTCATTGCGCTGTCTGCATGTAGAACACGGGATTAGGCCGCCTGAGGAAAGCCGGGGGGACGCCGCCTTTGTAGGGGAACTGTGCGGGAAACACGCGATACCCTGTAAAATTGTGTCCGTGGAACCGGGAAAAATCGCCGGTACGGCTAAACGCGAGGGGATAGGTATTGAGGCGGCCGCACGGCTCTACCGCCGCCGGGCTTTGTTTAGAGAGGCCCGCGTTATTGAGGCTGAAGGTACCAGGCCTGTTCGGATCCTCATTGCCCACACCAGGGATGATATGCTTGAGACCGTGTTGATGCGGGCCTTCCGGGGTTCGGGTCCCGCAGGTCTGGCGGCTATGCCCGCCGGACGGGGGCGGATTCTGCGACCCCTGCTGACTCTAAGCCGTACCGACACGTTCCACTACCTGGATGAAAAAAATGTCCCCTGGCGGGAAGATTCCACTAACGTCGATATCCGTTTCCTCCGTAACCGGATACGGTATCACCTCATCCCGTTTTTAAACGAGTCTTTTCCGTGCTGGCGGCGGGGCTTTGCCTCTCTGGCCGAAACTCAGGCCCTCGCCGCCGGTTTTATCACCGGGGAAGCCCGCCGCCGGGTACGCTGGACAGAGACAGGCGGCCGCGCGCTCCATACCGATGCGGAAACTTTTTTCGCCCAGAACGCCATTATCCGCGAGGAAGCCCTCTTCCGGGGCCTGGACCGGTTGCTGCGTGGGAACGAATCCCCTGTTCCGATAAAGCGCGCCGGTATCAGGCGTTTTTGCGGGGGCTTTACAAAGGCCGTTGATTTGGGGCCGGTGCGGATTTGGAGGGAAGACGGACGGATAATGTTGTCGCTGAGAAAAAACAGGGCCGCCGAGCGCGGTTTTGTACTGTTGATTAAAATGCCGGGCTTATATATTCTTAAAAGAATGGTTATTGAGGTGAAGCCGTTTTCCGGGGAACCCGCCGGAATCGCCGGGGGAGGTTACGCCTTGCTGCCGCTGGCTCTAAGGCGGAGCTTTAAGGGCGATTGTATTGACGGCAAACACGCGCCGGCTGAGTCAGCCCGCCGGGAACGGATTTTAAGCCTTGTCGACCAGCGGGGAGTAGCCGCTTTCATTGGTCCGGGGGGAGTATCGCTCCGGCGGGAAGTCCCGAAAGATATTGCAGATGAAAAGTTGTATATGGTAAAGGCAAAAAGATCGAATAACAATACCGGGGGTATGGATGTTCAATAATCAAAATGATAAACCGCCTGAGGGAGGGCCTCGTCCGTCTTTGCAGGCCAAACGGCCAAACGGCTTTGCCCTTGTTTTCTTTCTCATCATAGCGGGTCTGTTCATCGCGTATTTTTTCCGTGGTGAAGCCGCCCCGGTGAGGGAGATCCGGTATTCTGATTTTACCCGTTTCCTTGCTCAGGATCAGATCGAATCCGTTACTATTCATGATAATAATACCCTGGATATTTTCCTTAAAGGTTCCTCTGGTCAGGAAGCGGCCCAGCTTAAAACCCGTATCCCCTATGAGGATCCGGATCTCCTGTCTTCCCTGCTGCGGAAGAATGTCAATATCTCCGGAGCGGTCGCAAGGCCGAATCCCTGGCGCGTTATCCTGGAACTGCTGCCCTGGTTTATTGGCTTCGGCTTTATCTGGTTCATGTTCAGGAATATGCAGGGCGCGGGGAACAAAACTTTCCAGTTTGGCAAGAGCAGGGCCAAGCGCTACCAGGACGAGGGGAAGAAGGTGAGCTTCGCCGATGTGGCGGGCCAGAAAGACGCCAAGTTCGAGCTTGAGGAAGTGGTGGCGTTTCTAAAAAATCCCCAGAAGTTTACCAAGATGGGCGCGCGAATCCCCAAGGGTGTGCTTCTGGTGGGGATGCCTGGTACCGGTAAGACCCTCATGGCCCGCTCGGTGGCGGGTGAGGCGGGAGTCGCTTTCTTTCACATGTCAGGCTCCGATTTCGTGGAGATGTTTGTCGGGGTCGGCGCGAGCCGTGTCCGCGATCTTTTTGAACAGGGAAGGCGCAGCGCGCCCTGTATTATTTTTATTGATGAGCTTGACGCGGTGGGCAGAACCCGGGGTGCGGGCTACGGCGGTGGTCATGATGAACGGGAACAGACTTTGAACCAGCTTTTGGTTGAAATGGACGGTTTTGATTCCAAGGACGGGGTGATAATCCTCGCCGCTACCAACCGGCCTGATGTGCTTGATCCGGCGCTGCTGCGGCCCGGTCGTTTTGACCGGCAAGTAGTAGTCGCCATGCCCGATATCAAGGAGCGTGAGGCGATACTGCAAATACACGCCGTGAAAATCCCCATGAACAAGAATGTGGATCTTGCCCGCGTAGCCAGGGCCTCACCGGGTATGAGCGGCGCTGATATTGCCAACATGGTTAACGAGGCCGCCTTGTTCGCCGCCCGCAATAACAAGCAGGAAGTGGAGATGAGCGATTTTGAGGAAGCCAGGGACAAGGTGCTCATGGGAGTGGCCCGTACAACCTTGGTGGTTTCCGATAAAGAACGCCGAATGACCGCCATTCACGAGGCGGGTCACGCCTTGCTGCACTACTACCTCAAAAACGCGGATCCCCTGCACAAGGTAACTATTGTTCCCCACGGGCGGGCATTGGGCATGGCCTTGTCCCTCCCTGAGGAGGACAGCTACAGCCGTACCAGAGGCTGGATCGAGGACCGTATCGCTATTTGTTACGGCGGCTGGCTTGCGGAAAAACTCTTCTACAGTGAAACCACCACCGGTACCAAGCAGGATATTCAGCAGGCCACTGAAATGGCCCGCCACATGGTCTGTGAGTGGGGCATGGCCGAGGAATTGGGGCCTGTGGCCTACGGTCAGGAAGATGAACCCATTTTCCTGGGCAAAGAAATCGCCCGCCATAAGGATTATTCCGAAGATACAGCCCAGCGTATTGACAAGACAATTGAAAAGATACTTGATCGCATCCGGAACATGGCCCGGGAAATTATAGAAGCCCACAAACAGGAACTGGAAAAACTTGCCGGCGCCCTTATCAGCCGGGAGACACTGGTAGATGACGAGGTCCGGGAAATTTTAGGCCTGCCCCCCAGGGAGGATTCCACTTCCCTGATAGAGCCGGGATCGTCCTCCCCAAAGGGCGGGGCGCGGATCTCCGGGGATAGTTGAGGAAATTCCGTGAAACCCTGCCGTGTTCTGGCACACTTTCTGCCGGTTCTGGTATCCGTCATTGCTTTTTCGGGTCTTTACGCTCAGGCCCGTAACGAAGACGGATGGAGTGAGACAGGAGATTCCGCAGTGGCGGAGCGGTATTTCCTCTGGGCGGAGCGGGCGGCCTCCGGGGGCCGCTGGCCGGAGGCCTTGACCGCCATTGAACGGGCGGCGGATTTTGCGGATGTTTCTTCGGATATTTCCTGCCTCCTCGCCCTGGCCCGTTCTCATGAACAGAAAAGCAGGGGGGCGGTACTGGAAGCCCTGGGGCGTGCTTTTGCGGTAGATCGATGGAGCCGCTACAGTCCTTCCCAGGCGCGGCTCCTGGAAGCGGAACAGCTTATCACGTTGCGTAACTATGCAGGCGCCCTTACGCTGCTTGACCAGGTGCAGGAAGATCCGCTGAGCGCCTCCGCGTCTCCGATAAGCGGTTTTCCTCCGGATCCTGCAGCGTTGCGGCTCGCGGTCCTCAAAGGCCTCTCTGAAGAGTCAGCCGGAACAATGTTCGGAACCGGGGGATCGCCTCCGGCTGTTGTGGAATTCCGCCGCTGCATGACGGAAACCCTGGACCACTATCCCCGCGATCCCCGTTATCCGAGGATCTTTTTTGACTATGCCCGGAACAGAAACCCCGATCGGGGTGATCTGGATATAATGGATCTTGCCCTCATGCGGCTCCCCCTGCTGCTGGACTCTGATCCCGAACTGGCGTGGATGGCCGCTCCCTTTATCCGGGATACGGAAGAAGCCCGCCGGCTGATGGCGGCCTACCGGGCGGGGGGGCTTGGCGCGGAGCGGAATGACAAGTTCCGGCCCAATCCCGCTTCCGTCACGGTGTCCCTCAAGCTGGGACTCATCGGTGAGGAGGAAGCGGTGGCGGAACTCTTCGCCCTGTCTGAGGATTCCACCGGCCGCCCTGTGCCTGACAAAGGGCTTGTTATTGAAAAGGATCTGATTGTCGCGCTAAGCGATTTGCTGCAGGGCGATGCCGGGCGGAACCTTTTGGCGGAAAAACTCCTCTCTTTTTCCGGGCTTATCATCGCCGATGATGATCGGGACGGGTATCCTGAAAGCCGTGTCCTTTACGCCGGCGGGACGATTCAGGAGTACAGCCATGACGCGGATCAGGATGGCCTTGCAGAACTGGTTGTTTCGTTTGACGCCGGAGGCGGTCCCCAATGGGCATCACAGGCAATGTTACCTGAAACTGAGGCGGACCGGGCGGGGCTTTCTGCACTGCCGTTAAACGATGCGGATCGCTCCAAAGCGTTAATTTTCTGGGAACCTTATCCCTCGGTAAAACGGGCGGAACTGGGAAAGACCGCCTTTATCCCCCGGTCCGGCGATTTTCAGTTTACCCCAATTCATTTCACCGAACTTGCCGGTAACAGGAGCTATGCGGGGCTTCTCTTTCCCCTGCGGCAGTATTCCCGGCTGACTTTGAGGACTTTGGTTTCCTTTTCTCTTATCATTCAAAGACCCAGCGTTGAATTTGAGGGCGCTCAGGAAAAGATAGACCTTGATCGAGGCATACCTCTGAGGGCTGTGGAAATATTGGACGGACGGCCTGTATCTATAACCGAATTTGAAAACGGAAAACCGGTACTACAGTGGCTTGATATGGATCTGGATGCCCGGATGGAAACGGTACGCTGGTTCCGTCGTTTTGAATATGAGGGGGCCGCTCCGCTGGATTATAAAAAGGTTGTGGAACGTACTGAAAGCGACTGGGATGGCGATGGAATTTATGAAACCGTCGAAGAGTATGGGGAAGGCGGTTCCGTTATGTATTCATGGGATATGGATAAAGACGGAATTAAGGAGTATATTGAAATACAAAACGGGAAATGAAAACAGGGGACGAGGCGTGAGAAAAACAGTGGTTTTTTCGATTTTAAGGTCGGCGGCGGCAAAGCGGTTGGTATCGGTTTTACCGCTCGTGTCCCTGTGTTTTGTCTTATCCTGTCTCACGACGGATATCCAGGAAGCACGGCTTACACCCCGCCGTTCTACCGGCGATATCCGGTTGGATGATATCAAGAAGCAGCTTGCCGGAAACCCCGCCAAGGCTATCGATCTTATCGGTATGCACCGGGAGATTTATGGGGTAGAGGCAGGAGGAAACAACGCGGAGGATATAGCCGGAACGCTCCTGGACCTTGAAAATCAGGCGATAGCAAACATGCGTTCCGTTCAGGCTAAGGCTATCGCTGAGGAGCGCTGGGATGACGCCGCCTCTTTAAGCCGTTCCCTTGCGATCCTCGGCGTGAAGGTAGAAAACACCGGTCAGGAACCGGATTTTATCCTTGCCGACGCGAAAAAAAAACTCGTCGACGGTAATGATCTGAGCGCCTTTCTCGCCGCGGTTCAGGTCCATGAACTGCGGCCCCTGAGTTTCGATGACGCTATGCTTTTTCTTGAACGCGCGGTGGAGGTTAAGCAGCGCCGGACCGCCGCTTTCTTTTACGCCGCCGCCAGCAGCGCCGCTGCCGCCGGCCCAATACTGCGGGTTATACCGGCGCAATTGCGCGAATACGCCCAGGGCAGTGACAGTGTGACCGATATGATTCGGGGAGTAGCCACCGTCCTGGTTGACCGGGGCATTAGGATAGAGCGGGGAAGGGGAATGCCCGACCGGGTATTGGGTTCCGCGTTTTTTGTTGACTCTTCGGGACTCCTCATCACCAACTACCATGTAATTACCAGTGAGGTTGATCCCCAATACGAAGGGTATTCCCGAATGTATATACGGTTGGGCGATTCTACCAGTCCCCGCTTCCCTGCCAAAGTACTGGGCTGGGATAAGGCGCTGGATTTAGCGCTGATAAAAGCCGAATACAAACCCGACTTCGTGTTTTCCGTGGTGGACCGGGTGATCCCCCAGGTGGGCGATACGGTGCTGGCCATAGGTTCTCCCGGCGGGCTTGAGAAAACCGTAACATCCGGAATCGTCTCGGCCCTGAGCCGGCGTTTTTTACAGATAGGGGATGTTATCCAGATCGACGCCGCCGTTAACCACGGCAACTCCGGTGGACCGGTAGTGGATACCGCAGGGCGCCTTGTGGGAATTGTTTTCGCGGGAATAGAGCAGTACCAGGGGCTCAACTTCGCGGTTCCCGCGGAACGGCTCGCCGCGGCGTTCCCGGCGATGATCAAGGGGGGCAAGGCGGAACGGCCTTGGCTTGGGCTTGCCCTGAGCGAGACTGCTTCCGGGGCGGAGATCATCTATGTCGCGCCGAATACCCCTGCCGCTGAACACCGCTTAAGTGAGGGCGCCGTCATCAGCACTATAAATGGTCAGCGGATAAGCGCCCCTCAGGGCCTCCTTATCCCCGCCTTGCAGGATGCTATCTTTCAGTTCCGGCCCGGCGAACTGATAGCGCTGGAGACGACCGGCCCCGATTCAATTGGAACGGTAAAGCGCCGGATTATGATGACGGTCCCCCGTCCCGACCTTCCGCTTTCAGAGGCCGCCAAAGTGGACAGCCGGGAACGGATCGCCGCTCCTCTATTCGGCATGATCCTTACCCCTTCTCAAGGGAAGTCCTTTTCCTCATTCTATCAGGTTAAAAAGGTGATACGGGGTTCAATAGCGGACGAGGCGGGTATTTCCGACCAGGACCCGGTTTCCATCAGGGGTTTTCGCCTTCTGGAAAAAGACGGTTACGCGCTAATGGATATTGATGTAAGGAAGCGCCGTATGGGTTACCTGGAAACTACTATGCGGCTTCCCGCCTGGCTTGATTCCCCGGATACGCTGTAAATGACGGAGCGCCGGTTTTCCCCGGATTTGCTTGAGTCAATCAGGAGAAAACAGTATGTCTTGAATGAAAGGGGACTGGATATCCTTATCAAGCCAATTCCCGATGATGACCGTTCCGGCGCTATGGACCCGCGCTTATTCGCCGGTACCGCGCCCATTGTAAAAGGCTTCCGGGGGTTTATGCTCTCCCTCATCACCCCCTTGTTTTTGAGGAATAGGAATCCCCATAGGCTTGCCGCCTTTATGCGCCGCTACTTCAACGATGTGCAGAGCCTCCCGGTTACGCAGGGAGTCTCGGTGCGGTGTGACATAGTGCGGACACCCCAAGCCGATCTGCCGATCCGTATTTACCGCCGGGAATCCGGGCTTTTACCGGGCGTTCAGGGCCAGGAGGTCCCGGTATTTGTGTATATTCACGGAGGTGGTTTCGCCGCGGGGAATCCCGATGTAGTGGAAGAGATGGTTAAGCAGGTCGTAAGTTTCTCGGGCTGTATCGCGGTACAGCCCGAATACCGGCTTGCGCCGGAAAACCCCTTTCCCGCTTCCCTTAACGACTGCTGGGAGACCGTGAGATGGGTTTACGGCAACGCCGCTGCTTTCGGCGGCGATCCGAACCGGATATGCGTCGCCGGAGATTCCGCCGGCGGCAACATGGCCGCGGTCTGCGCCATGCGCGACCGTGACGAGGGCGGCGGCATGATAAAGGCCCAGGTCCTGCTCTATCCCGTGGTAAACATCGCGCGAAAGGAAGACGAATACTATCACTTTTCCCTGGATCAGTTCACGATATTGCGGGAACAAAAAAGGTCGATACTGTTCCGGATCATGGCCATGCGCTGCTCCAAAGGCCTTCTTGGCTGCATATTGGGGGTACGGGATGAAACCCAGCCCTATCTTAGCCCCTACCTTGGAGAGCTCCGAAACATGCCCCCTTGTCTTATCCTCTGCGGAGAATTTGACTGTCTCCGCCTTGAGGGCGAAGCATATGCCCGTAAACTCAAAGCGGCGGGAGTCCCGGTGAGGATTGTCCGTTACCTCGGCATGGGCCATGCGTTTGCCGAAGAGATCGGGAGCCAGCCCCAGGCCGAAGACTGTATGGCGGAAATCGCCCGTTTCATAACGGAGATGGTTTAACCGGAGCAGGGCGATTTTATGGGGGCGCATATACACTTTTTACCGGCTCTGGTTAAAGCCCCGTATTGTTCGTGCTGTCGATATTGTCCGCTGGCCCCGCGGTGGTGTTGCGGGACCTGTTGCCGCTACTCTTCCACACCGCGTGGCCCTTGTTGCCGGCCGCCTGGTTCCAGTTGGGAGCGCCGATCTCATTGCCGTAGACAGTCCCTCCCCCGGTCTTCCTGAAGGTTCCGGTCCAGACACCCACCCCGCCCCCGCCATAGCCGCTGTTGAAGGCGGAATTGCCGCTGATAGTCCCGCCGCTCATGGTAAGGGTCCCGCCGACATACATCCCGCCGCCGGTGACTAAACTTGACCCACAACTCAGAGTATAATTCACGTGTCATAGAGGTACTGCACGTAATTCATTGAACCGCCGTCTACCCGATTGGCTTTGACGATCTCCCGGGGAGAAGCGCAACAGGCTCCCAGGCTCGAATAGGCAACCTGGCCGGTTTGGTGAAAGCCGCGGTATGCTGATTTGGAAAGGAATGGCGTAAAAAGTATATACGGGCCGCCGGGCTCTTTACCCTGACCGGCCGCCGTTACAGCCGTCGGGGCAGATCGAGATTTCCACAAAAGCCGCGTCACATTCGCCTGAACGGATGGAGTCCAGAATCACGCGGGCATTGGCAAGGCCTTGGGCGCTCTGGGCTTTTATGGTGGTTCCCGCAAGGTCAAGTTCGGTCCGGCTGATCCCGCGGCGTGGTTCCTTGCAATCCACCGGGCTGGGGATTTCGGCACCGAAAGCCTCCGTACGCGGGACCGTCTCCATACCGCCGCCTGAAGAGCCTGACGCCGTTTCCGCGTCCGCGGAAAAGCCCCTGACGCTGTCAAAGGGACTCTCCGGCAGGCCGGCGCAGTCGATGCCGGCCAGTTTGATCATCCGGATAAGTTCGCGGGTAGTAAGTACACTATCCACCTCACGGAAAGCGCTGGAATGTATTCCGGGCCGCCGGGCCTCAAACTTTTGGGCGATACAGGGCGTAATGGAAACGGCGGTGATCTTTGAGGGATCAATGCCCGCGGCCGGGGAACAGCGGGTTTTGACCAGGGCGCCGAATGTCTGCTGGGGGCTTTTACCGGTGAAGAGATGATCCCGTAAGTCAGGATAAAAAACCTCGATGAATCTGAGCACGGCGGGTGAACAACCGCTGATCATGGGCAGCCTGCCCTTGTTTTTGATACGGTCAAGCAGCTCACGGTCTTCCTCCCTGACGGTTACGCCGGTGAAAAAACGAGTGTCAAAGACGGTATCGAAGCCAAGGCGTTTTATGGCGGTGACCATTTTCCCGGCCGTGACTGTTTCCCCAGCGCGGCCGAACGCGCCGTCCAGACCCGCCTGTACCTCCGGCGTGATCCGCGTCACCACATGCCGCTCGGGGTCGTTGAGGGCAGCCCGGACCGCATCGGTCTGGTCATACTCGTAAATGGCGCCCACCGGGCAGACCTCCGCGCATTGGCCGCAGTACACGCAGGGACCTTCGGCGAGGGCCTGGTTATACGGGGCGGTGATCGCAAAGTTGACGCCGCGGTGAGCGGTGGTAATGGCCCGGACGGTCTGGACCTCCTGGCAGACTTCCACGCAGCGGCCGCACTTGACACATTTGGCCATATCCCGTACCAGTGTTTCCTGCTCCGTCTCGGGCCGCCTGAGATCCGCCGCCTCATGGCGGAAAGGCGATGAACGGATACTAAACAGCTCCGCGAGGGATTGGAGCTCGCAGTTTTTACTGCGGACACAGTTGAGGCAGTCCTGGGGATGATTCGCCAGCAGCAGTTCCAGGATCATCCTGCGGATGTTCAGTATACGGGCGTTGTTGGTAACGACCCGCGCGCCTTCCCACACCGTGTTGGCGCAGGCGGCCTTGAGTTTGCCGCCGCCGTCGCACTCCACCACACAGAGGCGGCAGACCGCCCGCCGTCCCAGCGCGGGGTGCTCGCAGAGCGTGGGGATACTGACCCCCGCCTTCCGGGCGGCTTCCAGAATGGTAAAGCCTTGAGGCACGGTCACCGGAAGACCGTCGATGCTGAGATTGACATTTTTAGCGGGATCGGGTTTGTGATGACTCATATCGATATCCTCCGGTTACGCCGAGCTATGCCGCGCCCGCGGGTCTGACGTTGGCCTCAAATTCCGCCTTGAAACGCTTCCAGGCGCTGTTCAATGCCGCGGTGGCGGTCTGGCCGAGGCCGCAGAACGAGGCGGCGCTCATGGTACTCACCAGGCGGCGCAGGGTGTCCAAATCATCGGTAAGGGCGGCGTCCGGCGTGGAGAGTTTCCGCAGTATTTTGTAGACCTGCCGGTTACCTTCCCGGCAGGGGACGCACTTGCCGCAGGATTCATGGAGGAAAAACCCGGTAACGCCCTTGAGATAGTCGATGATGGAAACGGTTTCATCCATTACCACGACAGCCCCGGAGCCGACGGACAAGCCGGCCTTCCTGAGATCGGTATAACTATATACCGTGTCCAACTGCCCGGGGCCGCCGATGGAACCGCTCTGCCCGCCTAAATGGAAAAACTTCAGTTTTTTGCCTCCCGCGATGCCGCCGCCCAGCGCAGGGTCGTAGATAAGCTCCCGCAGAGTCACCCTGCCCAGGGGGATTTCAAATACGCCTCTGTTTTGTACATGGCCCGAAAGGCAGACGAGCTTGGCGCCGCCGCTGTCCGGGCAGCCGATTCGCAGGTATTCATCCCCGCCCCGGTCGACAATCGCCGGAATATTGGCAAACGTTTCAACATTGTTGACCAGTGTGGGCAAGAGGAAAAGCCCCACCTCGGCAAGATGGGGCGGCTTGATGCGGGGCCTGCCGGCCTTGCCTTCGGTGGAATTGAGCAGGGCGGAATTTTCACCGCACACATAGGCCCCGGCGCCGGAGATGACATGGACGGCAAAATCGAAGCCCGTGCCCAGAATATTCCGGCCGAGGAAACCCGCAGTCGCGGCGTTTTCAATCGTCGTGATGAGCCGCTTCTGTATCGCGCGGTATTCGCCCCGGACATAAATGTAAGCGGCTTTGGCGTTAAACACAAAGCCGGCGATGATGATGCCTTCCAGGAGCCGCATCGGCAGTTTGTCCATGATGAACCGGTCCTTAAAAGTACCGGGTTCGCCCTCGTCGGCGTTGCAGACAATGTATTTGGGGGTTTCAGGAATACGCAGCAGATGTTCCCACTTGTCGCCCGCCGGATACGCGGCGCCGCCCCGGCCCAGGAGCCTGGCCTTTTTGATCTCGGCGATAACTTCCTCAGCCCGCATGTCCGTAGCTTTTTTCAAGGCGCTGAAACCGCCGATTTTTACGTATTCCACTGCCGACACAGGGTCTATGCCGCCCGCGCCCCTGGAAACAAGATTGCTCAATTGCATCGTCATGCCTCCCCCAGATCCCCTTCCCGGCAGCTCTTGACCAGCGCCCGTACTTTTTCCTCGGTCAGGGAACCGAACACATCGTCGCCGATTTTCGCCACCGGGCCGATGTCGCAGGCCCCCACGCAGCTCGTACGGGACAGGGTAATCCTGCCGTCGGCACTGGTTTCACCCATTTTGATTCCCACCGCCGCCTCGAACCATCCCACCACCTCTTCGGCCCTGGTAAAATGGCAGGGTGTACTTTGGCAAATTTCAATCACGTACGCGCCCCGCGGCTCGGTGCTGAACATAGCGTAAAAGGTCAGCACATCGTAGATTTTAGAAAGAGGCACATTCAGCGTCTTTGATGTCAGGACCGACCATCGCTCATCGACATAGTTCCTGCCCGAAGCCGCCTGAATATCGAGAAGGACGGCGATAAGCTGTTGAGCGTCATTCCCATAGCGCTCCATAATTTTCAGCACATGGTCTTCTGTCAGTTCCCGCATGTTTTTCCTTTTCGCAGAGTCAATGTATAGCAAAGTATATACGAAAGTATATGTGAACGTAAGGGTGGCTTCGCTTGGAAAATGATACTATGA
This sequence comes from Treponema sp., assembly GCA_031266095.1. Next base: position 117 of record JAISBR010000071.1, on the reverse strand, counting down.
AATTATCCGGGAATAAGGCCCGGATGGATCGGGATAAGGTTTCGCCAAAGAATAACCGCACAGGCGAACTCCACCAGCGCCTGATAGTTCCGCGCTTTCTTCTCATACCTCACCAGG
>JAISBR010000059.1 GCA_031266095.1 Treponema sp. | reverse complement strand
CCTGGTGAGGTATGAGAAGAAAGCGCGGAACTATCAGGCGCTGGTGGAGTTCGCCTGTGCGGTTATTCTTTGGCGAAACCTTATCCCGATCCATCCGGGCCTTATTCCCGGATAATTTCTTAGTTAGCAGGGTAGTGTAAAAAATCAACAAAGAACACCCAAAAAGCTTGAAAACACAAGGGAAAATTCACATTTTCCACGTTGGATTAGGTCAAGAAATCCTTAAGTATACGCATATGGGTATTAAACCCTCGCCACGAATAAAAGCCGCGTTTCCCGGTATTTCTGTGCTGGTAAAGATTTTGATAATCCCCGCCGATAATATAAGACTATGGTTTTGCGCGGGCCGCTTCGAAGGAGGGGGGGAGCCGCATTGATAGTGACAATGGTGATACTCCTCTTTCCGCTTGGAGCGGCGGCCCAGGCCTCCGCTATGCCTTTGCCGGAGAACGGCGGTTCCTCACTTATGGCGGGGAGGAACGAACCCTCGCTTTTTCCGAATGTGTATTATACCAATGGGCTGAACGCCCTGAGAAGCGTCGAGGCTTCCCGGCCCTATTGGGTGTATACCGGATCGGAACTGGATTCGATTAATCAGGTAATCGCGGATAATACCTCACTGCTGCTTAATAATGATATTCTTGCCTTTTACGGTCATCCCAATTCGCGTAACATGGGCATTTTGGGCCGTTATCCGATTGAGGAACTGGATGAGAAACTGAGCGCGCTTGCCGGGGAATTCGAGGCTGAAAGCGGCGGCCGCCGGGTGCTGAAAGCCTTTTACCTTATTTACGGTACGGTCTGGCCCGAGGGAGAGATAGGGACGCTTAATGAAAGTATCGTGAAGCGGTACATCGAATACGCGCTGGAACACGACATACTGGTGTTTCTTGATCACCAGATTGGCCGCTATGATCCGGTGAATTCCCTCATGAAGCTGCTGCCTTGGCTGGTTTACCCCAATGTGCATCTTGCCCTGGACCCTGAGTGGCGTACTGCCAAACCAATGCAGGAAATCGGAAGCGTTACGGCGGATGAAATTAACCGGGCTCAGCAGGCAATGGAAGACTTTATCATCAGGAACAATATACCCGGTGAACGGCTGCTGGTGATTCATCAGTTCAACTGGCGGATGATCAAAGACCGGGAAACGGTAAAAAGCGATTTCCGTCGGGTACGGCTGGTTCATTGCGCCGACGGTTTCGGCGTCCCCCAGGTCAAACGCGCCTCTTACGCCTATAACGCCGAGGCTGTAAATATACCGGTAAAAGGCTTTAAGCTTTTTTACGACTTCGGAATTCCCGGTGCGGGCTGCGACAGCCCGCTCTTAAGCCCCAAAGAAGTCTATGCCCTCAATCCCCGGCCCTATATCATCATGTACCAGTAGGACCAGCTGTGCCGAGCCCCTGTTTTTTTCCGCGTTATTTTATATACTAATATAATGAGCACGGAATTACAGAGCGCAAAATTGGACTCTTTCTTCAAGAGCTTTCTGGACATTGAGGGTTTTGCCGGGATCGACAGTTCCCTGAACGGTATACAAGTTGATAACGACGGTTCGGAAATAACCAAGATCGCCTTCGGGGTTGACGCGAGTTTAGAAACGTTTGAGCGGGCCCTGACCGCCGGTGCGGGGATGCTCTTTGTACATCATGGGCTGTTTTGGGACGCTTCCTTGAGACTGGCCGGCGTCCACCGCCGGCGGATCAAGTTTCTGCTGGATCACAATATCTGCCTGTACGCGGCGCACCTGCCCCTGGACCAGCATCCGGAAGTAGGGAATAATGCGGCTCTGGCGGGACTGCTGGGGCTTGAAAACCTGGAGCCTTTCGGCCTGTATCACGGTAAAAAAATCGGGTACAAGGGGACATTCGCGAAGCCGCTGACAATTGATGAGGCGGTGAAGAAAATCGGCTTTATGAACCGGCCGCCCCCGGGGATATATCCCTTTGGCAAAGAGGAAAACACAAGCTGCGCTGTAATTTCAGGAGGCGCCGCCAGTGAGGCCCGGCAGGCCATTGAGGAAGGTCTTGATCTGTACGTTACAGGCGAGGCTTCTCATCAGGTATACCACGAATGCCTTGAGGGGAAACTCAATATGATTGCCGGCGGGCACTATTCTACCGAGGTGTGGGGTGTCCGCGCCGTGATGCGGCGCTGCGCCGAAGAACTGCATATTGATACGGAATTTATCGATGTCCCCACCGGACTGTAAGGATCATATACGGAGTAACGCATGAAAATTGACAAAACGCGGACCTTACCCCTGTTATTGACGGGTCTTATTATTCTGGCGGATCAGGGAGTCAAATCCTTTATTGTTAAAAACTGGCCCCGGAACGGGACTCTGATCAAGGATGTGTTTGACAATGAAATACTGCAGATCTATCATGTGCGGAACAAAGCTATTGCCTTCAGCCTGGGGGGCGGTATTCCCGACAACTTAAAACCGGTATTATTCGTGGCGCTCCCCCTGCTGGTGTTGGGGCTGCTGGCCTGGTATTACTTCAAGTCCGATGAATTCACCCCTTTGCAGCGCTGGGCCGCGGCGGGGATATTTGGCGGAGGCATCGGTAATATTATCGACCGGATCTTCCGCCCTGAGGGAGTGGTGGATTTCATCAGCGTAAAATTCTACGGGCTTTTCGGCTTTGAGCGCTGGCCTACTTTCAACATTGCCGATTCGTGCGTGGTGGTATCCTGTATTATGCTGTTTATTACGATTTTGATAAACTCGAAAAAACCCGGGGAAGAGGCAAAAGGGACGGTTCAATGAACAAAAAAGTCAACACCCTGTTATTTATACTGGGCGCTACGCTGTTCAATATTATCATTACCGTGCTGGGGTTCGTGTGCCTGCTGCTGCTCTATGTCAAATTAATTATACCCTTCCTGCCTGAGGAGGGCCGCTCCTGGGGTTTCCCCCTGATCTTCATCGCCGCCATTGTCCTTTCATTTGTCATATACCGTTTTGTGCTCAAACTGCTGATGAAAAAAGTGGACACAGGAAAATACTTTGATCCGATTTTTGGCGGACGGCAAAAATAACCTTTGAGGAATCCGGCAGCCTGTTGCGCTTGTCGTACAAGCCCATTCATATCTTTCAGTCCGTCTTGACTGCCTTTTTCCTCAAATCCCGGGCGCGCGTTTAAGCGCGCCAAACTACGTCCGTAGCCCTAAAACAATGCGTCATTACCCCCGGCGGTATTCCCGGCCGGGGCCTTCCGGGGCCTTCCGGGCCGGACCGGGCGTTCCGTTACCTCATAGGCCGGCGCCGCTTCGGCGACTTTCCCTGTCTTGGAGGGAACCGCTGCAATCCCGGCATCGGGAGCCGCCGCCAGGGGAGGAGCCTCAGATTCCGCGGGCAGGGACGCCGGCTGGGCAGGCGGAGCGCCTTGCACCGGCGGCCGCTGATCGGCGCCCTTGGAAGAGAGCTCTTTCGCCGGGGGAAATTCCCTGCCGGGGAAGATCGTTTTCCGTAACGTACTTTCCAGTTCTTTGGCAAAATCAGGGTGCTGTTCCAGATATTCCCGGGCATTCTCCCTGCCCTGGCCTATCTTTTCCTCGTTGTAGGAATACCACGCGCCTTTTTTATCAATAAGCGCGTATTTGACCGCGCAATCAAGGAGGCTCCCTATGGCGGAAATTCCCTTGCCGAACATCAGTTCCAACTCGGTACGCCTGAAGGGAGGCGCCACCTTGTTTTTTACCACCTTTACCCGCACCCGGTTGCCGATAGCATCGGTATCTTTTGAGATCTCAATAGTCTCGGTTTTACGCACCTCAAGGCGCAGTGATGAATAGAATTTCAGGGCGTTACCGCCGGTGGTTGTTTCAGGATTGCCGAACATGACGCCGATTTTCATGCGGATCTGGTTGATGAAGATGAGAATAGTCCGGGATTTGCCGATGGTGGCGGTGAGCTTACGCAGGGCCTGGCTCATAAGCCGGGCCTGGGCGCCCATCTGGGCGTCGCCCATTTCCCCCTCAATTTCCGATTGGGGGGTCAGGGCCGCCACTGAGTCCACCACGATCACGTCCACCGCGCCTGAACGGACCAGGTTTTCGGTGATTTCCAGGGCCTGTTCTCCGTTGTCAGGCTGTGAAACCCAGAGTTCGTCAATATTGACCCCCAGGTTTTTGGCGTATACCGGGTCCAGGGCGTGCTCGGCATCCACAAACGCGGCGATTCCCCCCAGTTTCTGGGCCTCGGCGATGGCGTGCAGCGCCAGGGTCGTTTTCCCTGAGGATTCAGGGCCGAAAATCTCGATAATACGCCCGCGGGGATAGCCTCCTATTCCCAGCGCTTCATCCAGCAGGATGGAGCCGGAAGACACCACCTCAATACCGGCGGCGTTTACATGGGTACCCAGCTTGATAATAGATCCCGCGCCAAATTGCTTTTCAATTTGAAGCCGGGCCGCTTCCAGGGCTTTCGCCTTTTCCTCACTTGAGGCATTGGGATTCCCCGTGGTTTTTTCTGATTCGTTTGTCTTTGCCATAACGATCTCCCTCCCCCTATAATGGCGCGCAGATGCGTGGCGCATTAGTCTTCTTAGAAAATTTATCATATTCTAAAAAAAAAAGCTATCCGCGTAAATTTTCGTTTTATGGACTTTTCCCCAAACCTCAGTTTGAGACAGCCTCACTTGTTTTTTAACGAAATTTTTTTTATAGTAAAAAAAGTCCATAATGATAAAGTACTATGCGTTTCAGGTAAAAACACGGGGTGAAGACAAGTTTATCCGTCTTTTTAAGGCTCTGCACCCGGAAGTTACTTTTCCCCTCTACTTTCCCCAGCGGCGCATTGATATCAGGCGTGGAGGGCTTATCCGCCAGTCAATAGCGGCGATTTTCCCCGGCTATGTGTTTGTGGAAACTGATGAAGAAGGGGATATTCTGACCCATCAGTGGGCTTTCCGGCGTACCGACGGTTTTTTCCGGTTTTTAAAATCGAATCAGAACATCATGCCCCTGGCGGACCGGGATCTGGAACTGGTGATGCATTTTATCAAAAAAGTGGGGCCTGTGGCGGGTATTTCCAAGGTGTACTTTAATGAGAATGCCCGTATAGTCGTGACCGAGGGTCCTCTTATGGGACTTGAGGGAAAGATAATAAAAGTCGATAAAAGAAAGGGGAGGGCAAAGATCAGACTTGATCTCTATGACGATTCCTTTGCCATTGATCTCGCCTTTGAGGTGATAAGCCCTCTGGACCGCCATTAGGGCCGGCCGGGACCGTGAAGCCGCCTGGGGAGGGGAAGCATGACAGCACAAAAATCAAGACGCTTGTATATTATCGGAGCGGGATTCGCCGGCCAGACCCTGGCGAATGAAATCAAATCCAAAACAATTTTCGGTGAGGTGGTGGCCTTTCTGGACGATGATCCCGGGAAAATAGGCCGGCGGATCGACGGCGTCCCAGTTTTGGGTCCAATCCGGGATGTGGCAAAATTGCTGCGGATGAACCCCGCCGACGAGGCTGTCATTGCCATTCCCGGCGCCGGCAGGGAATATCTTAAAGAGCTGTACAGCGTTCTGAAAAAAGCCGGTTTTGAGCGTATCCGAATCCTGCCGGGTATTTCCCAGATTCTTGAAGGGGACGCTCACCTCATCCAAACCCGTTCCATAGATCCCCAGGATCTGTTGGGCCGGACCCCGGTGGCGATAAAGCTCCGGCAGAGTCTCACGTACCTCAGGGGTAAACGGGTTTTGATAACAGGCGCCGGCGGTTCTATCGGCAGTGAACTGTGCCGGCAACTCCTTTCAGGCGGCGCTTCCAGGCTTTTCCTCTTCGGCCACGGTGAGAATTCGATCTACCAGATTGACCGGGAACTGCGGCTGCTCCAGGAAGAAGGGGTGGGTGAAAAGGCGGCGCTGGTACCGGTCATCGGAGATCTGAAAGACAATAACTATATGGACTATATACTGGGGCATTTGCGGGCGGACGTGGTATTCCACACCGCCGCCTACAAGCATGTGCCTATGATGGAAGAAAACCCGGTAGCGGCTATCGAGAACAACGTACTCGGTACCGAGAACCTGATCAACGCGGCGCTGAACCACGGCGTAAAGCGCTTTGTGCACATCACCACCGACAAAGCGGTAGAGCCGGTGTCGGTATACGGCGCTTCCAAATACCTCTGCGAGCGGCTGGTACTGGGCGCCGGCCAGGAAAAGCGGGAAACCGACTTCATGGTAGTCCGTTTCGGCAATGTGCTGGGTTCCCGTGGTTCCATCGTGCCCTTGTTCCAGCGGCAGATTGAGAAGGGCGGGCCGGTTACCGTTACCCATCCGGATATGCGCCGCTGGTTCATGACCATCCCCGAAGCCTGTTCCCTGGTGCTCAAGGCCGGCGGCGTCGGCGAGAACGGCAGGCTCTACCTCCTGGACATGGGCGAACCGGTACGCATCCGGGACCTGGCCGAACAGATGATCCGCTTCTACGGCTTTGAGCCTGAAGCCGAAATCAGGATCGAGTATACCAGTCTCCGCTCCGGTGAGCGTCTGGACGAGCGGCTTTGGGCCGAGGACGAGGAGCCCCATGAAACCGGATACAGCCGAATCCTCCGATTGGACCGGAAAAGCCCCCTTGCCGTCAACATCCCCGCGCTGCTGGATTCCCTGCGGCCTATCTGCCGCCTTGATCCAAACCGGCCCGAACTATACCGTGACAGCAGGCTATTACGCGACATTCTGCGGAAAACCATACCGAGTATGCGGTCCATGGAAACCACGCCTTCGCAAACCCGGCGTGCGTCGGAACCGGTTCTTTCCTAGCAGTTTGCTGCGCTTCGCGCTTAAAACCTCCAAGTGCAACAGGCTCCTAAACGCGGTTTAACGCCGCCACGGGTTACCGGGACGGCAGCCGCGCGATAAGGGCTTCAGTCTTTTCCCGGTAACGCTCCGGCGCGATTTCAGCGGCCTGGCGCAGGTAATCCACGGCGCTGCCGCCGCTGCCCGCAGCGGCGGCGTTCAGCCCGAGCGCGTAGAAGATCAGGGCGCTTTCCGCGCCGTATCCCAAGCTGCTGAAATAGTATTCTTCGGCCAGGGCGTAATTTTTCGCGCCGTAGGCAAGAAGACCCAGGTAGTAATAGGGCGCGTAATGCCGCGGATTTCGGTCCAGCGCCGCCTGGAAGGCAAGTTCCGCTCCGGCCGAGTCGGCGGCGGCATAGGCCCGCTGGCCGGCGGCGATGAGTTCCGTAAAGGTCTTCCGCGAATCCAGATAGTCCCGGTAATCCCTGGTCAGGTTTTCCATGTTGTTCCATTGCTCAATACGCTTCATCACCGCGCCGGCGTTTTCTTCGGCGGTATTAGAGGCCGAAAGGGTCATAAAACTGTCGGTGAGGGAACGGGTATACTCTTCCTTCCCGCTGTTAAGGAAGAATGAGACCAGAGACCAGGCGAGGGCGGGGAAAGGTTCCGGCCTGCCCCGGGTATCCGCCAGCAGAATGGCCTGTAGGCCGGGCGGATTCTCTATGGCCTTGACTGCCGTAAGCCAGGAGAGGTTCTCCTCTAAGGAGAGTTCTCCCTCATTGGTCAGGACAAGACCGCTGAAATAGATCGCGAAACCTTCCCGCATCCAGGCTGGGGGATGGGGAACAAATGCCCTCAAAAACTGGAGAAATGACTGGTAGGGGAGGGCGCCGTCCTCGCCGCTCCGGTTGATCACCAACTCCCGCTGTCCGGCCTTGTCGTAGTGCAGGTACACCGCGCCGGATGTCCCGGCGCCAAACAGGGAGCCGACATAGCTGTTATACGCTTCCGTGTCCCTAAAGGCCCTGACCCGCAGCGGCCCCGGCAGCGCCGCCGGCTCAAAACGGAACAGCCGGTTATACACGGTGAAACGCTCTTCTATTTCGCGGGCGATTAACCCCGCGTCATCCTCACTGGATACAATCTCAAAATGGTCAGTGCGCGTCACAACATCAGCGGCCCCCTTGACCGCCGCGAAGGCGAGCACGCCGGCCAGTAAACAACGAATGATTTTGCGCTTCATCTTAAATCCCTCCCTTGCCGACTATTGGGTTATCTTATCAATAATGATATTCACTTCCTCAATCAAAATCCCGGTATAACGTTCAATGTTATCGATGATGTATTGCTGCAGCTCATGAATATTCCCCCCCAGTTGAATTCCGTACGGCACGTCGATAGTGATCACCAGGCGGTAGCCCATCTCGTCATCCTTGACGAGGATCTTCTTGATCCGTATGTTCTGGTTGTATTCATCAACACAGTGGATAACCATTTGGCTCAAGGCCGCCTCAGAGATAATCACCTTGCCCCGTTTTGAATACTCAGGCCGGACCACCGATTTTTCATGGACTCTGGGAGTGGGACCGATGTTGCCGGGTACCTTGCGCCGCTTGAATATCCTGATAGCGTCGTAAAAAATGTTGGGATAACTCCGCTTCACCTCAATGGAGGGTACCGGGATCACATGCTTGCCTTCAATACGCCTGGTCCTGATAGCCTTTTCGATTTCATCCTGGGTGGCGATGTCCTCAATTTTGATAATCTTCGACGGCGAGGGGAGCTGTAAACGGGCCGCGATTTTGAACACCATTTTTTCAGATGTCCCTAGAATCAGGATACGCCTGATCTTCTCGTTCTGGAGCTTGCGGGCTACCTCGTCCCGGTGGGATTTTTCGTCAAAGAGGGCCATCTTAACCGCGGCGAGAAATGTCTTCTCTTTTTTCGCCGAGTGACCCGCCAGGATGCGATTTTCCCTGATCAGGAGACCATCGTCAATGATATAATCGATGCCGTATTTCTGGGCCACCAGCTTGGCCCGGAAACTCTTTCCCGTGCCGCTTTCCCCGATGAGGGCAAAGACTCTTACCCGTTTGATGGCAAACAAAAAATCAAGCAACATTGCTTTCATTATAGTATTTGAGCCGTTAACTTCAAGCCGGGATTGATAGGATTACCAGGATCAGCGCATATAAACTTAGTTCGAGAGCTGGTGTAAAAATCAACAACCCCGCCGCAAGCTCGGACCTCCGACCCGGCGGGGTATGGACCCTTCGCAACGAATCAAAATGAGCCTCCACAGGGCGAGCCCTGTGGTATCTTACGGAATGACGGCTGAGTAAATCTCGGAGGAGGGGCCTTTGAGATTGGTGGTGGATTCCCAGCGGAGACAGAAATAGATACGCTTACCCCGCTCGCTCTCGTCAAAGCGCAGGGTGAA
>JAISBR010000012.1 GCA_031266095.1 Treponema sp. | reverse complement strand
GAGGTACGTGAAGTATCAGGAAGACGCCGAGCGGCAGGACGAAGACCACGAACTACGAGACGGCCCCTTCTAGGGGCCTCCCTCTCAAGCCACCGCCTTTGGCGGTGGTTGTTGACTATCCCAAACACCGGTTCCATCGTCTCCTTCCGCTTCTTGTATATCTGTTTCCCTGCTGCACTCTGCAGCCGTTGTGCCATCTCCTCTTTCACCGTTGCCCCTTCCTCCGCTTCAGCCGGTTCCTCCTGCTTTTCAAGATCCTGTACACTCTGGACAGGATAAACGCATAGAAATTAGCCAGTTCTAGGAAGCAGGAGGTTCTGTATAGCCTGAGCATTAAGCAGTTTGAATATTGTCTCGATCTGTTCAGGATAAACGTATAGAAGCCAGAATCATAGAAAAATAGGATATTTTATCTCAATCAGTCAAAGCAAAAATGTCCAAATGCATGATTTTGTGGACAATTAGCTTAGGGGAATCTTCAAAATTCGTAACATTTTGTGCTTGAAAATTTCTATGCGTTTATCCTGGACTTCAGGGAGTATTATTCTGTCGAAGAGGCTTGCAATCTCGCGAGATTCAATAATCTGTCCCATTTCAGCCGGTCTTTTAAACAGCATACCGGACACAGTCCGAAATAATAGAGTTGTTCGATAACTTCAGTTGTCAAATAAATTCCTTGAGACCATATTCTTCACGGATCTGTTTGAAAACATTCACCGCCTTGCGGAACTCTGTGCCAACTCCAAAAAGAAAACGGCTTCCGGTGCTGTATAGGCTGCTTGTCCCTAAGTAAACGCATATGGGTATTAGCCCCCCCTCGAATAAAGTACCGTCAACGCCGTTGCCAGGCACAGCAGTTCAGCCGTCTCAATTGCCGCGCCCAGGGCATCGCCGGTGTAACCTCCCAGGGATTTTTTGTAGAGACGGGCGTAGCCGAACGCGGTGAGGGGGCAGATCGCGAAGAGGGAAACCGCCGGGGTAATGATTGATGGGAGGAGGGCGCTTCCCGTGAATCGCGGGATCACGGATTGTGGACTCGTGAATCGAGAGACGGCATTGAGCAGGGTCCAGACCAGAAGCGTCCACAACAACAGGGCAGCCGCCATGCCGATAAAACAGCGGCGGGGACGGGCGTCTTTGGCCAGGGCGCCGAGGCCACCGGGGTTAAGCGGCCTTGTTATACAGGGGAGCAGCGCGGCGCTGAACCTGCCCCAGAGGGGATAGGCGAAAATCAGGGAGGGAAAATCGCGGGCAAAAGGGAAAAGATTGTAGAGGATGACGGCCTTGAGGCTGAGGGCGGCAAAACCGGCGAAAAAACCGTACACGCCGATTCGAGAATCCTTTAAGATACCCAGCCGCTTTTCCCGATCCACGCCGCCGAGAAAAGCGTCGGCGGTATCCATCAGCCCGTCCAAATGAAAAAGGTTAAAGCCAAAATACTGAACAATGAGAATAAGGGCGGCGATCAGAGCGGAAATCCCCGCCGTTCTCTCCGGGTTGCCGAACAGCAGGGAAACCCCGCCGAAAATTACAAGGCCCGGCAGGGCGGGGCAGATTCCGGTAAGCGGCAGGTAAAAATCCATCCGTGAAGAATCGAATTTGAAGCACAGCGGTATCGGAATTCGGGAGACTACGCTGAGGGTCGAAAGAAAACGATCTAACGCTGATGCTTTTTCCATCAGTATTTTTCCTCGAAACCGCCGCTGTCGCTTACATGGGCGTCCGAGAAAGACGCCATCCCGCGGGCCGCGAGGACTCCAAGTTCAACGATGTGGCCGCCGATGACCGCGCCGGTTCCCTCTCCAAGGCGCATGTTAAGGCTCACGATGGGTTGAAGGTCCATGCGTTCCAGTACAGGTTTGTGGCCGGAGACTCTGGAAAGATGCCCCGCGAAAAGCCATTCATTGACTTTGGGGTTTATGAGATAGGCCATATAGGCAGCGGAAGTAACCGGGAATCCATCAAGGACACAGGCAACGCCCTTCCCCTCAAGGCCCAGGATGAAACCGGCCATCATCGCGAAATCAGGCGAGCCGAGTTCCCGCAGTATGGCCTCGCCGTCGCCCTGCGGGACTTTGGCGCGGAGGACCGCTTCTTCCACAACCCGACGCTTGTTCTCCAGCATGACGCTGTCGATACCCGTACCCCGGTCCACCACATCGCCAGCATTGAAACCGGCGGCGGTGAGCATGGCTGCGGCGGTAGTGGTGTTCCCGATACCCAGATCACCGACAGCGGTCATGTCAAAACCCCGGTCTATCGCGTCCTTTGCCAGCGCCTCTCCCTTCTTTAGGGCACGTTTGGTTTCCCCGGCGCTCATCGCCGCCTCCCGCAGACTGTTCCGGCTGCCGGCGCGGATTCGTTCCCGCACAAAGGGACAGAGCGGTTTAATCTGATCATCCGGCGGGAAATCGCCGCCTGAGACCCCGGCGTCTACCAGGATAATGTTCCAGCCGGTTCCACCGGCAAGGGCGTTGATCCCCGCGCCGCCTGAAAGAATGTTCAGTACCATCTGGCGGGTAACTTCCTGGGGGTAGAGAGACACCCCCTCGGCGGCAATGCCGTGATCCCCCGCGAATACATATACCCCCTTTTTTTCGATTTTAGGCGGGACCTGTTTTTGTATCTCTGCCATTTTTACGCAGTAGTCTTCCAGGCTGCCCAGACTGCCCCGGGGTTTGGTCAGGTTGTTCAGATGTTTCTCCATCGCGGTTGTAATAATTTCCATAATAAAATAACCTCCGTTTACCATATTTTCTGAGAGACCCGAATACCGGCCTCGGCCTCTTCCCATGAAAACACTTCCAGATTTATAAGCCCCCGGTAATCCCTGAGCAGGGGGAACAGTTCAGTCAGCCAGGTTTCGTCCCCCCGCAGTCTCCGGTGATCCGGAAGCCTTCCGTCCCGGAGCGCCGCTTTACGATCAACGCCGTGAAGATGGATTTCCCTGATACGCCCCCGGTGAACCGCAAAAAAATCAACGGGATTTTTCCCGTCCAGTAACAAGTGGCCGGTATCCATGCAAAGACCCGTCTCCGCGCCCAAATGGGGAAGCAGTCCCTCAAGCAGGCCGGGGGCGACATTTTCCGCGAGGAACAGCGGCCCTTCCCGGCAGATCCCGTCCTTTGACCGGCCGTAACGTTCCGTCCATTTGCCAAGGAGTTTCGCCTGGGCGCCGGGATTTCGAGCGGAGGGATGCACGATGAAATGCCGGACCATCGGGGCAAGGCGGGCAACCAGTTCCTCGTGTTCGGCGCTTAATCTTTCCGGCAGGTGGGCGGTAAAAATAAAACGTTTCCCGTAACGACGGATTTCCTCCCAGTCCGAATCAAGCTGGGCCTTTGCCTCATCATTATAGATAAAGAACAAGAGCTCAACTCCCCTGATTTCCGTTTTATCTTCCAGGAAACGGAGATTCTCCGCGTAAGTTCCGGGAATGACCCAGGAAGGGGTAATGAGCAAAGGCCCTTCGCCTGAGTTCATTTTATCTTGACGGGGATTCCGGAAACCATGAGTTCCACCCTGCCGGCGGCGGCGGCTATTCTCCGGTTAGCCTCGGCAAGCAGCAGATTGTAGCGGCGGGTATCCGCGTCAAAGGGGATGTTTCCCATGCCGGTTTCATTGCTTACCACAATACAGTCCTCCATTCCCCGGATAAAGGATTCGAGAATCCTGTCGAAATCGTTTTCCCGTTTGTAGTACATGAGGTTATTCACCCACATGGGAATACAGTCCACCAGCGTCCGCCTGCCCGCCCCGGCAATGGCCCGGCCGAGTTCCAGCGGTTCCTCAATAGTAACAAAGCCGCCCGCAGGACCGATCTTAGCCGCCATAGCGGCCCGCTCTTCCCGGTGCTTTTCAACGCGACCGCGCATTTCCTCGTCCAGAACCTCGGCGGTGGCTATAAACGAGACGGGAAAGGACCATTCACTTCCGGCGATTTCCAGCGCCCGATGGGATTTCCCTGATTTTATTCCGCCGGTGATAAATATAATCAAAACGCCGCCCCTTTGGAAGACCGTGTACGCTCCCATTTTTCCAGAGATTCCAGCATAAAGCCCCGTATATCAATGCCGTACACCGTTCGCATGGTTTCACTGTCCAGCGTTTCCCCGATCCCGCCCCAAGCGGCAAGCCGTCCGGCGCTTAAGAGCAGAGCCGCGTCGCCAAAATGATGTACCAGGTTGAGATCGTGAAACACACCGACAAGGGTTTTGCCGTGTTCCTTCACCCACGATTTCAGATAATGCAGCAGCTCTATCTGATTTTTCAGATCCAGATGATTGGTCGGCTCATCCAGCAGAATGACTTCCGGGTTTTGGGTCAGGGTTTTCGCCAAAAAAACCCGCTGCAACTGACCGCCGGAAAGCTCGTCAATCATCCGATCTTTGATGTTCCATATATCGAGCTTTTTGAGGGTTTCCTCAACAATCGTTTTATCTTCGGCGGAGAGATTCTTCAGGAAACCTTCGGCGTAGGCGTATCTTCCCAGCGAGACCGCCTCCCGGACCGTGTAGGGAAAATAAATCTGCGTACTCTGTCCAAGGAGGGCGATTTTTTTCGCCAGCTCTTTTCTGGAAAAAGACGACAGGTCCCGGCCTTCAAGCCTGACCGTGCCCCGGTACTCAATAATACGGGCAATCGCCTTTAAGAGGGTACTTTTGCCGCAGCCGTTGGGACCCAGGATGCAGAGGCTCTCCCCTTTTTCTGCCTTGAAGCTGACGCCCTGTATCACATCACCGCCGCCGTATCCGGCGTACAGATCACTGACTTCGATCACCGGCCGCTCCTATACGATCCTTCGCCGCTTAAAATAGATCCAGGCAAAGAAGGGAGCGCCGATGAGGGCGGTTATAGCGCCTACCGGCAGTTCCGAGGGAGAGACAACGGTTCTGGCGATGAGGTCGGCAATCACCATCAGGGAACCGCCGATGATGAAGGACATGGGCGTCAGGTACCGGTGAGCGGAGCCGACAATCTTCCGCGCCGCGTGGGGGGCGATAAGGTCCACAAAGCCGATAACACCGCTCAACGAGACCGCCGCCCCGGTCAGTACGGTGGAAAAAACCAACAGGATTTTCCGTATGGTCCCGGTCTCCACACCGGCGGATTTTGCCTCATCGTCCCCGAAGGTGAGGAGGTCCATCTCCCTGGTATAGCGCATGACGCCCGCCGTACCGATGATAAAAAAAGGCAGGATCAGTTTGACGTAGAGCCAGCCCCGCATGGCGAAGCTGCCCATCTGCCAGAGCGTTATCCGCCTGAGATCATCCGAAAAGACGGCGCTCAGGACGGTAAGCAAAGCGTTCACAAACAGGGAGAAGACCATACCGCAGAGGATAATGGTGTTATTTGACATAGACTTGTCAATTTTGGAGGCAAAGGCGGCCACGCAGAAAACCGTAGCCAGTCCGGACACAAAACCCGCCAACGGCAGGGTAAAACCGCTTATCAACGGAACGGAAAACCCGCTTATGATGATTATTCCCGCCCCCAGGGAAGCCCCGGAGGAAACCCCCAGAATATAGGGTGAAGCCAGCGGATTCCGCAAAATTGACTGAGTTACCGCCCCGCCCATGGAAATACAGCCTCCGGCAAGAAAAGCCAAGAGCACCCTCGGCAGCCGCAAGAGCCAGACTATAGAAACATTTTTGGGGTCTATCCCGCCGGCCAGGGGAACTCGAAATGTCTTGTGCAGGAGGATAAACAGGGTGTCGCGCATACTGATGCCGGAACTCCCCAGGGAAGAACCCGCGCCGACGACGACAAGAGCGGCCAATAATCCCAGCAAAAGGCGTTTACTATTGCCCATACATTTCCGGATACACGGCGCGGGCCATTTGCCGGAGGGCAAGAATGATGCGGGCCGAGGGCCGTACCGACGAATCCGTATCGATCAGGTAAATACGGTTATTGATAACCGCGCCGATGTGATCAAAACCGGGCCTGCTTTTCAGTTCTCCTATGGGATCGTCAATATAATCAACATTGGTAAGAATCACATCGGGGTTCCGGTCTATGATCACCTCGGCGCTGGGACTGACAATCCAGTTGTCGTTCCCAAAGATGTTTATCCCACCGATAACGGAGATCATGTCGTCCAGATAACTGTCCTTCCCAAAGGTGAATATATCCGGAGCGGCGGATATCTCAAAATAAACGCTCCTTTTGTTTTCAATGTCCGCCGCGGCCCGCGCTATTTCATCAACCTGCTCTTTCATGGAACGGATCAGAGTCTCGCCTTTTTCCGGCGCTTGCAGCAGATCCGCCGTAAAGGCGATATCCTCGTAAATGTCGTTGATACTTTTACTCATGGAGATATACGCCACGGGAATACCCATTTCCCTGAGCAGGGTGAAAGGGTCTTCTCCGGTACCGGTGGCGTTGTGGCCGTTGGCCAGAATCAAGTCCGGCTCCAGGCCGACGATCACCTCGGCATCGGGATAGAAAAAGTCTATGAGGGGGATGCCGCCGGGGATTCCCGGCACATTGGCCGAATGCCGATCGACGGCGACCAGCTTATCCGCCAAGCCCAGGTCAACGATTATTTCGGTGTTGGAGGGCGCGGTGGATATAACCCGGTTGACGGGACCGCTCAGAGTCACTTTCAAACCGGCCCGGTCAAGCAGTTCCCTGCCTGAGTTTTTAGCGCAGGCGGCGCTGAGGATCAGGGCCGCAATCAATAACAATCGTGTCTTCATTTCATAATACCCCTTTCAGTTGAGACTCTTTCAAAACCGCGGTTTTAAAAGAGCAATCTTTACACATAGCAGTTTTAGAGGCCGCAAGCCGAAAAACCGCAGGAGCCTCCGCAAAACCAAGCGGGTTTTGCGGGCGGCTCAGTTGTCTTCAAACAGCAGCCGCATTCCCAGGGTCAGGGTAGTCCCCGGCATGGGATAATCGGCATAGGATTCATACGATCTATTGAGTACATTCCGCAGCGTACCGTAAGCGGAAAGGTATTTTCCGAATTGCTGGTTGACCGCGGCGTTGAGCAGGAAATAAGGCTCCAGTTCGTTGATATTGGTAGTGTCGGCGTACCGAAGGCTTTCATAGTGGCCGGAAATCAGCAGGGAACCCGCGCCCCAGGGTATGTCCAGGGAACCGCCGATAGTGTGGGCGGGCATGTAAGGGATACGCTTATCCGAATCGTAGGTGTATCCGTAGCTCAACAGGTAACTCAGCATATACTGATAGGAAAGGGAAGGGATGAGTTTCTTCACCGGGCCAATGGACACGGGAATCTCAAAGCGGACTTTACTGTCCAGTCCGAAAAAGACGGCCTCTCCCACATTCCGGGGCTGCCACACGCCGGCGGAATCGGCGGCCCAGTGAATCGAGTCGGCCGTCCACTGGGTAAAGAAGGTACTTTCCAGCCGCATGATATCCTTTACCCGCAGGACCGCGCCGATGTCACCGCCCCAGCCGTCTTCGGGCTTGAGGTCCGGGTTACCGTAATAACCGCCCCCGGACCAGTAGAGGTCCTCAAAATCGGGGAGCTTGAAACTGCGGAAGTAGTTGTTTTTGAGGGTGAACAATTCCGAAGGGTTCCACACAAAACCGAGTTTAGGCGACGGCGTCACAGACCGGGAATCCGTAACGAGTTTTACCGAGGGGATGATGAGCAGCGTTTTATGGGGGGCGTATTCGGCGGTCAGGTAGAGACCGCCGTCGTGGCGGCTCTTGCGGCCCATATCCGTGGAATCAAGATAGACGAAACGGTAATCAAAGCCGCTCCGCAGCGTGAGACGCCCGCCGGGATACCAGGCCCAGCGGTTTATCGCCGAAATACTCTGCTGGTCGTGCCGGGACTCCGCCCCGGCGGACAGCCCGTAAGTCCGGTTGGTCAGGTAGTAGGTAAGGGAAGCCTCGGTGGAGAGCTTGTCGTGAAAGGCCCGGGGCATATCGAGCATGAAGTTCTGGCGGAGAGAACTGTCCCGCTGTTTGCCGAAGATGCTTGAAAAACCGGAGGTGGGGATGTTCTTGTCGCCGTAATACAGATTCGTACTGGAAAGCAGTTTGGTCAGGCCGGGCAGCTCTCCGGTCAGGGAAAAAGAAGTCCCGGCGTCCCATATCTCGTTGTTGTCTTTCCGGCGGATATAATCAAGGTAGTCGATGAAGAGAAAATGATTCTCCGCCCGGTTGAAAAAGGCGTTGGCTGAAACGGAAAGCCCTCCGCCCCCCCAGGCGGCGGAAAAGGTGCTGTTCTGGGTGTCCAACAGATCCTCCCACCGGGCGTCGGCGGTTCTGCCGTTCCGGTCCCGGTACCTGCCGGGCATGGCGGAAGTATTAGAGAGACCCGCCCCGATCCGCAGGCCCTGCCGCTGTTTTTTTACGGTAACAATGTTGATGACCCCGCCGAGCGCGCCGGATACGTTGTACTTGCTGTCCGAACCGCCGTAGATCACCTCAATCCGCTCAATCTCACTGAGCCCGATCTGGTTGATGTCAAACTCGCCGTCCGTTGCGGAATTCACCGGCACGCCGTCTATGAGAAAGGCGATGCGCTCCGAATCAAAGCCCCGCAGGTTGACGCTGGCCTGGTTGCCGTAAGCGCCGTACCGGGTAACGCCCAGATCCAGCGTCTCCTGCAAGAGGCTTACCAGGTCCGCCGCGTTGTGCCGTTCTATCGCCGCCTTGTCGATCACCGCCATCTGCTGGCTGGTCTCCTGTGTTCCCACCACCGTGATGCCCTCCTCCTCGACAAAGAGCAAGGCATCGTCCTCGGAATCGGGATAGTCTTCCCGTGCCGTTTCTTGTGAAAAGAGGGGAAAGACGATGAGGAGAGCCAGGGCGAGAACGGCGGCCCCGGAAGAACGGAGGATACGCGGCATCACTGTCTTTTATAGGCGCCCCATACGGAGACGTATTTACCGGCATTACCCACCGTAAATTGCGTTTGGGCTTGTTCTAACGAATCCGCCGACGGGTATTCCTGGTTGGTTAAATCGTAGGCGTTCGCCATTTTCACCGTACCGGCGCTTAATTCCCGGTAATATACCCCGAAAAAATCACCGGCCGTACCCTGACTTGGATCTACCGAAGTATACTGCAGAATAATGACGCCGGCGCTGCTGGTAAACGCAGTAATTTTCTTGATATCCCCCGCGTACTCAAAATGGTAAGCGGCGGAATTGTCATCATACTCAAGCGTAGCGGCCGAGATACCGTAGGTATCAGGCGTATTTTCCGGCAGCACCACTCCGAGCCATGTGCCAAAGAGCGAGGGAGGAGTATCGCCGCCGCCGCTTCCACCTCCATCTCCACCGCCGCCTCCCGTACCGCCTTCCATGGGGCAGGAAAGAAACAACAAGACCGGCGCGAGGCACAGCAGGACCGCGAGCGCTATCCGGCGCCGTGTATTGGTTTTCTTTACGTTCGGAAGAATCATCATAAGCCCTTTTCCTTGAATCTATTCCGCCTTACGCAGCACGCGGAAGCCCACATAACCGTCTTTATAATCGTCACCGTAGCCCCAGCGGTACGCCACGCAGGACATGGTAGGATTGGCGTTTACGCCGCCCCCCGCCATTGGTTTCTGGAAATACCGCTCGCTGGTGTACGAAACGCCGTCCGGCGGCGTTTGGCTTGTTACATCCGATCCGTAGTGCATCCAGTCCCAGCCCCATTCCTGGGCGTTGCCGGACAGGTCAAAAATGCCGAGCCGGTTGGGAGCCTTCCCTCCCCCATCCTGCAGCACCAGTTTGGCGTTTCCGTAATGCCAGGCCACCTCATCGGGGTTATTGCTCCCCGCGTACCGGTACATCCAGTCCGCTTGAGCGGGGTCGCCGCCCCGGGCCGCATACTCCCGTTCCGCCTCGGTGGGAAGCCGGTACCCGTTTTTGGCTGTATCCATCTGTACGTTATGATTACCGAAAACCGCGGCGTCGCTTGAATCCCTGAGTACGGCACCGCCCGAGCGGTACACCGGCTCGAGGCCAGCTTGTTCGCTGTACGCGTTGCACCAGACCACCGCGTCACGCCACGTTATGTTGGTTACCGGTTTGTCCGGGTTGGAGACCGAACCGCCGGACGCGCTTATGGTATTCTTGAACGCGTAACCGTTGGCAAGCGCCCAGGACTGTACCTCGTACCAGAGCCTCCGGGCGGTTTCATGTTTTGCCATGAAGAAAGGAGCGATGACGATTTTCCGGCCCGCGACAAATACGCCCTTATGGGTGGAAGTCTGACCGGGGAAGTCATAGGCGGGATCATTGGGCACGGTAACAGTCATCTTATAGGAATCGCTCCCGGTGACGGTCCCGCCGGCCACATAGGCGAAACCCGCCGGAGCCGTAACCGGAGGGGCGGCGGCCGTTCCCCCACCCTCCCCTCCGCCTGAAGCCGGCATGGAACAGCCGGCACACAGCGCGGCGGCCAGGAGGAAAACGGCTGAAACCCAGGTAAACCCCGGCCCGTGTAATACGCTCTTTTTCATTGTATGCTATTCCTCCTGCCGCGAAGAAGCCTTCCCGCTTCCCGCGCAAAGGAGCGGCCACGGCGCGGGAAACCGGGAGTATCAGGCATTATTTAGTGTAGTCGCCCCACAGGCTGATAAAATCGCCGGTCTTATCCGCGGTGAACTTGATTCTGGCCGCCCCCAGCGAATTTGCTATCGGGTATGTTTTGTCCAGGTTGTTCGGATCCTGCTGATCATATTGGCTGACTGTTGACATTTGGACAGAATTGGCGGTTAGGCTTTTATAATAGACCGCTGTGTATTTACCCATAACATGCTTCTCGATAGCGGCGGTCTCGTCGGCATCCATACCTGTCGGCGCTTGCGTGTATCTGAAGATAATGACGCCGGCGGTATCGTCAAATTTGGTAGTTGTCCCAATAGTGCCTCCATAGCCCCAACCAGACATATCATAGGTAAGCGTAGTGTCGGTAATAGTATAGCCGTCACCCCATTGTGAGCTCCAGGTACCATTCAGCGTGGGAGGGGGGGTGTAGGCAACTCCGCTCCCGTCCCCTCCCCCTCCCGTGGGGCAGGCAAGGAACAAAAAGGCCGACGCCAGGCAAAGCAGGGTCGCAAGGGCCGTGCGCGCTACAGAGCGCCCCGATTTGGATTTTCGCGTGTTGAGAGAAAACATAGCAACTCCCTTTCCGAAGAAAAGAAGCCCCCGAACCCCGGCTTCCCGCCCCGGAATGCAATCTTCCCGGCGGGCCGGCGTTCAGTTAAAAGTCGGATGGGATACCAGCGGCTTTTTCAAGGCTCTTCCTCGAAGCTTAGAAAAATGATTGATCCCGACAGGACCAATGTATACCAAAGTTTCCTGGCTTGGGGCGCTGCCGGTTCCCGCGGCCTTCCCATCAATCAGACAGTGACCATTACAGGCGGAACCGGCTGTCCCCGCCGCTCCGGCGGCCGGACAGTCCCTTCACAGTTACGGGTTAGCGGGGGATTTGCACCCCACTTCCTTTGCAATATACGCCGATAGTATACGCCCGGCGGGAAGCGCTGTCAACGGAAAAGATGACGCCGGGTGCAGGGCAACAGCATTTAGTTTTTTCAGCGCCGTAATTCCCGTAGAAGCGGCATGCTTTGAAGAAAAAATGCACCACAAGGTCGTCTATGATAAAAGTCAAGCACTTTTTTTCAAAAATGTTTGACTTTCAAGGAATTTTTTGTAGGCGGCCATCTTTGTCCCGTGTTTCACCGCGTCCCGCCCGTAGTGATACTCCCCCTTCTTCAGCATCTGATAGATCTCCGCCAATATACGCCTCCTTAAGCCCGTCCGTACCAGCCCGGCCTTTTTATATTCGCTTAACCTCATATACCAGTCCCTCAGTTTCACGCTCGCCTTAAGCACATGATTCAGCGATTGCGTTAGCAGCGTTGAGCTCAGCTTCCTCCCCTGCTTGTTCGTCCCCCGTACACTGCAGGAGGTATTCGAGGCCGCTACCTTCGGCGCCGAGCGCAGATACGAAGTAAACGCCTTCGAGTTCTTGAACCGGC
>JAISBR010000009.1 GCA_031266095.1 Treponema sp. | reverse complement strand
GTCCGGGGCACATAACCAATCCGATATAGGCCCCGACCGCCATTCACGCCCACCATAACGGCTACGGCGCCAGGGTCTGCCTGGTTTCCCGGTTCCGGCACCAGTACCGCCCTGACCTGCTCCGGGGCATACCTGGTCAGCCGCTTGAGGGCCTCCTGCCGGTTCCCGAAGGATACGCCCCGGACGGCCAGTTCCAGGCCCCCGGCCTTCACGATTGCCCAGGCTTGGACAAAGGCGTCATGGCGGGAAACATCCCGGCTGATCCGATTGGCTATCCTGCAAACTGCTGATTTATTCATAGTTCGTTACCTCCATATCCTTTTTAGCCTACACTTAAAATAATACAGTGTTTAATTAATATAGTCAAGTCTTTTATGAAAAAAAATGAGAAAAAAGTGAATTTTTTTAGTATTTACTTGATTTATGTATAGTACAATATATAGTTTTCCCTTGATTTTTTACACCTTTTACTTGACTAGATTTAGAAAACAGACGATATTATAAACAGGGGGAGTAAACCCGTGAACAATGAACAGGTAATAAAGGCGGCTTTAGCATACAAGGGAATAAGGCAAGCGGCCCTTGCTGAGGCTATAGGGACTACAACATCAAACTTTAATCAGAAGTTGAAAAAGGACACTCTCTCAAGAGAGGAATTGGAGAAGATCGCCGGTGTATTAGGTGCGGCATATAAGCATTGGTATTTTGAATTCCCAGATGGAACCAAAATCGGCGCATGAACGATACCGGGGAGGAGATATGAGGCCCCCCAGACCCGGCAAAATTCCCTCCAGGACGCACGAGGAAGCCTCTGGGATGGTTTCATGGCCCCGGATCACCTAACTTTACTTTTAAGGGTTCCGTGCCCCCTATGAGGCTGCTATACGCTTACGGAAGGGGTTGTCAGGACCGGCAGGGCGGGAAGGTTCCGGGGCGCCTCCGCCATACGCCCTGCTTACTTCCTCCTTCACCACCTATGCGCCGTCCTCCCTTGCCGGGCCGGTAGACAGGCAGGGGCGGCCATCGGGAACCACAGCCCTGGACCATACCAAGTAAAAGGAGCATGAGGATGGACAAACCGAAAATCTATCTTGAAACCACGATATTCAATTTTCCCTTTGCCGATGATGCCCCGCAATACCGAGCCGATACCCTGCGGCTGTTTGAGGAAATAAAGGCCGGGAAGTTCCAGCCTTATACCTCGGTCTATGTCACTGAAGAACTGGATGGCACCGAGGATCAGGCACACCGGGAAGCAATGAAGGCCCTCATAGACGATTACCGTGTTACGGTACTACCCGCGCGTGATGAGGCGGACCGGCTTGCGGCGGTATACCTTGCCGAGGGGGCGGTAAAAGCAACTTATCCCACGGATGCTTTGCATATTGCGACTGCGGCGGTCAATGAACTAGACTTTATTGTAAGCCTGAATTTTCAGCATATCGTAAAACGGAAAACCATTGAGGCGACGGCTCTGATAAACAGCCGGGAAGGGTACAGAAAGGTAGGGATATATCAGCCCTCGGAGGTGATCAATGACGATGACGAAAACGGTTAGGGACTATATGAACGATCCCCGGATATTAAGCGACCGGGAAGTTATGGAAGCCCCCCGGTGTATCCGGGAAATCCACGCCATACGGTTGAAAATTCAGGACGAAACAGCCGGCATGACCCCTGCGGAACGTACTGAATATTACAACAAAAAATCGGCGGCTTTTCTTTCCCGTTCCGGGGCAAATTGAAGCCCCGGCAGCCGGTTACTTAGTAACCCGCCTCCTCCGGGGCCGCCCCGGACTGTGCCGGGAAAACGTGCCCTATCATGTTGCTGATACCAGCAAAACGATCCCGATACCGGAGAGAATCGGGGAGACATTCCCCGCCCTTCAACACCGATAACCCGCCCCCCTCAAAAAACCCTCCAGGAATGCAATAGAAGCCCATGGCGGGGGTTTTTGGGGTTTGTATCATCTTTTTATGATCCGGCTTGTTCTACCTCTCTACGGGCTTGTATTGAGCTTCTGGAGGGTTTTCATAAAACTCCGGCGGTTACCATGAATGTCTTGCAAGGCTATTCGTCCTTCTCGTAATTTTCACATTCCGCCCCGTCAAAATATACCTCATGGGGCTTGGAATCGGGGTACTCGTAAATTTCGCAGCACCCGGCATTTGGAGATTCTACCTTCTCGCCTCCGCTCTCAATATAACGGAATATACACGTTTTACAGACAATCTTGTCCGTAACTCCCTGCGTCTTCCATGTCTCGCTTTCCCAGCGCGGCCTTTTTTCTTTTGCCATTCCCCTTGTGTCCTATTTCTGCTTTACCACTTCAATATCAACATATTTGTATTTTCTTCCTTCGGCAACGGGGCTTCCAGGGGGCTTTCTCGCGGCCCCCGGCCTCCTCCAGGAAACGCCGGTACAGGGCCGCCGCCTTTTCCCGGACCGCCGTATAATCCATATCCAGGGCATCACAGAACGCCTCACACTCGGGGCTGTTTATCCAAGCCATAGCCTCGTCCTTAACCGCAGGGCTTGTCTTTATTGCGACCTCGGTTTTTTCCAGGTCGGCCAGGGAGCGGTTAACCACCGCCGCTATGAGGCCCCGGAAACTACCGGCTGTCGCTTTCATGTCCGGGGCCAGGCTCTGCCCTGAATTTATCGTGCTGGAAACGGATGTGCTTTTCCGCCGTGATGTCCACCACGTTTGAAGGCGGCCCGGTGAATGACACGGTTATGCGCCCGAAGTCGATCCCACGACTGGCCTTCCTGATGATTTCAAGCTGTTGTTTCGTGAGTTCCATTTTCCGTTTGCCTCTTTGCCGTGGCCGTCTGCTCTGCCGTGTGTTCCGGGGCCTCGGCCAATCCAAGCTCTTTCCTAAACCGCTCCGCCAAGGCGCGGCGTTCCTCCGGGTCATCGGGGATGTCATCACGCTTTTCCGACATTTCGATAGTCTCTTTCGGCTTGCCATCGATTCTGTCATAGATATACTTGATTGCCGGTACGTCCCCCTCATCTACCGCCTTGTGAATAAGCTGTTGCGCCAGCATCTGCCGCGGCAGCAGCGATTTTTCTTCCCCGGTCTCCTCGTTCTTTATTTTGCGTTTCTGGTCCAGCGCCCAATCCAGAATATCCGTCAGGGTCTGCCCTTTCTTCGGGCGGCCCCTCCGGTTTATCCGGGGATCGCCCTTCACAAATGGTGTCGGCATAACTGTTCTCCTACTGTTTTACTGTCGATAAAATCAAAGAGAGCGTAAAGCGTATCAAATCGCTCTGATTCCATGCCGCGGATCAATGTCCCGCAAAACAGCCGTAAACACGCCGGAAGTTCCGGGCTGTTTTCCAGTAACCGGATTTCTTCAAACGTGCCACACGCTATCCTTTTAAGCATTTTTTCCGCATAGACGCGGATTAGTTCCGGGGTAAACCTTTTTACCGGGCAAATAGCCATTGTTTTATTTCCTCCCTCAAGCTATGAACATTCGCCCCGGATTTCCGGGGCTTCAAACAGCGGCCCGTCTGAAACATAGCCGCCTTCTCTCAATGCCTGGTCTATGTCCGTCCAAGACTTCGCTACAACCACCATGCCACCCAGGGCTTTGATGTCCGCCAGGAATTGCCGTTGCTCTGGAGACAGCCGGCCACGCTCGGCCTTGCACTCCACGGCCAGAAACCGGCCCCCTGGGAGAAGCCCTAAAATATCGCTGCTCCCTTTCAGGCCGAAACTCATAAACTTTCCCGGACGTATCCTCACCGCCCCGGAGGGATTCGACCAGGCTTTTATCTGCCGGAGCTTCAGGTATTTCAAAACCTCGGCTTTAACACGGCTTTCAGGGGTCATTGGTTATGCCTCCCTAAAGTATTGGGAGACATCCCCAACAGCATTGTCATTTGCTATACGGTGACGGTGTTTTTTACTGAACGCCTCCACAAATTTGGAAAAATCAAACCGTTCTTGAAAGACGTATTTTCCCTGCTCATCGTCCCATGCGGCGTAATGATTGCAAGCCGGGCATAACTCCCCATTGGAGGGCATGGCCGCCCCGCAATTGCCGCACACTGTAGGCCGTGGCGTAGCCTTGCGCTTGGCCTCCTTCCGTTGCCGTTCAGATTCCGTTTCCGCTTTCTTCCCGGTCTGTTTTTTTCGCTTTTCTAAAAAATCCCTGTATTCGTCCTGCTTATCCTCCCATGCCAACGCGGAAAGAAAGAGCTTAAGCCGCTCGTCCGGGGCTTTGTCAGAATAGGCGTTATTCACATAAGCCGCTATATATGCGGGAACGCTGCCGGGGCCTGTAAACCATGCGGGATCAAGTCCTGCTTTCAAGATAGAACGCGCTCTGGCCTCGGTTATGGGGAAACCCAGTTGTTCACATTCCTTTTGAAAATTAAAAATTGTGGTAGTAGTAGTGGGTTGTTTTGGAAAAACAACCTCCCCGCCGCCTGCGGCGGCGGTACTACTACTTTTATCTTTATCTATATCTTTACCTAAATCTAACTCTACTACTGACTCTATATCTGCTTGTTTTGCTTGTGTTTGTTTTTCCGGTTCAAACTCAAGCATTTGCTTGTCTTTGTTTTCTGGTTCAGGCTTCGGGTCTTCTCTTTTTACGGCGTTCTGGTTCCCCCTCGGGGCTCCGCCTCCCCTGTTTCCCGTGGCGTTCCGGTTCCCCTTTGGAGCGCCGCCCTTTTTACCAGCCTCACTCCTCTCATGTACCGTATTTTCGTACTTGGCGATGTTGTTATCGAATTCCGGTTTGCTGCTACTGAACAGCAGATTTAGGGAACGGTCTTCAAATTTTGGCGGCGTTCCTTCCAGGTGATATTTGATAACACCCCGGACAAACGTCCCGATCTCGGTGTCAGAGAATCCCTCGGTTTCAAGCGCGGTTATTATGTGATAGGGCAGATAAAGTGCATACTTTCCGGCCACAGGTCATCCCTCCATGCCCCCGGAGGGGTTACCGCTCGTCCGCTTTGCGGCTTGCTTCTTTCCTGGAAATAATCCGGGTAATGCGGGAATCGTGAAAAATGATTTCTAACCCGCATTGCCCGAAGTCCGGGGCCTCATTCAATAAAGCGATAATATCCGGCAGGACTTCCGGGAGGAGCGACTCCGCCCGGCTTTGTTTCTTCCCTTCCACGGTTACGCTTCTTGTAGTTCCGGGGTTGGAGTATGTTGCGCCCCGGACATGGCCTGGGTTACAAGGGTTTCGATGAATGCCGCTGGAATGAGGATCTTCCTCCCCATACGTATCGCGAGAATTTTCTTCTCGGCGATTTTCCGATACACCGTTAGACGAGATACACCCAAGGCTTCTCTGGCCTTCGAAACTGAATAGAACTGACAATCCATAATAATCCTCCTACGTGATGGACTGAAAATAAAAAAAGCCCGATGATCCATTTCCGGCGAGAAAAGAGTTGTGTTAAAACTCGTCCCCGGCAGGATGGATTATCGGGCTTCCGTATTTCGGTCAGCCAATTATCTAATTTTCTAAACTCAATATATCACAAGATAATCTTTTATGCAAGCAGAATCTTTTGAATAATAATAGTTATCGCAGTATCCTTATAGATGATCAATGTTGTCCCGGATTTTCCTAAACTCCAGAGTCCGGGGCTACACCTCCCCTATCGCCTTTTCCAGCTTCTCCCGCGCCGCGGTAAAGTCCAGTATCTGGGAAGCGTGGCTGTACCTTTCCATCATCCGCGACGATTTATGCCCGGCAAGAGCCTGAATCTCAAGGTCGGTTATTCCCGCAAGCCTTCCCAGAGTTATGAAGGTATGGCGCAGCTCGTGAAAGGTAAGATTCCGCCGCTTCTGCTCGTTCACATAATCTGCAGGGGCTGGGTCTTTCCCTTCCCGCTTTCCCGGAATACCGATGGCTTGTAACTCGGCCTGAAGCGCTCTCTGAAAATATTTGGGGCTTAGGGGCCTGTGGTTTACAGGATTGTTGAGAACATACATTTCCGGCCCCGGATTTCCGGATAAGGTACGAACCGTTTCAAGCGCCGCTTGAATGGCACCGGGAATAGGGACGATCCGGCTGCTTCCATACTTCGGAACCTTGAGCCCTTCTCCTTCCTGGAGGTTATGGAGTATGTTGATAAGTCCCTCGCTTACGTCTCCCCATTGCAAGCCCCGGACTTCCCCGCTGCGCATTCCACAGAGAAGCCCCAGTAAAACCGCAAGTCTGGCGCGGGGGTCCCGCATGGGCGCTGCAATGAGCCGGGAGACTTCCGCAGGAGTAAGGACGCCCTTTTCCCGGTGTGTTTCCGGGGCGTTCTTCATGTTCCTGAACGGATCATGCTGAATCTCTTTCCGCATAACGGCGTATCGGACCGGTATTCTCATGCCTTGCAACACCAGGTTAATGATCCGGCCGGAAAGCCCTTTATCGGCGGCCCAGGCGATCCAGTCGCGGATAAGGCCGGCAGTAAGGCCCCGGAGAGTGACATCCTGAAAGCCGGGGAACGGCGCCATGTGCCGGCGCACATTTTCATGATTCATGGTTACATAGGCGGCTGACAGGGGCTTCTTTTTGACCAGGGCGCATTCTTTCACATAGGCTGAATCAGGCGACCAAAAATCAGCCACGTATCGGATAAAAGGCTTTTCCGGTACGGGCGGCGCGAAGCTGATAGATGGGAGCATTTCCCGGGCGGCCTGTTCCGCTTCATAACGACGCTGCCGCTTCCCTTCAGCAAGAATACCGGTAGACCGAGTGACGGCATACCTCCGGGCGTTCTCATCCCAAAACCGCGCATACCATACCGGGCCGGCTTGGGTTTCTTTCCGGTAGAGAGTAAACGGCTTATGAGATTTCTTCGGGCACATACCAACTCCTTCCGGCAAAAAGTATCACTTTTCAACGTCACTTTTACCTTTTCGTGTGATATGCCGCCCGTTTTCGGGTAGGCTATTTCCTTATGCTATAAGGAATTACGTTCTCAGCGGACGACGGGAGTCGAACCCGCGTCACAAGCTTGGGAAGCTTGGATAATGCCGTTATATGACGTCCGCATGCACTAAAATTGTCACCATTTCTTAAATTAATATTGTTTATATATATATCATGATTTTATAATTATGACAAGGGGCTTGTTGTTTCTTGTCGTACACACGGTTAAATATCCTTGAATCATGATACTTGAGTACAATTATCCGGCGGCCCGCAACCTCATTATATACTCCGGTGTCAAAGCGTTATCTTGACAAAATCAAGAAATCCGTGATATGAGGAGTATGACAAAATTATAAAATTTGTCATAAAATGAGCTATGGCAATTGAAATTATCGGAACCGGGAAGGCCGTGCCGTCCAGGAAAGTTACCAATGACGATTTAGCGGCTTGGATCGACACGAGCGACGAGTGGATCAGGTCCCATACGGGAATTGGTGTCAGACATCTGGCGGATGAGGATACGGCGTGCAGCGATCTTGCCCTGGAAGCGGCCAAAAACGCCCTGGCTATGGCGGCGGGCTTCACAGAGGCCGCCGGGGAAGAGCGGGACCGGGCGGCAGCGGAGGCGGCTCAGAGCCTCGACATGATTATCCTGGGAACCGTCACGGCGGATTTTTACGGATGCCCCTCCACAGCCTGTATTGTGCAGGATAAGCTGGGGGCAAAAAGGGCCGGGGCCATGGATATTACCGCCGGCTGTACCGGTTTCATTTACGGCCTTGAAACCGCGGCGGGCCTCCTCAGCGTCAGTGAAGAGCGGAAGCGGGCTTTAGTAATCGGCGCAGAGGTGTTGAGCAGGCTGATCGACTGGAGTGACCGGGGAACCTGCGTGTTGTTGGGAGACGGCGCCGGGGCAGTGGTGATTGAAAAAACCCCTTCCCCGGAGCCTGGTAGAAGCGGCCTTTTGCGGACTATCCTGGGCGCAGATGGTTCCGGTAAGGAGAGCCTTATTATACGGAGGGGTGGTTCACGGCATCCCTTCAAGGATGGAGAAACGATAGACAAATCCATTCATCTTGAGATGAAAGGCCAGGAGGTGTATAACTTCGCGGTCAGGGCGGTAACAGAGACCATTGAGGCTCTTATGGAGGCCGGGGGGATCACGGTGGACGATCTTACTCGGATAGTTCCTCATCAGGCCAATGCCCGCATAGTACAGGCCGCGGGGAAACGGCTGAATATTCCGATTGAAAAGTTCTTCCTTAATGTGGAAGAATACGCCAACACCTCGGCGGCTTCAATTCCCATAGCCCTGGATGAAATGAACCGGTCCGGGCAGCTTAAAAAGGGAGATTTAATTATGACCATCGGCTTTGGCGGAGGTCTCACTTATGGCGGAAATTTGATTATCTGGTAGATACTGGTAGATATATGAATAAAAACAAAGTGATTTATCTGTTTCCGGGTCAGGGCGCCCAATATACGGGAATGGCCTTGGATTTTTTTTCCTCTGGCAGTGTTAAGACGCTTTTTGACATGGCTTCCGGTATATGCGGAAGGGACATGAGGGCACTGCTGGAATCCGGCGCGGACACCTTAAAACGCACCGATGTTTCTCAGCCCGCAGTTACACTGGCCAACCTTGCCGCAGCCGAGGCTCTGGCCGAACAGGGCTACACCCCCGCGGCTTGTGCGGGTTTCAGCCTTGGCGAATACGCGGCGCTGGTCTGCGCTGGAATCATCAGCGCCGGGGACTGCTTCCGTTTGGTCAGCGCAAGAGGGGAAGCTATGCAGCGATCCGCCGACCGCCTGTGTAAAGCCGAAAGAGATTTCGTACCGGGTATGGCGCAGCCGCCGGGTATGGCGGCAGTTATCGGAATCCCTCCGGATCAAGTTGAAAGCCTCATCGCCGAATGGAGCGCGGCCGGGCTTAAGGGCCTGTATGCCGCGAATATCAACTCACCCAGGCAGATGGTGATAAGCGGGACCGCCGCATCGTTAGCTGAAGCCGAAACTCGTTTCAGGGAAGCGGGCGCCCGCCGTGTGCTGCGGTTACAAGTCGCGGGTCCTTTCCATTCCCCCCTTATCGCCGACGCGGCCGGGGCCTTCCGTCCGGTTCTTGAGACTGTTGAATTCCATGATCCCCGTATCCCCTTCTATTCCAATGTTACGGGCAAACGGGTCTTCTCCGGCGCGGAGGCGAAAAAACTCGCTCTTGCCCAAATCACCAGTCCCGTGCGCTGGGTTGATGAGGAGGCCGCCATAGCGGCAGACAACAGTGGCATAGAAGCCTGTCTTGAGGTCGGTCCCGGTAAGGTGCTGCAAGGACTCTGGCGGGATTCGGGCAGCGGGATTCCCTGTCACACCGCGGGGACTGTTGAAGATATTGCGAAAATCGAAAACAACGCATAATGAGGTAATACATATGGTATTGCGTGGGAAAAAGGCATTGGTAACCGGAGCCTCCAGAGGCATCGGCAGGGCCGTCGCGGATAAGTTTATTGCCGAGGGCGCCGAGCTTTGGGGCCTTAGCGCCAAAGAGCCCGAGGATTTACAGGAACGGCTTAAAAAAGCGGAAGGCAGACTTCACTGGATCAGCGCGGACCTGGGCAGAACCGGCGAAGTGGAAGAGATTATCGAAAACGCTCTCAAAGAATCGGGCGGCTTTGACATACTGGTAAATAACGCAGGTATTACCAGGGATAACCTTTCTTTCAGAATGTCCGTTGAGGAATGGCAGAAAGTACTGGATATTAATCTTACCGCGGCCTTTCTCATTGCCCGTACAGTGGGCCGGGATATGATCCACAGGCGGAGTGGTTCTATCATAAACATGTCCAGCGTGGTTGGCTTACACGGAAACGGCGGGCAGGTGAATTACGCGGCAAGCAAGGCCGGACTTATCGGCCTTACCAAGAGCCTTGCCCGGGAAGCGGCGGCCCGCGGAGTACGGGTAAACGCCATCGCTCCGGGTTTTATCGAGTCCGATATGACCGCCGCACTGCCGGAGGCGGCCAGGGAAAAGATGGCCGGGATCATCCCCCTCAAGCGGAGCGGCAAACCTGAAGATATCGCGGCGGCGGCGCTTTTTTTCGCGTCCGACGCTTCTTCTTATATTACCGGACAGGTATTGCCGGTAGACGGCGGGATGTTTATATAAATGGGACTAAAGTCCCGCTGTGCTGGCTAATTCATTATGCCATAACTCAGGGAGAATTAATTATATGAATAGAAAAGTAGTGGTAACCGGAATGGGGGTAATTTCCCCCATTGGCAATTCGGTGGAAGAATTTGGTAACGCGCTCAAGACCGGGAAAAGCGGGATAGGACGCATCACCGGTTTTGATACCACCGGTTTTGACGTGACCATAGCCGGGGAAGTAAAGGATTTCGATCCTTCCCAATGGCTGGATAAAAAAGACGCCCGAAAAATGTCCCGCTTTGCCCAAATGGCGGCGGCGGCCGCAAGCCAGGCATTGACCGGGGCGGGTCTGCTTGGCGATCCCGGCGCGGAGGGACGCCGGCTGGTAATGAGTGATCCTGACAAGACCGGTACTGTGCTGGGAAACGGAATCGGCGGATTCGAAATATTATCGGCATCATTCCTCAAGCTCTTTGAACAGGGCCCCCGGCGCATGTTGCCCCTTACGGTACCGCTGATGATCTCCAACGAGGCTGCGGGGAATATCTCGATGATATTTGGCGCCAAGGGGCCGGCCTACACCCAGGTTACCGCCTGCGCCTCAGGTACCGATGCCCTGGGCCAGGCCCTGGACCTTATCCGTTCCGGCCGCTGCGATGTAACCATCTCAGGAGGCGCCGAATCCTGCATTGTTCCCTTTGCCGTTGGCGGTTTCCAGATGATCAAAGCCCTTTCCACGAAGCGCCTGAATGAGCCTGAAAAAGCGTCGCGCCCCTTTGACGCCGACCGGGATGGTTTTGTGCTGAGCGAGGGCGCGGGTATCCTCATTCTTGAAAGTGAAGAACACGCGAAAAAACGGGGCGCGAAGATCCTCGCCGAGTTTGCCGGTTACGGCGCAAGTTCCGATGCATATCACATAACGGCTCCGGATCCCAGCGGCGTGGGCGGCGGCACCGCCATCAAGAAGGCTGTCGCCGACGCCGGTATGAAACCCGGCGACATCCAGTATTACAACGCCCACGGTACCTCTACGGAGATCAACGATCCTACTGAAACCAAAATGATCAAATATGCTTTTGGGGATCACGCATACAAGATGAAGATCTCCAGCACCAAGAGTATGACCGGCCACTGTATCGCCGGTTCCGGCGGCCTTGAGGCCATTGCCTGTGTTCTTGCCATTCGGGAAGGATTCTACCCCCCCACGATCAATCTTGACAATCCTGATCCCGAATGCGATCTGGACTATGTGCCCAACAAAGTCCAATACGGAGAAATCTCTGCGGCCGCCTCGGGCTCCCT
Source organism: Treponema sp. (assembly GCA_031266095.1). Next base: position 29,232 of record JAISBR010000009.1, on the reverse strand, counting down.
GGGCTTTGGCGGACACAACGGAGTGGTGGTATTCAGAAGGTACAGAGGATAAGAAATAGCTCAATGAGGAGGAGGAAAACATGAACGAAATTGAAAAATTGCTGCCCCACCGTGAGCCGTTTTTATTTGTTGATGAAATCGTAGAGGCTTACACTGAAAAAATTATCGCTAAGCATGTGTTCACCGAAAAAGAATTTTTCTTTAAGGGACATTTTCCCGGGTACCCGGTAGTACCGGGAGTAATTCTGATAGAAACCATGGCCCAGTCAGGCGGCGCAGGTTTAAAGAAGATGGGCGTGCTTGGCGGCGGCGCGCTGTTCTTTCTGGCCTCTGTCGACAAGGTAAAATTCCGCCGCCAGGTCCGGCCCGGTGATGAGCTGCGATCCGAAATTGAAAACCTGAGGGTTTCTTCCCGGATGATAAAACAATCCGGTAAGGCCTTTGTGGGCGAAGAACTTGCCGTCGAGGCCGAGTGGATGTGCCTGGTCGGTCAAAATGAAAAAATGTGAGGCGTGATTATGATCATTAAACCTATGATTCGGAACAATATCTGCATTAACAGTCATCCCGTTGGCTGCGCCGCTTTGGTCAGGCGTCAGATCGAGTACGCGAAAAAAACACTCGGCGCGTCTTCAGGCGGGCCACAACTGGCCTTGGTAATCGGCTGCTCCACGGGCTACGGTCTGGCAAGCCGCATTTCCGCGGGCTTCGGCTATCGGGCCGCGACGGTGGGCGTCTCCTTCGAGAAGCCTGCCACAGAGTCAAAGCCGGGGACCCCCGGTTATTACAACAACTTTACCTTCGACAAAGAGGCCGCCAAAGCGGGACTGGTCTCGAAAACCCTTGACGGCGACGCCTTTTCCAATGCCATGAAGGATGAGGTTATTAAGGCGATAAAGGAAATCGCAGTCGCCGCGGGTATCCCTGCCCGGGTGGACCTCATCATCTATTCCCTGGCGTCGCCGGTACGGACCGATCCAAAAGACGGGGTGATGTATAGATCGGTGATAAAGCCTATCGGCAAAAGCTGTTCGGGAAAAACCATCGACATGATGAGCGGTAAATTCACTTTCGCCTCGGCGGAACCGGCCAGCGAAGAGGAAATTCGCCACACCGTCAAGGTAATGGGCGGTGAGGATTGGGAACTGTGGATCGATGCCCTTGATAAGGCCGGCGTCCTTGCCCCCTCGGTCAGAACCCTGGCCTATACCTACATCGGCCCGGAATCTTCCTGGGCGATATACAAGAACGGAACCATCGGCAGGGCCAAAGCAGATCTGGAACGGGCCTGTCGGGCGATCAATAAAAAATTGACAGCCGGGGGCGGCTATGCCTGGCTCTCGGTGAACAAGGCCCTGGTAACCAGGGCAAGCGCCGTGATTCCCGTCATCCCCTTTTACGTGTCCTGCCTTTTTAAGGTAATGAAGGAAAAGGGCCTTCACGAGGGCTGTATTGAACAGATCGTAAGACTCTACAGGGACCGCCTCTATGTTGATGGCGGTTCAGATCCGTCGAAGGTTCCGGTGGACGCTGAGGGCCGGATACGGATAGACGATTGGGAAATGCGGGATGACGTACAGCGGGCTACCACGGAGAAGATGGATTCCGCCGGAGAGGAAACCATCATGAGCATCGCCGATGTTGAAGGCTTCAAGCATGACTTCCTTGAGGTTCACGGTTTTGACGTGGAGGGAGTTAACTACGACGCCGATGTCAATCCTGCGGAAGTCGATTTATAGCAGGGGCTGCAGCAATGGACGAAAAACTGATTTTAACGATAATCAATAAATTTAACGCCTCCTCTATCGCGGAACTTGAGTTGAACGACGGAACTACCCATCTGGTACTGCGAAAAGATACGGTTCCCCAGGGTGTCCCAAGTCAAGCGCCTGCGGGCGTGTCCGCGGGACTGCAGGCGGCAGCCGCAACGCAGGACAGCGAACCAGCAAGCCCTGTCCGCCTTGGACTGCCGGTTCCTTCCGGCGGAAACGATACCATCACCAGTCCCATTGTAGCGACCTTTTATGGCGCTGCGGGACCTGACTCCCCGCCCTTTGTAAGGCCCGGTTCCAGGGTCAAGGCCGGGGACAGTCTCTGCATACTTGAGGCGATGAAAATGATGAATCATCTGGAAGCCGAATTCGACTGCGAAATTGTATTGGTACTGGCGTCTAACGGAGATCTGGTCGAGTACGGCCAGGCGCTTTTCGAGGTAAAACGTTTATAAATTGAAAAAGAATGATCAGGCGGATAATCTGCAATCCTTAAGGAAGGCTCCGGTTAAGCGGCTCCTGATTGCGAACCGGGGTGAGATAGCGGTACGGATCATCCGTTCATGCAGGGAAATGGGGATTGAAACCGCAGCGGTCTACTCAACCGCCGACAAGGATAGTCTTCATGTCCGCCTCTCCGATCAGGCGATTTGTATCGGCCCGCCTCCCCCGTCCCAAAGTTACCTTGTTAAAAACAGCCTTCTCATGGCGGCCCAACACGCGGGAGCGGAGGCCATCCACCCCGGCGTCGGCTTTCTTTCTGAGAATGCCGAATTCGCCCGGCTGGTACGGGAGAAGGGTTTTATCTTCATCGGCCCGGATCCGGATGTGATTGAGCTTCTGGGTGACAAGGTGAAGGCCAGGGAAACGGCCAGGCGCTTTGGCCTGCCCGTCACGCCGGGTACCGGGGAGGCGGTTTCGGATCCCGCGATTGCCGCTGAGGCCGCTGACGAGATCGGCTTTCCGGTGATCATCAAGGCGGCTGCCGGCGGCGGCGGTAAAGGCATGCGGATTGTACGGAGACCGGAAGACATGGCGGAAAACCTTTCCATAGCAAGCCGGGAGGCGGAGTCCAATTTTTCCGACGGCAGGGTGTTTATCGAACGCTATCTGGAAAATCCCCGGCATATTGAACTGCAGATCATCTCCGACGGCGGCAATGTGGCGGTCCTGGGAGAACGGGACTGTACCGTACAGCGGAACCACCAGAAACTTATTGAGGAAAGCCCTTCTCCCGTTGTAGACGAAGATATGCGGCGCCGTATGTCCGAAGGCGCGGTGGCGATGTTCCGTGAGTTAAAATATCGCGGTGCGGGAACCATTGAGTTCCTGGTGGAAGACAAAAATTTTTATTTTATGGAAGTAAACGCCCGCGTCCAGGTCGAGCATCCGGTGAGTGAATTCGTCACCAATACCGACATCATCCGCCAGCAGATCCTGGCCTGTACTACGGGCCGCATGGAAACAGACCCCGCGGCGGTACACATAGAGGGCTGGGCGGTTGAATGTAGAATCAACGCATTAGGTCCCGGCACGGTTACCAGGCTTGATGTTCCCGGCGGCCCCGGCACCCGCTTTGATTCGTTTTTGTACGCGGGCTGCAGTGTTCCCCCCCACTACGACTCCATGGTGGCAAAACTTATCGTCCACGCTCCCAGCCGGGACCAGGCCCTTGACCGCATGGATCGCGCCCTTGGGGAACTCGTTATTACGGGAATTGAAACCAATAAGGAAGAACAACGCCAGATCATCGGTGAAAAAGTGTTCCGTTCAGGCATATTTGGAACATCCTACTATGAAAACATAATCGCCCGTTTGCCGGCGGCAAAAGGAAAAAAACATGTCCTCTGAAAAAACAGACAATCCCGTGCCCTGCCCGGCCTGCGGCGCACAGCACAGCGTTGAAGAAATAGATGGCAGCCTGAAAACCTGCCCCTCCTGTAACCACCATTACCGTATGGAACCAATGGACCGGATCAAGTACCTTGTCGATCCCGGCAGTTTCACTGAATTTTCAGCTAACCTCAGATCACTCAACCCTATCGATCTTGCGGGTTATGAGGAAAAACTCAGCGAGGCTGAATTTAAGGCCCGGATGAAAGACGCGGTAATTACCGGTTCCTGTACCATTGAGGGAAAGCCTTTGATCCTGGGTCTCATGTCTTTTCAGTTCATGGGCGGATCCATGGGTTCCGTGGTGGGTGAAAAGGTAAGCAGAGCTATGCTAAAAAGTTCGGAAGAAAGGCTCCCGTTGGTAATTTACACCACCTCAGGCGGCGCGCGGATGCAGGAAGGAATCTTTTCGCTGATGCAGATGGCCAAAACCTCAAGCGCCGCGGCTGAACTGGACAAAGCGGGAGTTCCTTTTTTTATTGTGTTATGCGATCCGACTACCGGAGGCGTTACCGCATCATTCGCCATGTTGGCGGACATTACCATCGCCGAGCCGGGCGCGCTTATCGGCTTCGCCGGTCCGAGGGTCATTGAGGGAACGATCAGGCAGACCCTGCCTGAGGGATTCCAGCGCGCTGAATTTCAGCTGGAAAAAGGCTTTGTGGATATTATCGCCAGGCGGCAGGAACAGCGAAAGCTGTTCTCCCGGCTGATTGATCTGCATCGCTTTTAACGAATTGTTAGGTGCAATCAAGTACAGGAGAAGACAATGAGTATTTCAGACATCCAGCAGAAAGTCGCGGAACTTAAAAAAATGGCGGAAGAAGCCGGTATTGACGCCAGCGGGGAACTTGAAAGCCTGGAAGCAAAAATTGAGTCCGGATCCCGCATTGAGACCGCCTGGAAACGGGTGGAGCTTGCCCGTCATCCGGAACGGCCCTATTCGCTTGATTACATCAACCGTATTTTTGATAATTTTATCGAACTCCACGGAGACCGGAACTTCGGCGATGATCCGGCGATTATAGGCGGGATCGCCTTCCTTGAGGGCCGCCCTGTTACTATCCTGGCGAATCAGAAAGGACGAACGCTCAAAGAAAATGTCCGCCGCAATCACGGCATGGCAAACCCCGAAGGCTACCGTAAGGCCCTGCGCCTCTCCAGAGAGGCGGAAAAATTTCACCGCCCCATCGTCACCTTTGTGGATACCGCCGGCGCATATCCCGGCATCGGCGCCGAGGAACGCGGCATCGGCGAGGCAATTGCCCGTAACCTCCGGGATTTCAGCCAGATTAAAACCCCCATCGTCTGCGTCATTATAGGTGAGGGCGGCTCAGGAGGCGCTCTCGGCCTCTGTGTAGGAGACAAGATCTACATGCTGGAAAACGCTATCTACTCGGTGATCAGCCCCGAGGGCTGTGCCTCGATCCTGCTTCGGAACGCCGGCAGGGCAAAAGACGCCGCCGCCATGCTCAAGATAACCTCAGGCGATCTTCTGGACTTCAAAGTGATCAACGGCGTCATCCCTGAACCACCGGGAGGCGCCCACCAGGACCCCAGCGCGGCGGCGGCAATTATCAAAAAAATCCTCGTCAAGGAACTGTGCGATCTCTGTACCCGCAACCCCGCGGTTCTAGTCCGTTACCGGAACCAGAAGATCCGCAAGGTGGGGCATTGGAACGAAGGGTGAAACCATGGAGCCCTATTTGAATATTTTGAGATTCCCCAGCGATTTCATTATTACGGATCTTAAGTCACGCTGATTCCCTTTGTACGGCGTTGTAAAATCCGGAATCGGATTTGCCTTGAATATGTCCCATCGGGCGATCTGATCCATGGTATAAGTGGTTTTCCCGGTAAATCCGCTTTTTCCATTCCAAGGATTCGCCACATGTACCGCGCTTATCCCGGAAATTTTTCCGTCCCCATCATAAGTATAATCAATACCGGAAACCATTGCGGAATGATAAGCGCCGCCTGTCCCATCCTTTTTTATCCTGATGTGGGCAAGGTACATATCATTCGATTGGTCTAAATTCCAGAGCTGCGCCGGATCAGGCAGACCTGATTGGGTAAGACTGACCGCATATTGTCCTCCGGCAAGAAGAGTCATGATCTTAGCCATCAATTCATTGGAAAGCTCCGCTTCTCTTCCCTTTACAAAAAGCTCATTCTCCTTTATATACTCATTTAACCAAAGCGTCTCGAATTTTTTTCCGGTAATCGCCTCGGCGCCGTATTTGGCAGACATGAACATACAGCCTGCCAGATAAATTGATTCAAACTCCAGTGGTTTATACCCGAATCCTTCAAGGAGCGCCTTATTGCCTTGCAGCTCAAGCCGCAAAGCCTCGTCGGTCTTGCCGTCTTTGGTCACAAAATCCGTGATAGCGCCGGTATACCCTTCTTTTCCCGCCAAATCGGCCTTGTAGGAGGTAAACGCTGCCTCAAGTCTCTGTCCGTTTATCTCTTCAACCCGTTCCAGGGATTTTGCGTTAAAGAGCGGTATGCTCCGGTAAAGATCCATGTTCTGGTAGTCGTTTCCGGTGCTGGCCCACTGCCAAAAATAATCGCCGTCGTTTTCATAGGCAAATTGCAGGTAGTCATCAAACAGGGTCTCGTTTCCTAAGACGTTTGACAGGGCAAGCAGGTAGCTCTCAAAGGCAAAGTCCTGGTTGTAATCATAGAACCCTTGATAGTCCTGGTTGATCCGATCTCCCATAAGTGTTCTCGCGATTGAGGCTTTCCGGAGTTCCTCGTTCATCTCTCCCGTAGCGTAACCGTCACGGTATGCTTCATGCCCAAAAATCGCGGCAAGGCGCAGCTGATCCTCCACACTCATTCCGGGTTGATAAGCGCCGATCTTAATAATCCGTTTACCGTTGATTATTTCTGTCGTAGCGCCGTAAGCCCCTTCGGTACTTGTCCAAATCTCATCTCTTCCGGCAAGAATATTCCAAAGCTGCTTTGTTTGTTCCTTGTCGCCAAAACCATATTCCGCTCGAAGGGTAACTTTCTCTTTGAAAACATTATTGGCGGTGTATTTATCAATCCGGTTATTCACATTCCAGGCTAAAGCGCCGCGCGCGGCTTCTATGACGGTATTGGGGCTGACATTGGCGCCGTCGCTTCCGATATTCATTTTTAAGCCCTTACGGCCAAGGTGAAGTTCAAGCAGGCCGGCGCTGTTCACTCCTTTTTTCAATAAATTAGTATCAAGCAGATTCAGGGTGAAATCACCTCCGGCGGCATACTGTATTCCCTGTCCGGCGACAGCGCCGATTAAACCGTTTAACGCGCCAATATCGGACTGATTTAACCGGGAAAGGCCGATAAGTTTTTCCATGTCACTGCCGCTGTTAATGTGTCCCAGTGTTGACGATGTGAGAACAGAAGCCATGGAGGATAACGCGCCAGTCATAGTTCCTCTTATGCCTTGAGTGAAGGTTTGGGTAGAATAGCCCCAGCCGTTTTCACGGTCATAGGTAATACCGTCGATGGCGCCGACGGCAAGACCGGTTGTGATTGTCTGTATACCGGTCATGGCGGCCGGAATAAGAACTTTACCGGTGGCGCTGGTGGCGGTCTGCATCGCGGCGCTGCTAAGACCGTTAAAAACGCCGGAACCAAGATTGCTGATACTGCTGATGACTGCGGCTTTGCCGAAGGCAAATCCCGCCTCTTCAATGGTTTTATACCCATAGCCCGCGTCCAGCGCGTTAAACAGCAGGTCATCGGCAGTGTTTATACCGGCCATTAGGGCCAACATTCCCAGGCTTAGGCCGCCGCTCACCGGAGTCGCCGCCAGCGCGATGGCGCCAACCACTACATCTGCTGCGGAACGGATACTGGGAGCGCTGAAAGCGCTGCCCCGATCATCCCAGAGCGGCTTGTCCCAGGCTGCTATGGAAAGTTTCACGATGCCTTTATTGTCTATAATGGACCAATAGTAAAACTCGCTTATGAGCCGGCCCAGCTCTCCGCTTCCCTGATCATAAAACATCGAATCCCGGCTGTCGCCGCCCGAAGGCCGCAAAGCCGGTTCGTATCCGATATAAGCGCCAAATTTTCCAGACCCAAGCCGGCGTACCCGTAGATCTTTTCCCTCACCGGTTCGTATCTCCTGACTGTCACCGCTGCCGAATATTTCCAATCCGGCGGCCTCAATTTCATGGTACACATTCTCAATGAGTCCCCGGACGGCGAATGAATTCAGGCCGGCCAGATAATCCTCGTCGAGGTTTGTTTTCAGTACCAATGGGTCCATCCGGTAATCTATATAGCCTTCAACCTTTTTCTCTTCGGTGATAACCGGCTGAAAAACAGTGGAACCAACAATAATATCTTTAATATACTTCCTTCCGCTTTTTCTCCATTGTCCTTGCACAATGTACATCCTGTCCATGCTTTCCCTGAAACCGCTGTTGGCGGCGTCCACATTAGTGGTAAGGGTTTTAAGCGCTTCCGCTGCGGCGGAGCGGGCATTGAAGGCCAGCCTCTTTGCTTCCCTGTCGGCCAGTTCCGCGTTGGTTTCCCGTGCCAGATCGGCGGCCGCAGCCCTGATGACGCCGGAGTCCCATGTATTGACGCCGCCCGTACCCCGCTTGACCGCCGCCGGAGAAAGAACGGACATACCGTTCAGGATGCCGAAGATACTGCCGACATTACCGAGACCCGGGCTGTTCAACAATTCCGCAAGCAGCTTCTCCGCTTCCGGCGTGGCGTCCAGTATGCCCATAGGTTCTCTGGTGTCTATGATACGTGCCATACGTTCCGCCCCGGCTCCGACGGCGCTTAAAAAGGCCTCGGACGCGGCCTGGTCCGCTGCGGCCGCGGCTTGTTGCAGCCACTGTTCTTTGTCCTCAAGTCCCGCAAGATAGGCCTCAGCCCAGGAAGCGCTGATCCGTTTTTGCTCTTCAAGAAAATTCCTGTTCCACTGTTTATAGGCTTCTTCCATTTTTCGGCCGCTCAGCTTCCAGTCTTCCCTGCCCCGCTCGGTTATCAGCCCCGCGGTTTCCTGCCAGGTACGGTATTTTTCCGCTAAATCCCGGCGCTGTTCCTCCCATTCAGTTTCACGAACCGCTAATTCCGCGTTATACCGGCTGCTAAGGGTCTTGGCAACCAGGGAAATGTATTCATCGCCCAGAGCCGAAAAATCGGCGAAATAGGCGGAACCATACGCGAGAAAAGCGTCAAGGTCATTTATCAGCGTCTTCTCAATATTCGTGAGATGATTTTTCCATGCCGCTGTATCCTTCCCATAGGCCGCTTCCGCGGCGGTGGAGAGAGTTTTGACATCCGCGTTTCCGGCGAGAAAAGTTTCCACCGTTTTATAGAACATCTTCTCCTTTTCCTGACGTTTTTGTTCATCAAGACGCCACTGGTTATCCAGGGCTTGTTTGTCTTTATCCCGTTCATTTCTGGTCCAAAGGGCCAATTGCGCGAGTCCTTCAGGTACATCGGCAAAGGTCCCTTCGGCATCCCGGAGCATTGCTTCCCAGGCAGCTTTAAGCGCCGCCATGTCTTCAGCCTTCAATCCTCCAGCTATCGTTAAGACGCGGCTTATTTCATTCCACCCTATACTTTGACCGGGCGCCGCAATTCCCTCCAGTTCATCGAGCCTGGCGCAGGATAGAGCATAGGCGGATGAATAATCCTTTATCCGGTTAATGTTCCCCAATAAACCGCGTTCCCATGCCCCGACATAACTCTTTGTCTGTTCCAGGGACTGCTTCACCCGTTTATAGGTTGACTTGTTTATATCCCTCATTTCAGTATACACGAAACCAAATTCCCACCAGCGGTTGACCTTGTCATCAGCCTGTTTATAAAGACTCTTTACCTTGTCATGCGCCGTTTGATATTCCTTAAGGGCCGTATACTGTGAAAATCCATAAATGTAATTATTGCAGTTTCCGGAGAGGGTTATGAGGACATAGAATTCAAGATCCGCTTTTTCCGCCGCGCTGAGACTATCCCAGGCCCGCTGCTGGGCAGTACGTATAGTATTCTGCTTACCGGAAATATAATCTCCGAGGTTCTCGTTAGGTTCAAATACGCCTGTTTTATACGGCGCTCTTGCCAAAGAGCCGCCCTTCATCAACGCTTCGGCTCTTACATATTTGTTCTGTAAAAACCATATATCTCCGTTTGCGTTGATTAGGCTCCTTATAAGATAGTCCTTTGCAAGGCCCCATTGAGACAATTTATTGGGGATATTGAAATAGCCTTCCATTCTTTGACTGAGGCCTTTAAGGGCTGTCTCGAAATTACTGACCTCATGCCTTTCCCCCTCAAAAGCCCGGGAGGAATCGAAATAGTCTTGCAGCGCTTTCGCGTCATTCGCGTCTATTCCGTCGATTCTCATAAACTCATTTTTTGAAAAGGCAAGTTTATCTTCTTGTATGGTAATGATATCCTGAATATTCCAGCCGCTCCTGTCAGGGGAGGAAATATAATTTGATTCATATTGTGGAACAGTTCCCAGTGTATTCAGCCATGTCCGGTACGAGTTAAACATATTGTCATTGTTCATCGACTCCTCGGCAATCGCCGTCATCAGGGTATTAAAGGCATTGAGTGAAACAAGGGCATTATTGAAGCTTTGTTCATATTTCGAATATATGGCCTGATAATCGGGGGTATCGTAGGGCCGGCGTTCTTCATCGTTATAGAGATCCGAAAGTACTGTCAGAACGGCTTGAGTCTGCAAAAGATGATTTTTACAGTTGGTCAGCTCATCAGTTTCCAATCCCAGATAGGCGGTACTTGCCCATCTCCGTATGGCATCTTGGGTTTCATACCCAAATCTTTTTTCTTCCGTATCTTCAAATGTTTTTTTAACTTGAGCGTACTGCCCGTCATAGGCCGCTCCGACCCCGGCGAATATTTTCGCGTCAAGAATATATTGGTCCCTGAGGGCGTTAAACGCCGCTTCCCGTGTTTTAAGCGCCGTGTAGCGCTTTTCAAGTTCCTTTTTAAAATCAGCCGGCGCCATTTTTGTGTATTCATAACCCCATCCCAAACGCGCCAGTTCTTCCTGCAAGACGGCGGCGTTATTCAGATGGCGCTGTATCTTCGTGATTTCAGCCTCATAGTTTTCAAGTAAAAAATCCGCTTCCCGTATCTCCTTTTCCCAGTCATTGGATGAATACAAAACAAAAGCGTCATTGACCAGGCCGGCGCTCATAACCGCGTTATCGCGGGCGTCAAGCATTGCTCCCTCTTTCCATGAAGCGGCCCCGGTAATGAGGGCATCCGGTTCATTGAGATACTCATCGGCGAGGTACTGCCGCCAATACTTGGCCTTTTCATCCGCCGCCCGCACCGCTTCCTGATTCCTTTGTTCAAATATTCCGGTGATAAGAATCCTATACGACAACAATATTTCATCATCATTTACGGCGGCATAGGCGAGTTTTATTTCCCCGGTTGTTTTCGCGTCGGCATACTCAAGGGAATTGTACGCCAAAGTTTCGTAGCGGCTTTCAATCTCTTCCTGTTCCAGCGTAAGCGCCGCTGTGTTTTTACCCGGAATTTTCCCCTGATACAGGGCTGTAAGCGCGATATATTCGGCAAAAGCGTTTTTCCAGCTGTTTATCTCAGACTCAAGCCATTCGGGGATCAGAGAAAAGCAACGATCAAAATCACGGAGAAAGCGGGCGGTATTAAGAACAAAGTCGCCGGGCCTTGCCGTAAGAACCGCGCAAAGGCTTTGCATATCAGGTAACTGTGAACCTGAGACGCTGAGGCCGTATGCGGCGAATAAATGGCTCATATCAAGCAGGCTGTCCTGCCAGGCCTCTTTTACCGCAAAGGACGCGGCGGCGGTGAAATTTTCATATACTTCCAGCAATTCTCCGCAGAACCGATAGTTGTCAATCTGTTCTGCAAGAAAAGCCTCGGAACCGTAAAAGAAACTCCCGCCCTCAATAAACCAGAGGATCATTTCATCGTCTTCGTTATTGCCGGTAAAATAGCCGTCTCCGGCTTGAAGCCGTTCGTCCAGGATCTGTAAAACCGCAAGTCCCTTGACTGCGTCAGCGCTGTCCACGAGGCAGCATTGGGATAATAAAACTCCGTCCCCTTCTGCCCCCGCGTTTCCGTTCAAAAAACAGTACAGCGCTTCTGTTTCCAGGGCAATCCGTTTTTTGAGCAGGGTATCAAAACTATGTTCCAGATCGGCGATTAAACGCTCCTCTAATTTTCTCCCCGCCAGTTCGGCCTTTTCTGAGTCCGTGAGGGTTATATCCCGTGACTTGCAATACCATTCCGCACCGGTTCCCGCATCCAGCAGATCAATCCCGCTGAGGCGTATCCGTAGGTCCATCTCAGCCTCAGGGTTCGGGACACCGGCCGCGGCCGCGCGTAACTCAGCCAGGGATTTCAGGTTTTCCCCGTCACCGTTTATCAATATATTCCGCAGGGCCAGAGCCGTCTCCCTGTGTTCGGCAATACCCAGTTCCAGGGAATATTCAAGGGAAGTTTTATACAGCGCCTCGTCTCCGGACCTGGTTAAGAGCCGGTATTCGGCGAGAAGGCCGGTATATTTCATATTTAATTCGACAAGCATATAGTCATCACGATTTACGGCGTTAGCCGCAATCAACGTAGAGTATTCAAGATTCAGCGCGTTTAAATATTCCTCTTCTTCCTTCAATTTCAACGCTAATATATCCAGAGAGGCCTGTTTTTCCAGAAGGTCCGCGCCAATAGCGTTTAAGTTTTGCAATTCTTTTTCATACTGGGACAGGGTTTCATTGTAAGCGGCCTTTGCGGCTTCCCATGACCGCAGTCCCTCGGATTCGGTCATCCTTCCGGCGGTCAAATCCTGTGCGTAGGCCGCAACAGCTTCTGCGATTGAGGTCTGACGTTCCCAGTACTGAACGGCGGCCTTGGCTTTGATTAAGGCGGCCTGATATTCGTCAAGGGCGAAATCTTCACTTGACATATCATCTGAGAGTATATCCTTCAGCGCCCCTGAGCCAATAATACCGCTGTAATCGGCGATAATTTTATCTCTGGCGTCTTTTGCTTTACTTAAATAAGAGGCGTATAAATCGTATGATTTCTTTATTTCCCCTAACAAGCCGGCCTTGTTCGATGAACCTTGTTTTTTTACTTCTCCGTCAAGCCAGCCGCTGAAAGAGGCGGCGGCGGGATCAATTTTTTCACCGCCGTACTGTTTAAGCCAAAACAGGATGTTTTCCCGGGCTGCCGCAGCACCCGAGCCGCAGGTTAAATACATATCAATGAGGGCCCTGGCCCTGGCGGCGCCGGCTTCTGTTCTCAGCTGGGTATTTTGCGCAAATTCGATTTTAGCTTCGGCAATAGCTTTTTCCAAATTTGCGGAGGCGTTCTTGAAAATCGCTTCACCGGATTCGTACAGTTCTTTAGTCTGTAATTCCCATTTTTTCCGCTCTTCTTCAAAATGATTAAAAGCGGTGAGCCAGGATTCTTCCCCCTCGGAAAAAAGCCTGCCCGCTTCCTGTTCCCATTCAATACGGCGGATAAAGAAACGCTCCTCGGCCTGTTCCCATGCTTTAAGACCCCGGTCAAATTGTTCCCGGTACATCTCAAGCCATTCTTCTCCCATAATGGACAAATCCCCGCTGCCGGCGGAGGCTTCCTCTATGCGGCTTGCGAGGCCGGCTATGCCTCTGGTGCAGGCATCCTCGACTTCTCCTATAAGCCGGGTGGTGACGGCCCAGGCAGCCTCGTCATCGCTTTTTTTCCGCAGACTCCACACGTCCCCGGTCCTCCGCCCGGTAAAGATCCGTTCCTCTCTGGCGGCTATTCTCTCAAATTCTTTCCGTATTGTTTCGGCAAAATCGGAGCCTGCGGCGGTGATTTTGGTTCCCAGGGATTCGCGCATTTCAGGAGGAATGTAGGCTAACAATTCGGGATACATCCGGGCAACCGCCGCCTCAAGGAAACCGGTGTTGGCCGCAACGTTCTCTTCCACGGTATAGCGCCACGAGTAAAGGTCATTGGAAAATTCCCGTCCTTCCTCACCGGGGCGTATTACCAAAGGATCGCCGGTCTGGTCGTCATATATGATATTTCCCTCCGGGTCCAGGTGATAGGTATACCGGCGCTGAGCTTCATTTATCGTCGTGGAAAGCAGCTCCGTCATCTCTTCGGCGGCGCCGCCGAAAAAACGGCCCATAAGCCATTGGGAAAAACGCTCTTCAAGCTCACCGGCGCTCCAGTCTTCAATTTGTTTTCTGGCTCCTTCCAGAAGCAGCGGATTATCGTAGAGATCCGACGCGAAGAGTTCCCAGGCGTTAAGCGCAAGACCAATACCCCGCCTGGCTTCGAATATCCAGCGGTCGGTCCTCGTTTCCCTGTCGGCCCTGCTGAAGTGGTAGTCAAAGACCGATTTGTCAAAACCCTTGAATTCCCCCATAGACCGCATCCCCTGCGGAGAGTCAGGATTGGTTTGGGCAAATCCCAGGAAAGAACTCAATCCCATAATCAGCGCCAGTACAGCGGACAGCGATTTTTTAGAATTATTTTTCATGGCGTATAACCTAAATAAAATTTTATCCCGCTCAAGCGGAATTCCTTTCCCAGGCATAAATAGAGTTGTTCGATAACTTCAGCCATCAAACAAATTCCTTGTAAAAAATGTAGTGCCGATCGATAAGTCTCTTCCAAAATTTCAGTTTTGAGAGAAGCTTGATCGTTTTAATATCAGCGAAAGCGCCGGGACAACGCTTATTGAACAGATACAGGAACCGGCTACTCCAAGGGTGGTAACCAGCGACAAGATTCTTACTATATCGTTAGCTTGTTCCCTGAGCAGGAGAAAGGGCAGAGCCCCGGCGATGGTTGTACCAGCAGTGGCAAATAATGCTGGTATCTTTTGCCGCAGGCTCCGGTACAGACGGAGGCTTGGTTTCCCGCTTTCCGGCCGCAGAGAATCTTGTATCCCTCCGGCGCATAGAACCGCAGCGTTAACCGTGATGCCGCTTACCGCTACAAAAGCGCAGGCCGCCGGGAGATTCAGTGGATGACCGGAAAAGGCAAGGCACAGGGCGGGAACCGCCAGAGAAGGAGGAACCGCGGATAGTACCGCCAGCGGCATGGTAAAAGATTCATTCACTGAGGCGATTACCATATAGCAGAAAGCCAAGGCCAAAAGCAGGGAAAGACAGGTTCCCGACAGGGCTTCAGCCCGCCTGAGCGCCTCCGGATCGAATTCAATTGAATAGCCCGGCGGCAATTCAAGTTTTCCGAACAAGCCTGCCAGTTCTTTCTTCACCCGGCGGGGATCCATGGCTTTGGTACTGATGGTAATGGAAGCCATGCGGCGGCGATCCTCCCGCCTGATACTCGCCGGTTCAACACCTTCCCGTATCCGCGTGAGAGAATTAAGCGGCGCGGCTTGGGCTTCCCTTTTTCCCGGGAAAACCAGTATCCCCAGCGTCTCAGTCCGCGAAAGCGTCCCCGTTCCTGTCCGTACCCGCACATCAATTTCGTTCCGGGGACCCACCCGCTTATAAGCCACCGGCCCATGTACCCCCCGGCGCAACGCATCAGCCGCCTGATAAAAACTGATGCCTGATTCAACCAGGCGTTCCCGGTCCGGCAACAGGTTGAGCCTTTTGCTTCCTTCTTTGAAATTAAGTACCCGTTCTTTCACCAGGGGAAGGCCGGCGGAAGAGCGGGCCAGTTCTTCCGCCAGTTCCCGGCATTTCTGATCGTCGTCACCAAATATCTTGATTTCCCAGTAACGTTCAGCCGTCGGGGCTTCGCTTAAAAACACGAAGCCGCCGGGAATTGTAATGGAACGGGCAAGTTCCCTGACCTCGTCTGTGGAAAACCGTTTAGGGTTAAATGAAACCAGCAAATTTCCGGCCCCTGTTCTGGCGCCGGTTTCCACATAGGTTATTCCGTCTTTTCCCGCCAAAGTCTCCCCATATTTGGCAAGAAGGCGATCCGTTTCTTCGGCCAAGAGTCCCCCCTCGAATTCAACCTGAGCGTAGAGGGAATTCTCAGAACCGTAAGTTCCCGCATCAGCCCCTCTGATAAAAAGCGCCAGGATACCGGCCATAGAGAGAACAATAGAGCTCGACAGAACCACGGCCGGATGGTGCACACAGAGTACAGTATTGGCGGCAAGGAAACGGCATATTTTTCGGAAGCCGTACCGGAAGGGGTATTTGAAAAAAAATCTGAATGTCGCAAGGAACATAAAACGCCGCGGCAGAGAGACTGCGGAATTCCGCAAAGAGGCTTTTCGCTTCAGAGCAGGTGATCCCAAATCCCAGAGCAGCAGGGGAGGCAGCAGGCTGAGACTCAGCGCCATAGCCGCCAGCGTGACGGCGCTGATGGCATAGGCAATAATACCTACCTCAATGTCCATCGTCCTAAGGGGCAGCAGGGCGGCGACCGTAGTGGCGGCACCGGCGACGAGAGGTCCCCTAAGCTGTCCCAGGGCTGAATGGGCCTCGCCGTAAGTCCGGCTTTTTCGTAATTTTTCCGAGCAGAGGACAACCGGGTCAACCGCCGAGCCGATACCGGCGGCAAGGCCGGCCAGAACAAAACGATCCGGAGGGAATCCGCTTATTGCGAGTAACGCAGCGGAAACAAGGCAGATCGCGGGAATCGCCAGGGCACAGAAAACTCCGGCGCGGTTCAGCCCCAGGGGGGAATATCCGTCCTTTCCCCGGTTTAACAGAAAACTAATCAGGGCAACCATGAAAGCGCCCTGTAAGGCGGCGCTGAAAACAGAACGAAACGCCGCGGCTTCTTCCTCGCCCCGATCTGAAAGCACGGTGAATTCCAGCGGCAGCGACAGGAATGCCAGCTCTTTTTGTATACTCCTGGAAAGTTTTCGTAAATCAGCGCCGGAACTTCCCATCAGGGAGATCACCACCGCCTGTTTTCCGTTTAGGCGGGAAAGGGTATCCGGTATCCGTTCCTGTTCATATACCTCCGCGATCTCCATGAGCGCCGTTGTCTTGCCATCCCCCATTGGGATAAGGGCGTCCCTCAGAGCATTGATATTCGTCGTTACGCGATCTGAATAACCATAATCTGAAGGCTGGCCATAGCGTCCGTCCACAGTAACAATGATTTCCCTGTCCCGGTATCTGAGAGTCCCTCCGGATAACAGCGCGTCATTCATACTCAGCGCCGCCGCTACCGAAGAATGATTAAGGCCAAGGGTGGCGGCTTTTTCCTGGTCCAGGGCAACAATGATCTCCCGCAGGCCGGCGCCGGATATTAGTGCTTCCCCCGCGCCATCAAGACTTTCCAGTTTGGGCTTGACGGTCCGTTCAAGAAGCAACGCCGTATCGGCGGTGTCAGCGGCGGATGTAGTATCGAATACCGCGGCGGACCAGACGGGGATTCGGGAATTGTCAGAACTTTGTATCTCAGGCCGCTGTACGGAAGAAGGCAGGGTTTCATATACCCTTTGAGCCGCCTCCCGAATCGCCTCGTACTGACCCCGGCTGTTCCGGCTGAAACCCGCGAAGACCCGGGTCAGGCCATTTTCGCTGGAACTCTGCAGCGTCCGCAGCCCCGGAATGGAGGAAAGGGCGTCCTCAAGCGGCATGGCAACGCTCCGTTCCATCTCCCTGGCATCAACTCCGTAATGCCGGATACTTATCGAGTAATATCCGCCGCCGTTTTTTCCTTTTTGTTCATTTGAATACAAGATGACGCATAACGATACGGCGCATATTCCTGTCAATATACAAAGGCTTGCTTTTCTTCTTTCAAACCACACGGTAAAAATTTTCATCCTCGTTCTCTCCATCGAAAAAACCGTATAAAGATCGGCGGCAGGGCGAAGAGACTGAGCAGGGTTGAGGCGGCAATCCCTCCCAGCATGGCGGCGGACATTGACTTCTGGGCATTACCCAGGGGATTTAGCGCGACAGGAAACAAAGCAAAAACCGTGGTCATGGCGGTAATCAGTATCGGCCGCAGTCGTTCCGAAGCTCCGCTAAAAACCGCCGCCGCCGGAGAGCAGCCGGAACGTATCTTTTCATCGCTGATCTCGAACAGTATGAGACCATTATTCACCACGAGGCCAAACAGCGTGATCAAGCCCAGAACGGCCCCTGAATCGAGGCCGGCTCCAAACAGCAGCAGCGCGGGACCCGCGCCGGCAATGGAGAACGGAATGGTCAGCATGAGGATCAGGGGAAGAAGAAAAGATTCAAACTGAGCGCCCATGGTCATATAGAGCAGGATCAACACGAGACAAATATTGAGCAGCAGGGAATTCCGATAACGGCTGAAAACGGACTCAGCTGCCCTGGTAAACCAGGAAAAACGGGCAGCTATTTCCCGCGCCGCCCCGGTACTTTTCTGGTTCTTTGAGGACGGCAGATCCAGATAGATCACATCGGCGCGATCAAGCCGTGCCAGCGCTGCCTCCGCCTCATGCCGCTCTATCCTGCCAAGGGAACCCAGGTAAACCGTTTTTCCCTGGGGCGTTCTCAGGGGAATATTTTCCAGCAGCGATTCCGGTCCGGAATTGCCGGAATATTCCGAAAGCGCCGTCCCTGATATCCGCAGATCAATAGGCCGGCCCTCAATCTCAAGCCGTGATGCGACAATCCCTTCGCTCAGAGTGTAAAGGGATTCCGCGATATCCGCCGCGGATACGGCAAGATACGCGGCGGCCTCCCGGTTCGGGTAGAACCGCAATTCCGGCCGGCGGCCCTGAGGCCTGAGTGATACGGTAACCCCGCCGGAATAGTCCCTGAACAGACCCGCCGCTATGATCGCCCTCTCAACGGTTTCCTCCCGGTCCTTCCCCAGAATAGCGAAAGTCCGGTCCGATGAAAGCCCCAGGTGCGTTTCGGTCCGGTCTTTCGGCAGGTATGCAGAAACCTTAGCGTCTAACAGAGTTCCCCCCTGGTTCTTCAGCGCGTTTACCGCTTTTGCTATTTCGGCAAGGGCCTTTTCCGGTTTTATTCTCCCGGTGAGCACACAACGAATGATCAGTTCTTCTTTCAGGTAATCCGTATCGGCTCTGCGGCCGACATCTTCTTCTTCTGCACCCGCCCTGCCGTAAATCGTTTTTACACAGGGAAGGTCCGCGATAATCCGGGAAATCGCGGCACCCGAGGCTCCGGCTGTTTCAATAAGCGTCCCCGGAGGGAAAACAACCGAAACCCATACCTCTTCAGCCTCATCAGGACTGACAAAAACCGCGGGCCGGAGCAGCAGGAACAATCCTCCGGCAAGGCTTGCCAGCGCGGCAATCGCGAAGATCCGAAAAGGCCGCCTGAGTGAAGGCGCGAGCATGCAACGGTATTTTTTTTCAATCGAGCACAAGGATCCGAAACTATGTCCGTCTGCTGTAAAGAACATCCGGTACAGGGAAGGGAGGCAGAACTGGGCATACAGCCATCCCATGCTTATTGAGGAAACCAGGGTAATGGCGGTATCGCCGAAGAGGCTGCCCAGGGGGCCGGGAAGAAAAATCACCGGCACAAAAACCACCGCGGTAGTAATGGTTGAGGCTATGCTGGAAGCGGCAATTGAGGCGGCTTTATCGCCTGTTTCCTCAGGGGCCGGCGGTCCTATCCCCGCCCCAAACGCCCGGTGGAGCAGATCCAAGACGACCACGCTCGTATCCGAAACAAGACCGATCCCCAGGGCAAGTCCGCCGAGACTCATGCTGTTGAGGGACTTTCCCGTTATTGCCAGAACGCAGACGCCCGCCGCCGCAGATATCGGAATTGACAAGGCGGCAAGGAGACTGTAACGGAGGCGGCGGATAAACACAACCAGGACCACAATTACCACAGCGGCGCCTAAGCCGGCAGATATTAAGAGGCCAATAATGCCCCGGATCAAAGAAGGAGTGGAATCCCGGACCAGGATGATATCGGCGTCCCGCGCAAAGAGCGGGGCGGCTTCTTTTAGCGTTTTCCGTATATCCCTTGAAAGGCGCAGCGGGTCAGCTCCGGATCTCCGGTATATCTCCAGGGCCACCGCCTCCCCGCCTTCAAAAACAAAAACACTATTACGGCGCGCCGGTTCAAGATTCAGATCCCCGGCGTCGCCCAGCTTCAGCGCGGCCCCTCCGGCGGGAATGAGCAGTTCCGCCAGCTCTTCTACCGTATCCGGTCTGCCTTTACCGACCACCACCAGTTCCATGTCCCCTTCACGGGCATTCCCTGCGGGGATATCTATGGTTTCTCCTGAGAGTACCCTGACAAAATCCAGCGGACCTATGCCAAGTGCGGCAAGTCTCGGCACATCCATCCGCAGCCGCTCCTCGGCAATTTCTCCGCCCACCAGAATGATCGATCCTACCCCGTCGATTTTCCGGAATCTTGCCCGCAGTTCGTATTCGGCAAGCCTGCGGGCAAAACTCCCGTCACCCTGAAGTGAACGTACCGCGATAATTGCGTGGGGATCGCTCTCGTAATCACCCTGAGTCACCACAGGCTTCAGTACTCCTTCGGGAAGGCTTGGATACACCGTATCGACGGCCTCACGCACAAGAGCGGAGGCTGCAACCGGATCTGTTCCCCAGCGGAAATCAAGGCTGATAAGCGATCGTCCGTCCCGGGAGACGCTCCGTATCCGCTCAAGTCCCTTTACCGGTGAAAGGGCGTCTTCCACCGGAATGGTAACCAGTGAACGCATGTCGTTAGCCGCCATTCCGGTATAGATTGTTTCAACTGTCACCCTGGGTACAGATAACGAAGGCAGCCGTTCAAGGGGCAGCGTAGAAATGGAAAAGAGGGCGGCTGTCACAAGGGCGGACATAATCATAATCACCATCACGGGCCGGTGCACGCAGAGGCAGATTATTCCTTTCATTAACGTTCCTCACTTTAACAAGGAAATGCGGAATTTTTTTTCATTCCGGTTCCCGCCGCTGTCTTGTAATCCCGAATCGACATGAATATTCACCACCCCCGAATTAATCGTGTTGGTGAGGAATCCCCTGATCTCAAGACGCTGGTATTGTTCCCATCCTGGACGGCTGTCCGAAACCGAGAAGCCGCTTTCTTTAATAAGCCGGGGTGAAAAAACAAGAACATTGTTGCTCGTTTCAATGTGAAACAGGGCCATAAGCGAAAGAGTATCTACCGAGAGGCCGGGAGCGGTTTCAAAGTAACACTCGATCCATGTCTCGGTCTTCTCGTTATATGGATAACGATCTTTCCCATTATCAAGGGCGCTGGCGGCGTTGATCGGAATATCCTCAAAGAGAGAATCAATTTCATAGCTGGTTAATTCCTTATCTGTTTCACTGTCCGGCGCCATAGGAATCCTGATACCCACAAGTGCCGGCGGCTTTGACTGTCCGCCGTCCGCATATATTTTGAACGCATATTCATCCACGCTCTCATTTCCGGCGCTGTCCTTTACTCCGGCTTTCAGCCTGAAAGAGAAACGGCTTTCATGGGCAGGCGGACTCTCAAAGCTAAAAACCGCCTCATCGTATAAACCGGGCATAGTTTCCATGCGCAGCAACGGAGCTCCCTCGGCG
The DNA here is from genome assembly GCA_031266095.1 of Treponema sp. The sequence continues at coordinate 8,088 of JAISBR010000009.1, read as the reverse complement.
GAAAGACAATTTTTCACCGACAGGGTATCCACCGGTTCGGAAAATCTAAACCGCAGCCGGTCATCTTTTTCCCAGCCGGAATTATCCACCGTGCCTGAAAGTCTCTTGTCATCTTTTTTTGCCGTTATACGCCATACACCGGTTAAATATGGCTTATCCGTGTCCGTCCCTATAGTGAAGACACTTGAAAAATCATTGCCTATGGTCATACCGTTACTGTCCTCAAATGAGGCCGATATTCTAAGCACATAGCGTTTACCGTAATCCCACGGAGTCGCCGGGCTAAAAACAGCGGCGGTCCCATCCTCTTCCAGGCGCCACAAGCCGTTTATAGACGGGTCAAATGAAACATGGTCACGTAACGAATTAAGGGTTATGGGGCCTGAAAAAACAAGGCAAACATCGGTGTTGAGATCTTTTACCGTACTATTCATTGCGGGTAACACAGAAATCAGCGCGGGCCGGGTATTATCCGGCCGTGTGGTGAAGCGTCCCTCAAAACCCTTGTCCATGGAAAGCCCCCGCTCATCATGGGCATCCGCCCTGACACTCAGCACATAGTCCCGGTTTATTTCCAGAAGGGCGTCAGGAATGAATCGCATAAGGCCGCCGTCCCAGCGAAAAGCGCCGCTCAGGTGTTTCCCGTCGGCGGTAAGGGAAAAATACCGCTCCACGCTCGCCCTGTCGGGGACATGGGAAAAGCTGAGCGACACTGAAATTGCCGAAGAATCGGCGTAGTAGCCGCCGCCAGGACTCCATTTTGAAACCTCAAAAACGGAATCCCGCAGCAGATCGCCGGAAAAGCCCAGTCCGCCGTCCGTACAGGAAACAAGGGCGAAAAAAAGCACGAAGAGTACACGGCCTTTACGGCTCTTCCTTGCAGGTACACCCGTGTATCCGCCGCCCTTATCTATTCTGCTACTCATTGAATTGTCTCCAAATAAAGAATCTGATCTTCCTCAAAGAACATGCCGCCGCCGTTTTGGATTCCCCCTTTACCCCCGGGAATTAAAAGACGGTAAAGATGAGCTTCACCGGTGTTTCCTGTTTCCAGGCCTTCCCATTCCATCCTGAGACGGTCATCCGAAAGCCATGTAACAGAACGCAGGGCTGTGGAATTCAGGGTCCCCGGAAAGTACGGGCTGAGGGAAATCGCCAGCGCCGTGTCCAGCTTTGCCCCAGGGCTGAAGGGCAGGGAAAAACGGATGGTAAAACGAAAAATTCCCTGGGCCGCCGTATCCAGTGAAATTGGCAGTCTGGAGTTATTGATAAAATCAACTATTGAACTGCCGGCCCCGTTCTGGAAAGAAGCACCGTCAACGCTGAATGAGATGATCTTTAAAAAAGGAATATCGGGAATAAATGTTATGCGATAATCAGTACCCAGTTTAAGGCCGCCGGCGTCTTTGGTATCAGCGGAAACTATGAGAGTATAGGCCCTTTCCGGCTCAGGGTCCCGGCTGGGGATAAAAACAAAGCTCTTGTCAGACAAGGCTTCAGTCCTGCCCGCGAGCTCAGGATCGAATCGGAGCGACCGGAGCATGTTTTCCCCCATGGGCTTGTTAAATTCAACAATGATCCCCTGTCCGGAACCAAGGTCTCCTTCAATACTGCCGCCTGTGGGAAGCCAGCGGCCTCCGGAGAAGATTACAGGAAACACCCCGGTCACCTGGGGCAGAAGTTTATCCAAATCAGTACTGAACCGGGCAGAAATTTCTCGCGCCAGAGGAACCCCGTCGCGGCTTTTTGCGTCGTCCTTCAGGGTCCAATGATATACGGTCCATGGCAGCAGGGGCTTTTCCATAATAATCTTAAGAACCGTGTCATCGTCTGACCATTCAAATTTCTTCTCTCCCGCTCCCTCAATGGTAAAAGCGGCCTCAACGCTGAACCTTTCCATGGGACAGGAAAAATGAAGTTCCAGAGTCAAACCGCTTGTCTCCACAGACGCGCCGTCGTTGGGGCTGAAATTTTCCAGCCGGGGCGGGGCGGACTTATTGATCGCAAAAAAGGATATATAACGCTCAAGCCGGAGTTCCCTTCCGTCCTCGGAATAGGCAGTTCCTGAAATATTTAGCGCATAACGAGTTCCCGCTGTCCACGGCGGGGCCGGTACAAAGTACAGTTTGCTGCCTTTCCAAAAACGGTCTCCTGCCGCCGCTCCGGTATCGGAATTTATTTGCAATATACCTTCGGTTTCTTCTTTCCTCATCTCCGTATCAAAGCTGAGGATAACCGGACTGTATTCACCGTCAAGCAGGGCGTCTGATTCCGATGGGGTGATGGTCATGCCGATGGGACGAAGATCCATAAACCCTGGTATATATCCACTGTTCGTGTCACAGGAAACAAACATGGCCGAAAAAATTAAAAAGATATTAATCAACCAGCGAGACATAGGTTCCCTCCTGCAGCTCAGAATCAGGGCGCAGTACAACTAACTCACCTGCGTCAAGGCCTGAGGTAATTTCCCGTTCCTCATCAAGGACGAGTCCCAGGACTACTTTCCGTTCCGACAAAACATTCCCGTTAATCACAAAAACAATTCCTTCATTATTTCTTTTGTTGATAATCGAAGACTCCGGAATGGCGGTCACCAGCCGGGGAGGGCCAAGTATCACCTGGACCCTGGCAAACATTCCCGGCCTGAGATCCCCGGCGTCCAGCAGCAGTACCCGTACCATAAAACTCAGTATCTGACTGTCCGCCTGGGGATAGACCAGATCCACACGGCCTTCCCGGCTTTCACCGGTTCCGTCAATCCGCACCAGGGCACTCATGCCTTTTTCAAGGCGGAGAGCGTCCTTCTCAGGGACCGGGAAGATCGCGTATAGGGAAGCGGTATCCATAAGGGTGAGTATTTTATCCTCAGCCTTGACCCGTTCCCCTTCCTCAAAATACCTGGCCCCTATTACACCCAAAGTTGGACTGCGTACCAGCAGCTCTTCCCGGGCGATTCGCGCTGAGGAGAGTTCTTTTTCAGTGGCCTCCAACTGGGCAGCGGCCGCTCCCAGTTCCGCGCTGAGGCTTGTGGTCATCAGAGAAACAAGCGCGCGGCGGTGTTCCACCACGTCTGAGGGAACGGGATAACCCGCCGCGACAAGATCTCTGTCCCGGCAGCCTATGCGGAGGATCTCCAGATCCTTCTCCATAATGAGGATCTGCTCCCATTCGGATTGCAGGCTGAAACGGCTTGTCAGTATAGCCTCGATGTGGATGCCTCCGGCCTGGAACAGTACTTCCTGATTCAGGTGTTTCCGCTGATCCTCTTCCCAGTTTCTTTTTAACTGGGTCAATTCAGCCTCGGCCTTTTCAATGGCAAGAAGCCGGGCCTCAGCCTGAAATTCTCCTTCCAAAAGCCGCGAACCGGCCAGATCGCGGGCCGCCCTTGCCTGGGAGTAGTTGTTTTCAGCCCGTTCCACCGCCAGCCCAATCTGAGAATTATCCAGCAGAACCAGCGGTATTCCCCGTCCTACCGTATCACCCTCACGGAAATACAGTTGTTTGATCCTGCCATCCTGGGGCGCAGCTACATCGACTTTGGTAAGAAAGGAAAGAGATCCAAAACCGCCGGTTTCTTCCGGCAATTCGCGTGTCGTAACGGAGACTCCTTTGACACCGCGCGGCGACTCTTCTTCAACAGGCTGCCGCTTTTCCGCGCACACCGAAAAAAACAAGGCCGGAAGAAGGAGAAATAGGAATAACCCTAAGCTCCGTTGATTTACGGCATGCCGATTCCGGCTTGAATCGTTACTCCCTTTCAGAAAAATTATATTCATAATTCGCTCCTGTTATGCGATAAAACAAAATCGTCAATCGATTTGTTCCCGGCTGCTGCGAAGGCGGTCAGTTCTCCGGGCCTGAGATCCAAAATCCGTTCCAGTTCCTGTTCGGCTTCCAGCACGGTTATCGCCGTTTCCACCGCGGCAATTTCCTTTTGGCTGTATTCGATAAACGCCTCCATAAGATCCAGCCTGGTGATTTGGCCCAGGCTGAGCCGGACTTCCTCAACATGGTAACGCTCGGCGGCAAGGCTGATTGCCTCTACCGCCAGTCTTCGTTTTTGATCCGCCAAGAGGCACTTTTCCACTCCCCGCCGGGCGGAACGTCCGGCCCGCTCAAAAGTGATCCGGTATTTTTCTTTTTCCAGGGCCAGGGCCAGCCGCGCCTGGCTTTTATTCAGTCCGGCGGCGGGGTCCGGCAGGGGAGTCAGGCTGTTCTGAAACTGGGCGCTCTTGTCATAAGGCGGCTCCCAGCCTGCCTGAATACCGAAGCTGTTTTGAAACCACGGGCTGGAAAATTCAACACTCAAGCCCAGCGACCATGTGTGATGTGTAAGGGGATAAGTTTGACCGTTGAGTCCGAAACTCCCCGTGATCCTGAAAGCCGGAATCCAGGAACGGGAGACATAACGCAGTTCCCCTTCTTTTTTGGTGATGGAAAAACGGGATTCCGCCAGTTCCGGATTCCGCTGTTCAGCCAGGGAACCTGCCGCCGAGGCGCTGGGCAGAATAAGCTCGCGGTTAATATCAACGGTTTCCGCCAGTACGGGCAGGGAATCCAGTCCAAGGAGTTCGGCAAATTGTTTTTCCATTTCTACCAAATCTGAACGGAGAGAATGTATCTCGAGCCGGGCCCCGGCCAGGCTAAGATCCGCCTCGCTCAGATCCATCGGCAGAGCGAGACCGAGCGCCGTCTCTTCCGCGAGAATCCGCCGCTGTTCCATCAAAGATTGCAGCGCCGTTTCCCTGATCGCCAGAACCTCCCTTGACAAAAGCACATTTCGATAGGCGCTTAGAGCGGACTCAGCAATATCGGAAGCCATTCTCCCCAGGCGGGATTGGGACAGGTTGAGATCCAGCCGCTCAAGTTTTCGGGACATGGAAGTTCTGCCGCCGTCCCAGAGCAGCTGATCCAGGCTGATCCCGTAATTTTTCAAAAATGAATCCGGACCAAGCTGCTGCAATCGGTCATTCTCTGAAATATTCAATCCCAGCCGGGGAAGATAGGCGCGGATTCCCAGCAGCCAGGCCCGATCCTTAAGCCCCTGTGAGGCGTAGGCGTTTCGCAGTTCCGCCGAGGAAGCTGTTGCCATATCCATCGCTGCCGCGAAACTCAGGGAACGCCGATAATTTTCACCTGATACGGAAGCGGGATCACCGGCCTGTGCATGCAGGGCGGCGGCGGAAACCAGAAACAGCGCCGAAATGACGGGCCTTGAAAAAAAACGCATCACGCTTTTCCTTTTTGTACGGCCAGCTGTCTCACCGCTTTCCGTATTGCCTGAGAAAGCATACGGTTCGTCGTTTCGAAAGAAGAAAGGCTGCGATCTCCGGTGGCGATAACCCTCCCCGCAGCCAGAGGCAGGGTTTTCGCGTAAACCGATTTCTCTCCATCGGCATAAGCCCAAATCCGTACCTCCACTGAAAGAGAACGCTTTGTCCTCCAGCCTGAACTGTATTCCCGTTCCCTAAGCTGTATATCCGCCGCGTAATCCGCGGGTTTGCCATCGCTTATCATCTGACAGCCTTCTTCCCAAAAGCAGAGCGGGGCAAGTCCAATAATTTCCTTTTCCACCGAGTCCCAGCCGCCTGTCCGGTCAACCGATACTCCAAGCAGGCTGAAAGTCCCCCAGAGGTTTTTATCTCTCAAAAGCCAGGATTTACTTCGGGAATAATTGACAGGCATTGATTCACAAGAGAAAAAGAGCATCGCTGTAAAAACCAAAATGACCGGCCTTCCCCAAAACTCAATCGGTTTTGAGAAGTGCTTCACCGTTTTTCGAATAAACCGGCGTCTCATTGCAGAGCCTCCTTTATAGAGGATTCAAGATGTTCAACGGACCGCGAGAGCGGCGTATCCCGGGGAAGCATTGCCTTGGCCAGGGCAAGATCCTCAAGCGCCTGGGTTCCCCTGCCTGCAGTCCAGTGCAGCCGGGAACGGTCCAGCAGAACCAGAGCGCATTCGGCGGAAAGTTCCGCCGCCTGATCCAGGAAGGCTGCGGCCTCTTCGGTCTTTCCCCGTTCCCGGGCAAGTCCTGACGCAAAACGCAGTGCCCGGATATCCTGGGGATTATCCGTCAGCAGGGATTCGGCGATCCGTTCCGCCCCGGCCGGCTCCCCTTTGTCTCGAAGAATCCTGGCCAGATAGAGTCTTGCCTCGTACGCCGAGGGCCGCCGCCTGATTGCAAGGCGACAGGAATTTTCGGATTTTTCAAGCTCCCCTGAAAAATATTCCGCCTTGGCCCTGAGTACCAGAGCCGGCGGAAAGTTTTTGATTCCTTCAAGAAGTTCAGCGGTTTCCGAGAAACGGCCCTGGGCATACATTTCACCGGCCCTGGCGTAGCGGTACAGATCTTCCTCAGCGGCGGCGCAGGAACCCGCGAAGAGGGAAGCCGCACAAAAGAGAATGCAGGGCATTACCCGCAGGCAGTCCTGGTGTCGTCTAATAATCGTTCTCATGTTAACCCCGGCAGATATATGCAAGCCTTTCAGCCAGCCGCCCTTCGGATCCTGCGGCCAGCGAACTGAAATAATCCCTGTATTTTGGCGCCGCCGCGAGCGCCCGCAGCGCGCCCAGGGCGTAGATCGTGTAGGGATTATCAGGAAGGGCGATAAGCGCAATGAGAGGGCTAAGGATTTCAGGATCCCCTTGACCGAGGGATCGGGAAATAATGTCTTCTATCTCCAGTTTTGATTTCAGGAACGAACCGTCTTCTTTTTTAAGGCCGGCGAAGGACGCCAGAATATTCCGGCATTCCCCGGCAAAGGGACCGTTAGGGACAAGGCTGATACACTGCTCCGCGTATTCCGCGGCAATGGCCCCCGTAAAGATCCGGGCGCCCCGATACCAATACTCGGGGAACTGCCCATAACGAGCTCTGATAGCCCGGTATGCCGCGCCCGCCTGCCGGTCATCCCTGTTTTGTTCCAGAGCGCAAACCAGAACCATCCACCGGACAAAACCGTCCGGCTCCTCACTCTCGTCGAACAAGGGACCGAGCGTTTTTTCCGCCTCAGCCCATTGTCCCCGGGTAAAGGCTAAAATTCCCTCCGCGGTCCGTACTGCGGCCTCTTCGCCGCCGGTTTTTTTCAGGGCAAGTACATTCAACAGCCCCTGTTCCAGCGTTTGCTTTTGAATAACGCCCCAGCCGTAACCCCAAGCCAATTCCTTATATGCCGCCGCCACCGCGCCGGCATAGTCTCCGGCGCTCTCCCGCAGACCGGACTCCGCAAGCCCCATACCGGGCGCGTATGCACCGCTTCGTTCCGCCTCGGCCAGTTCTTCCAACATGCGGCTCAGGTCGGTCATATTGAGCCGTACCGTTTCCACCGTCGAAGCCGTCTCTACCGGCGGAAAGTTCGCTGTCCCGTCGATATCCGCTGCGCGCGGAGAAAATCCGAACTTTCCCCCGGCGCAAGCGCCCAAGATCAGCGCCGCCGCAAACACAGTCCATACCTTATTTTTTCGTCCCATGTTTAACTCCCCAAAGAAGTCGCCCCGGCCCAGGACCGAAGCGCCGCCTGATCATCCGGAAGCGCCAAGCGGATTTTATTCCCCTTATATGAGTCAAACTATGGGTTTTGCTTTAGTGAATTTGAAAAAACTATATGGCTTGTAATAAGATCCTTGACAAAGACTTGTACAAAACACCGTAAATAACTACACTGTTTCCATGCTTTTGACCAAGCCACGTGTACAGTCAGCCTCCCCGCAAACGACAGCGCCGGACACGGCAACGTCCGCGCTACGGTTATGTCTTTTTGTAACCCCCCCCCCCCCCCCCCCCCCGACTACCTTACCCTAACTTCTCATACTACAAAGACTAACAATCGCCCTATACATACACATACTCGTAAAATCGGCATAGCCCGTTCGCTCACGTGCGTTGCCACCATCCTCCCGGATACGATCATTATCCCGTTGAACAAGAACGCCGTCGTCCGGCGGTTTACATACAATAATTATTTTACTAAGAACTTATCCGGGAATAAAAAAGAACCGATAAAGGAAGTATGAAAAGAATAGCAGGAAGCGGTATCAAATCATGGGAATTGACAGACGACTTGTGGGAACGGGTCAAGGATT
>JAISBR010000043.1 GCA_031266095.1 Treponema sp. | reverse complement strand
CTGCGCGAATGCGGCATGAACATTCATTTTTGCCTGCCGTATCACGGCCAGTCAAAACCGATAGAACGGTTCTGGCGGACCCTCCATGAAATGTTTGACAAATATGAAATAACCTACGTCGGCTCAAACACGAGTTTGCGCCCGGAGGAAATGAAGGTATTCCAGCGCACGATAAACGGCATCAAGAAATTCGATATAGAGTTGATGCCGACTTTTGACGCTATCAAGGAACGGGTAGATCATTTTATGCAATACTATAACGAGCGGCACCATCACACCGGTCAGGGGATGGGCGGCAAAACCCCGGCGCAGGCGTTTCAGGAAAACGCTGTTCCCCGCCGCGACATCCCGGAAAACATGAAGAAGTATATTTTTACCCGCCGTGCAATCAAAACGATACAGCGGAACGGAATCGGCATCGACGGGATGTGGTATAACAGCCGGGAGCTTTGGGAATATTTTCTCACAAAGGGCCAGGGCGAAAAAGTCGAAGTCCGGCGCGGCCTGGATGACGCGCGGAAAGTTTCAATATTCAGCATGCCCGACCGGGTTTACATCTGCGACGCTGAAGGCGGACTGGAACACGGATCAACGGAAGAAGACATCCGCCGGATCAACAAAGTAAAAAAGGAAGCCCGTCAATTTCTGGCGAAACACAACAAGAAAAAAGCGGAATACGACCGGCAGGCATACAAGACCCCTGCGGAACTGTACGCGGAGGAAGTCCGCAAAGTAGTCGGCGGCGATCCCCTTGTCGCCGAAACAACCGCGCCGCTCACCCTGGTGGAAACGCCGAAACCGGCGAAGAAAAAATACAAGACGATGTTCGATGTTGACTAACGGCAATACCCGCCCTGTTGGGGCGGATAAAAAAATAGAAGGAGTGAGATTGTATGAGTGACGTAATGACTTTTGACGAGGGGCTGCACAAGCGGTTCTTCGACATCGTCGGTTCCCCGGAAGAGGGAGCGGGAACCGGAGGTTCCCGACGGATCAGCCAGAGCAAGGCGGCCCAGGCCATGGGGTATTCTGCGGGCGTTATCTCCGCTTACAAGAACCACGCCTATAACGGCAACGTGAAGGTTCTTGAGGAGAAGATTGACGCGTGGCTCAAGCGGGAAGCCCGGCGGCTTTCCCGGATGGACGTGCCTATCACCGAAACTACTACGATGGAACAGGTGCGGAGGGCCGTCACCATAGCCCAGGACGAGGCGGACATAGCGGTGATCATCGGGGAGGCGGGGAGCGGAAAAACAACGGCCCTGCGGCAGTACGCGAAGGAAAGCTATTCCTCCCTGCTGATTGACGTTGACCCGAGCTTTTCCAAGGTCGTGCTGATGAACGAGATCGCCCATGCCCTGGGTGTGGAGGACAAGGGCGGCATGAACGCGGTCATTGACCGGGTTATCGAAGCCCTAAAAGACCGGGACGCTGTCCTGATCATTGACGAAGCGGATTATCTTTCCGACAGCTCCCTTGAACTGGTGCGCCGTATTATCAATGACAAAGCCCACACCGGGGTGGTGCTGGTAGGGCTTCCCACCCTTGAATACAAAATCCGCAATCTCAAAAACGACCACGAGCAGTTGAAAAGCCGGATTGGAGTCATGGTAAAACTCAACACGCTAAAAAAAACCGACGCGGAAAAAATCCTTGGCGGTGTCTGGACGGACCTGCCCAAAGAGACCGTTGACGCTTTTGTGAAGGGAGCCAACGGCTCGACCCGGACCCTGGTAAAGCTGATGGGCCGCGTCCACCAGTTAATGGGCATTAACCGCCTTGAGAAACCGGACACGGAAATAATCGCCGCCGGCGGCGAACTGCTGATGAGGTGAGGGCATGCCGAAAAAAGGAATACTACTCCTGAAAGACCTAAAGGATAAAATGGTCAAAAACGGGGACGTAGAAGCTATGAATTTTTTTGAATTATCGGTCATCAGTGCAATGCCAGATGATGTATACGATGAAATCAAAAGGCGGATTGGGCTTGCTCTGACGTATCTGGAGGATGAGGCAACGAACACAGCGACCATTATTCTACGGGAATTTCTGAAAAACTAACAGGAGGGGAACTATGTGCGGGTTTATTTACCGGATGGCGATTCGCTTCAAAGATTTCGGTGAACGTCATAAGCTGCCCTGGCTTATCAGGCGGGGGTTTTGGATTCGGGAGCGGGTTATAGAATTACCTGCTAGGTATTTTGAGAAGCCGGACACGGAAATAATCGCCGCCGGCGGCGAACTGTTGATGAGGTAGGGGCCATGAAAAAATACGGGAACATGAAAGAATTTGAGTTATATACAAAACCATTACGGCATTTGGAACTCGGATTTCAAAAGGCTGGGGTTCCGGTTGAGTTCTGGCTTATCGAGTACCCTAACGGCATGAAAGCCGTGGGACTTGCCAACACGGCAACACACCAGAGCTACTGTACCAAGTCGATTGAAGGCGACAGCGTTGGGCAGGCGATAAAGGATGTTGCCGACGCAGTAAAACTATGAGAGGAGGGGAGCTATGTATGGCTTTCTTTACCGGATGGCGATTTGCTTCAAAGAGTTTGGGGAACGCCATAAGCTGCCCTGGCTTATCAGGCTGGGGCTATGGATTCGGGAGCGGGTTATGAATTGCAAGAAAATAAAAATCACTTATAAGACGATGGATGTGCTTGACTGGGTGTTTACTGTCATTTTTACCGCCCTGGCATTTTGGGCGGACTGGCGGATCGGCCTTGCGTTTATCGTTTACGATTTATCGCGGGTCTGTGAAAAAGCAAAAGACGAATTGCAGTCTTTTGAAAGAATCAAAGGATGGTTAAAAAACAATTCAGCGCATGGAGGCAATGATGAATAACGAAACTATGACGGATAGCCAGGGTCGGCAGGTGCCCGTTGAGCTTGTAAAAGAAATTGACAAACTGCGGGATCAGACGGTCAGGCGGATTGCCGATGAAGCGATGAAGATGAAGGAAATCCTGGGAGACTTTAAGAAACGTATCCGGGATGACATCTATGCTTTTGTAGGGCTTTCGGCGGAACAGTACGGCAAGAGCTGGGGCGGAAAGAAAGGCAACATCACTCTGACCACGTATGACGGCAAATACCGGCTTGTCGTGGCGATGAACGACAATATCACCTTTGACGAGCGCCTCCAGATAGCGCGGGAACTTATCGGCGATTGTATCAAGAAATGGAGCGA
>JAISBR010000192.1 GCA_031266095.1 Treponema sp. | reverse complement strand
CGGCGGAACTATGCCGTAACCGATGATGTTTCCTGGCTCATTGCCGCCCATCCGGCCTGGAAGACCATCAAATCCATAGGCGTGGTTGAATCCATCCGTACGGTCGGCGAGACGGTCTCAACCGAACTGCGGTACTATATCTCAAGCCTCCCCGCCGACCCGGTCGTGTTTGGCACCAGCGTCCGCGCCCACTGGGGTATCGAGAATTCCCTCCATTATGTTCTTGACGTCGCGTTTGGGGAGGATGCCTGCCGGATAAAAAGCGGCAATGGGCCGGAGAACATAGGGTTCATCCGAAAAACCGCGCTTTCCCTGGCACGATCCGATAGCGATTCAAAGAGAAGCATCGCCAGCAGAATCAAACAGATGGCCTGGTCCGATCAATATCTTGAGCAATTGTTATTCCAATCGGGATTTGTCGAGCAAATGGAGGCTTCGGCGCCTATTCCCTGAGAATTTTTAACGCGCTCGCCCTGCGGTAACACTTCAAATGAAGCATTTCGGCAGGAAAATCAGAGCGGGTACGGTTATGCCTTTCAATATCAGTATAAACAGACGGATAAGACGAATTTATTCTAAAATTTGGGTTAATACCCTGCAAAATACCAATAAACAGGCCTGTATTCGGAATATTCAGGGCGTTTTAGCCGTGCCGCACGTCTCCCCGATTAATAGTCAGCCTTCCATCCGACTTTCGGGTGGCAATATTCTTAAAATAGGTGAAATATTGTTTATCCATAATAGCGATATGGGTCAAAACCCAATCTTTTAAGAATCTGGTGAACCCCGCGAGGGTGAATTTTTTCCCCGCTTCGAAGTCCCGTATATTGTCCACCACGGTCAGCACAAAAGTATCGTGGGCTTTTTTGTGTTCCGCATAGCCCGGGAATTTAGTGGCTAACATTATCTTTTCTTCGGTAGCAAAATGAACCTTTACATAATTAACAGCCGTTTGAATCACCTTCTGAAAATAAGCCCTTTCCGTCGCCTCATCGCTGCTGACATGATTGAATAGATCGTTAACCAAATTCAACAATCCCTTATGCTGATCGTCAATCAGCTTTATACCTACAGAATATGTTGCAGACCATTTTACCAATTCTGACTTCGGCATTCTACCTCACCACCATAATTAATAATCAACAACCTCGCCCTGAAGGACGAGGTATGTTGTTCTTCCGAGGTAATACATTCGGGATTTAATACCTTTTTTAACCGCCCTGAAGGGCGGTGTATTAAACCCTTCAGCACGAATAAAAGTCAATTTCCCTCTCAACCCGGAAACAACTCCTTAAATTATACTAAATATTATCGGTATATTCAAGTGGAAATTCGCAAAAATTGTTTCGCCTTTAATTGGCATCAAAAAATGGAATTTCGTTTAATTTTGCTTTTTGAGGATAAACGGGCGATTCCCAAACCCGGAGCCTGTGGCCCCGGATTTGAGCGCCGCTGTCTTAAAAATGACCGTTTTGAGGTCATTTTAACACAAAACCATGAAGATTTTGCGGTTTAACAGAAAAGAGTACTATTTTTAAACAAATTACAATATAACACAGCGCGTAAACGCTTTACCTGCAAAGACTCACGAAGAAAGTCCCTGCCGAAATAAGACAGGAACACTAGCGTTCCTCTGGATACAATAAGACCAGCGCCGGCCCGTTCCGCAAAATCTGGGCGCAGAGCCTCTGTATGTCCGCGGCGGCGACGGCATTATAATACTGGGGCCGCTTCTCGAGCCGGGACAGGGGCAGGTTTAGCAGCGCCGACGAGTTGGCGTAGCTCTGGGCAATGTATGAATTGCTCTGCATTGAGGATTCCCATTCCTTTTTCAAGGCTTCCACCGACTTGGCGAAAATGCCGCTGTCGATAGGCGCCGAGGCGGTTTGGTTCAACAGAACCGCCACAGCGGAGCTGAGTTCTCTGGCCCGCCGGGGATCGCATCTAAAATAGGCAGTCATCGACAACTCACCCTCGGGCACCGGAGAAACCGAGACATCTACGGAAATTGAGTAAACTCCGCCGAGTTTTTCGCGAATTTCATCGTTCATTCTGATGTTAAGGTATTCGTTGAGAACCAGGGCGGCGGCCCTGAGTTCCTCGGTATAGGGAACCTTGGCGAACCAGCCCATGTACACCACGCTCTGCTCTTCTTTTCCCTTATACACGATTTTTTCGGTTTTCCCCGGCCGCTGTATGTTCAGATTGGTCCAGGAGTTCCAGCTTTCTTTTGGGGGAATAGAAGCGATGTAGGTTTCGATGTACTCTTTCATGATTTCGGTTTCCAGGTTCCCGATAAAAACAAAGGTATAATCGGCGGGATTAAGGCCCTTTCGTATAAAAGACAGGGCGCTGTCGATATTTGCCGCGGGAAGGTCCGCCAGTTCCAGGACCTTAAAGTGAGGATGACCGCCGTAGACGATACGGTTGACTTCATTTAAAAACACATTGTCCGGGTCTTCATCCCGCCGGGCAAGGGAACTGCGGAGCTGGTCCAGCATGGCATTGACCGCGTCATCGTCGATCCGGGGATCGGTGAAACTCAGGTAGAGCATTTCAAAGAGGGTTTTTAGATCCTCGGTGGTGGCGGAACCCTGAAAAGTCCGGTAATAATCAGAAACCCCATAGCCAAAGGAAACCTGTTTGTCCGCGAGTTTCCGCGTCAGCTCCGGCCGGGAGTAGGGCCCCAAGCCGGAAACCTGCAGCATCTCGGAAGCAAGACCCGCAGACACCCTGTCTTCAGGAGCGGCGCTGGTGGTTCCTCCCCTGGCCATGGCGTATAGTCTAATTTCATCGTTTCGGTTTTTGGTCGATTTAAGAATAACCCTGGCGCCATTGTTCAAATTCCAGATGGCCGCGCCGGTTTCATTGTCAACGGTTTCCGAATCCACAGAACCCTTGACGGGAGTCTCGAAAAGAAATTCGCCATTCACCGCGTCGGCCTTCCTCGGCGCGATTTTCATCCTGGCGCTTTCCTTCACTATTTGCCTGATCCGCGGCTCAGCGGGCAGGTCGGTCTTTTCCCCCTCAGGGGCAAAGATAAATATCTGCAAAGCCCCGGCGCTGAAGTAATCCTTAATCGCAGCGTCAATGTCCTTGGTACTGATGTGGGCAAGCAGCTTCTGTACCGCTTCAAGCTCCCATTCCGCGTCCGTGAAGGATCCCCTTCCATCAAGGAAATATTTTGAAAGGTAGTCTATATAGTTACTCGATTCCTGATGGTCTTTTTCCAGAGCCATAGTCCGCAAATCGGAAATCAGTGAGTTACCCGCAATTCTTAATTCCGCCTCGGTAAATCCGTAGCGCAGCATGGACTCCTTTGCCCGCAGCAGTTCCACGAGACTCTCTTCGGCGGAACCGGTTTTTGACTCAGCCAGCATCACGTAAAAACGGGAAGATGTCCCATAACGTAAATTTCCCGCGCCCGCCCAGATGTACGGGGTTGCCGGTCTCGTCGTCTCATCCTGAAAACGGAAAGACAGCATGCGGTCAATGAGGGTGTCAATAAGTTCTTCCCGGTAATAGGACAAGTCACTCCTCACCGCTTCCCGGTTGCGCTTGAAGTACAAATTAACCTGAGTAGAGGTCAGTTCCGGATCTGTGAGGATCAGGATTTCAACAATACCTCTTCTGGGAGGAAGCAAATCGTACTGAGGCCGCTGGGTAGGGACCGCCGGTTTGGAGATTAAGAAATGTTCCGTCAAGGAAGCCTCAAGGGCGGCGCCGTCAAAATCACCTACCAGGATCAGAGCCATATTGTCGGCCTGGTACCACTTTTTGTAAAAACCCTCCAGCCGTGAGGCCGGGGCGCTTTGGATGATTTCCGGCAGCCCAATGGGGATACGCTCCGCATAGGGCGATCCCCGGAACAGTACCGGCATCATCTGCCGCATCACCCGGTCCATCGCGCCCAGCCTGGAGCGGTATTCTTCCATAATGACCGCCCGTTCATCGTCAACATCCGAAGGCGCAAAGGTAATAGCCCGAGTCCAGTCGTCCAGTACCGCCAGGGCCGTATCGGGGACACGCCGTACACCGTTGTCATCAATTTCAACCGGTACCTCAATCCCATAGACAGTCTCGTCAAAGGAGGTGTAGGCGTTTATCTCCGGCCCGAAACGCATGCCCAGGGAGCGCAGATAGTTCACTAGTTCCGCTTCGGGGAAACGGACTGTTCCGTTAAAGGCCATGTGTTCCACAAAATGCGCCAGGCCCCGCTCATCCTCTTCCTCGAGGACGGAACCCGCCTTTACCGCCAAGGTCAGATAGGCTCGTTTTTCGGGCAATGTGTTTTCGAGGATAAAGTAACGGAGGCCGCTGGGCAAAGTTCCAGACCGGAGCTTTTCCGTAGTGGGAACCGGGTCCGAGGGCTTTCCCAGTCCTCCAAAAACCTCAATTCCGGCTTTGGAGAGGCTGGTACAGGTACATACCACGCCGCAGAGGACAAAAATACCCACAACAAGGGTAAATCTGCCGATTTTAAACATATTTTTTTTCAAATTCATACTATTAAGTATACAATAATCTGAGAAAAAAGAGAAATATGGCTATAATAGAGATATAGAAAAAGAGTTGCATAATGTATAATATAATCACAGGAAGGATGGTAGATCATGAGATTATTAACCAGATCAGATTTTGACGGATTGGCCTGCGGAGCGCTGTTGGTATATTTGGGCCTCATTGATGATTGGAAGTTTGTGCATCCCAAGGATATTCAGGATGGCCTGGTCGACGCCACGGACAATGATATTCTGGCTAATATTCCCTACATCAAAGGCTGCAAACTCTGGTTTGATCATCACTCCAGCGAAACCGAGCGCATGGGCAAAAAGGCCTATTTTGAAGGAGTCTCCCGGCTCGCCCCCAGCTGTGCCCGAGTAGTGTATGACTATTACGGCGGAGACGCCAAGCTGGGCCATTTCGCTGAAATGATCCGCTACGTTGACAAGGTAGATTCCGGCGACCTTTCAGCTAATGAAATCCTCAATCCCCAGGGCTGGGTACTGTTAGGTTTCATTATGGACCCCCGCACCGGTCTCGGCCGTTTTCGTAACTTTACCATCAGTAATTACGATTTAATGAAGGAACTGGCCAAAGCCTGCTCCGAAAAACCCATAGAATATATCCTTGCCCTGCCTGATGTAAAAGAGCGGCTGGACGTATACGCTGAACAGGCGGGCCTTTTCAAGGAAATGATAATCAAATACGCAAAATCCCAGGGCAACGTCCTTGTAGTGGATCTCCGGAGCGTGGACCCCATTTACGCGGGGAACCGTTTCCTTCTCTACACCCTGTACCCGGAACAGAACATCTCCCTATGGATAGTAGACGGACGTAACAAAACCAACGTCGCCATTACCGCCGGCTACAGCATCGTCAACCGCAGCGCCACCGTCGATATCGGCAGTCTGCTCCTCCGCTACGGCGGCGGCGGCCATCCGCAGGTCGGCACTTGCCAAGTTCCCTACGAAGACGCCGATCGGATTATCGCGGAGATTGTAGAGAAGGTAAAGTAGCGGAAGCGGCCTTTTCACGAGACCCGGCTGAAGATCCGTATTAGCCGCCAATAGTCCGACAGGACCAATTGACAGAGCGGGGCTTTAATGGTATTTTTAAGCATCCTGAGGCTTGGCCGCCCGCAGTGTCGTCCATTAGAATTCACTGCTTTACCCGGCCAGTCCGCTTGATGGACGATTAACTCAGCGGGAGAGTGCTACCTTCACACGGTAGAAGTCACTGGTTCAAATCCAGTATCGTCCAGCGTCTAATTGCTTATATAGCAAAGAATTAGCCTACTCGAAAACGGGCGGCGTATCACACGGAAAGGTAAAAGTGACACTGAAAAGTGATACTTTGCCGGAAGGAGTGGGTATGCGCCCAAAGGAACACAAGCCCTTTACTTTGTACCTGAAGGAAACCCGGGCTGGCCCGGTATGGTATGCTCGGTTTTGGGATAAGAACGCCCGGCGGTATGCCGTTAGCCGGTCAACCGGGATCCTTGCCGAGGGAAAGAAGTTACGCCGCTATGAAGCGGAACAAGCCGCCCGTGTAATGCTTCCCGGTATCCGCTTCGCCGCAGATGCCCCGGATCAGACGGATAAATCTTTCCCGCATTATGTCGCCGACTTCTGGCTTCCCGATTCCCCCTATGTCCGGGAATGTGCCCTGGTCAAAAAGAAGCCCCTGGCTGCGGCCTATATCAGCCTTCACCATGAAGATGTACGCCGCCATATCGAGCCATTTCCCGGCTTCCGGGGCGTTACGCTAAAGACGCTTACCGCAGGGCATATCCGGGACTGGATGCGGTGGATGGCTGAACAGGGCATCAAAGGCGGTCGGATCAACAAAGTCATGCAGGCCATGAGTGTAGCGGTCCATTACGCTGTTGATCGGGAAGAACTGGAGCGGGACCCCTTTAAAACTATCCATGAGGCACCCGATACCCGGAGGGAAAAGGGCATTCTTACGCCCGGTGAGGTTTCTCGGATTATTCACTCTCCGGTTTCGGACCCCCGCAGTCGGCTGGCGGTTCTTCTGGGGGTACTTTGCGGTCTCCGTCTGGGGGAGGTCCGGGGCTTACTCTGGGGGGACATCGGGGATGATGTGATCACTATATGTCATAATTATCAAAATGAAGACGGCCTGAAAGCGCCTAAGTGGGGCAGTACCGGAACAGTCCCTATCGCGGCATCAGTAAGAGCCGCTATAGGCATAGTTCGTAAAGCGGCTATGCATCAGGGGTCCGAGGTTTTTGTCATAGAGAGTCTGGAGCGCCCCGG
>JAISBR010000167.1 GCA_031266095.1 Treponema sp. | reverse complement strand
ATCGCTACCCGAAGCACCTCCGGATTTCCTCACGTCGCAAACCAACCTGCCACCGGCTCTCTGGCCCCGTCAGACCAGAGTACCACTTACTCCCGATAATTCAAATCATAGCATCTTTGCGGTGCAATTTGGCGTTAAACGCCCATACGCGGACACCGCTCCAGACTGGAACCTGACCCGGTTCCAGTGTAGAACCTGATATGGTTCCAACTTAGAACCGGATACGGTTCCAATGTAGAACCTGATACGGTTCCAGCTTAGAACCCGATACGGTTCCAGCTTAGAACCGGATCCAGCTTCAGACTTTGTGGTTAAAAGATTCTATAGGTCAAGTTTAGCCCAAGGGGCCGGGGTATGGACCCTTCGCAACGAATAATTCAAGGCTGCCGGACAAGCGGAGCTTGTCTCCTCACAACTTCAGTTTTGAAACAGCCTCAAGTGGAGGTTCATTGCGGAGGCGCCCTGAGGGGGAGCGGCGCGGCGTATAGGTAGCGTTTTATCTTCAGTGTGGGGGTTTTTTCAAAGGGAGCTGTCCGGGCCTCTATCCTGCTGAGGCGGGAAAAGGCGGCAAGCCGGCGGTTTGCCCAGTACCGCAGGTCTTCAAGGGCCTCTTTGACCGCGTGGGCGGCTTCGGTGGCGGTCTGGGCCGCGGCGCGCGCGCTTTCACTGAGACGCACCAGGGCGACCAGTTCGCCGTGCTCACCGGGGTAGACCAGGGCGTCTTCCACCATTTGGGAGGCGTTGAGGACTCCCTCAATTTCCTCGGGGTAGATATTTTCCCCGGCGGGGCCCAGAATGAGGGCCTTAAGACGGCCCTTAATGTAGAGGCGGCCTTTTTTGTCCAGACGGCCCAGATCGCCGGTACGGAACCAGCCGTCGGTGAACGCCCGGCGGGTCTGCTCTTCGTCCTTGAAATAACCCAGCATTACATTCGGCCCCCGTACCTGGATTTCGCCAATTCCCTCCCCGGTGGAACTCCCGTCTTCCGCGCTTATGCGCACCTGGATGCCCCGAAGGAGGCCGCCGGCGGAACGAAGGGGGAAACGGTACGGCGCGGTACCCGCCACCAGCGGAGCGGTCTCGGTAAGACCGTAGCCCGGCGAGTAAGGGAAACGGGCCTTGCGCAGAAAGTCCTCCACTTCAGGCGCGAGGGGAGCCCCGCCTATACCGAAAAAGCGGATCGACCCGCCCAAAACGGTATTGAGTCTGCGTCCGGCAAAGCTGAGCGCCAGCGGACGGGTAAGGGGATTACGGTAAAGACGGCTTGCCTTGAGGACGGGGGCTATGTGCAGCCGGTATATTTTTTCGATGAGCAGCGGAACTGTTATCATGCAGGTGGGCCGCAGAGCCTGGGCGGCGGGGAGCAATACCGAGGGAGATGGAGGCCGATCAAGGTAGCTTATCTTCGCGCCGCTCATCACCGCGGCGAGGAGACCCAGGGTACATTCATAGGTGTGCGCCAGAGGGAGCACCGAGAGGAGCCGGTCACGGGGGTGGATGGGTACCAGGAACCGGGAGGCCCGGGCACAGGAGACCAGATTCCGGTTGGAAAGCATCACTCCCTTGCTGTAGCCCAAGGTCCCCGACGTGTATACGATAGAGGCCGGATCATCGGCGCCGCGGTGAGGCAGGCGGGAGTCGGCGGGATCTTGAAGAGGCACCGCCTGCACGCCTCCCCTTATCGAAACGGTAATGACTGGATCACCGGATGGAGCGCCAATGATACTGTCGATAAAAATCAGGGGTACAGCAGGGCCTAAGTTTTCAATTTTCGCCGCCATAGCCCCGCTCAGGCAGACAGCGGAAACATCGGCGTGCCGGATGATGTACCGAATCTGGTCCGAGCTAAAGCCCGTCAGGACCGGTACCGATACCGCCCCGGCCAGGGAGATACCGAAGTATGCCAGAGGCCATTCGGGACGATTCTCCGCAAGGATCAGTACCCTGTCGCCGGCGTTTATCCCCAAACGCCCCAAGAGGGAGGCAATCTGCCGGGCGCGGATTCCCAGGAGGCTATAGCTGACCTGACCGCGTATCCCGCCGCTTTGAAACAGCTCAAAAGCGGGGCGATCTTTATATTTCGCCGAAGCTTGTACACACAATTCAGCAAGGGTCAATGAGGTGAGTTTGATCATCACCTGTTTTGACTGTTTTCGCGCCGGAAAGTTGCATCATAGACCCGCCAAATGAAGAACCCAGGAGCAAGCTCCTGGGTATGGACCTCGCCTTCCAATCACCGCGGTTTTGTGGACAACACTTACGTTCTCCTGCCGCAAAACGGCTGTTCACAACGATCCGGTTGGCGCTATCTGATAGAAAGGCCCTGAAAAAGAATTCACTTTACTGAACATCTTTTGACCGTCGATTAAAACCACGAGCGGCAGGATACTTTTGTACCATCAAAGACAATAACGCCTTCTGTATCATTCGGCACGGCATTATCGGTTTCGGGGATATTCCACCGGCGCGTTTATCCTGCGAATAATACGAATATTCTTGACCTTTGAGGCCGAATTTTTGTATATTTTAACTAGCCATAGGGGGACCTTCGATTTTAATGAAGGTTCCGGACATATATAATTTCAACAAATGGAGGAAATAAAATGAAAGTGAAACCCTTGGCAGACCGGGTAATGGTCAAGTTGGACAAAAATGAGGCAAAAACCGCCGGAGGCATCATCATTCCTGATACCGCCCAGGAGAAAACTCAGCAGGGTGTAGTGGTAGAAGTGGGAGATGACAAAGAAGTCATCAAGGTAAAAGCCGGCCAGAAAGTGATGTACGACAAATACGCCGGCGCCCAGATCAAAATTGACGGGGTGGAATACCTGATTCTCAAAATGGCCGATATCATCGCAGTTGTCGAGTGAGCCTCCGCGCCGTACTGTTTTAATCCGGTTAACACGCTTAATATCCAGGGGATGTTAAGCGTGTTTTGTTCATTTGATTCAATTACAGAACCCGATAAAACCCGCATTTAAGGTAGAGGGACTCGTCATAGCCAATCAGTACCGGATGATCCGGGGCCTGTAAGCGGAAGTCAAGCTGGATAAGGCGGCGTCCTGCGTCTGCCGCGGCTTCAATAATCATACGTTTGAAAGCCGCCTCATCCAGAGCATGGCTGCATGAACAGCTGATGAGGATCCCGTTGCGCCGCAGTAGTCTGAGCGCCCGCAGATTGATTTCTTTATAGCCCCGCAGGGCCTCTCCCAGGACCGTTCGGGATTTGGCAAAGGCCGGCGGGTCCAGGATGACCAGATCGAATTTTTCTTTTTTACGTTCAAAAGCGCGCAGCGATTCAAAAACATCGGCTTCAATCGCGGTGATTTGATCCGCAAGCCCGTTGAGCGCGGCGTTTTTCCGCAGCCCGTCCAGTGCCGCCGCCGACGTGTCCACCGCAGTGAGCGCCGCGTTTTCCGCAGCCCGCAGCGCGTGGATGCCAAAACCCCCGGTATAGGAACAAGCGTCCAGAACCCGCAAGGGCCTGTTCCCGCCGGCCTCGTCCGGCGCCGGATCATCGCGCAGCATGGCCGCAAACCCGGCTGTCAGCAGGCGATTGTCCCGCTGATCCAGGAAGTGCCCGGTCTTCTGGCCTTCCGGAAGGTCCAGCGCAAATGGAAAGCCGTTCTCAAAGATCACTATTCCCCGGGCGGGGAAATTCCCCCGAATCGTTCCCTCACGGGGGAGCAGCCCTTCAAGTTCCCGCGCCCTGGCGATGGACTTTTCAATGACGCCTTCGGGAAGTTTTGGCGAAGCGGCCTGCGCCTCATCTCCTGAACATCTTTCTGAAACAGGGTCTTTTAGCAAATTCGGCGCGGAATTTACCGGGTCCCCTAATACCTCGCCCGCCGCGTCAATTATCATATCCCGGCGGCAGTCCATACCCCAGGCCAGGAATTGTACTGAAAGCCAGGAGCGGGGAGGGCCAAGGACCGAGCGGGCAAGATCAAAACTGAGGGGCCGTTCTGCGGCGGCTTCCAATTCCGCAAGAGGCCAGCCCACAAACCGGTCGATGATGAGGCCGGGAAGAAAATCCGCCTCGGCGAAAACAACACGCACCGATTCACGGGAAAGATCGCGGAAACCGGCCCGTCTGTGCAGGGCCTCACGGATACGCCGTTTGAAAAAGCCCTTGTCGATTCCCTCTTTGGAAGGACTGTATATCCTGGCGATGATCTTCGAGTTGGGGTTAACAATGGCCCGGCCAAGGTACTCCCTCTGGGCGCTCTCCACATCGGCGCACTCGCCGGGCAGCAGCGGCTCCGGGGAAGCCCCGGCTGAAGCGCCTTTGCCCGCAAGCATACAGGCCACCTCGTTATCGTAAACCCAGGGATGGCCCCGCTGTATGCGGCCCTCCTCCCCGCTTTTGAGGATGATCCGTTTCATCGGTCACCCGGCGGGCTGCGGCGGACAATAAATTCTTTTTTTACCGGCCAGAGATTCCCCGATTCCCTCGCGGCGCGGGAGAGCATATCTTTCTGTACCCGGAAGGGCTTTTCCCCCTCAGGCGGGCTTAAGCGCGTCCAGGTCCCGTCGGCGTTAAGGGACCTCGCCTGGCAGTTGTCCCGAAAATAGGCGTTAAGCGCCTCACGCAGTTCCGCCCGGATCTTTTCATCCTGAACCGGAAACATCAGCTCTACCCGGCGTTCAAGGTTACGGGGCATCCAGTCCGCGCTGGAAAGGTACAGTTCCTCCGCGCCGCCGTTGGCAAAATAATAAATCCGGGAATGTTCCAGATAATGATCGATGACGCTTATCACCCGAATATTTTCCGAAAGCTCCGGCACACCGGGAATCAGTGTGCATATCCCCCGGACGCAGAGGAAAACCTTTACCCCCGACCGGGAAGCCCGGTACAGGGCGTTGACGATATCGGTATCGGTAAGGGAGTTGAGTTTCGCGATGATCTTTCCGGGGTACTTTTGGCTTGAGCGTTTGGCTTCCCGCTCGATTAGTTCCACCAGCCGGTCTTTCAGTCCAGCGGGGGCAATCACCAGCCGCACCATGGTCTGTATAATCGAATAGCCGGTGAGCATATTGAAGAGAAGCCCCGCGTCATAGGCGATATCCTCCCGGCAGGTAAAGAGGCAGATATCCTCGTAGAGCTTCGCTGTTTTATCGTTGTAATTGCCGGTTGAAAGATGCACGTAACGCTTTATCCGCCCATGCTCACGGCGTAATACCATGGTGACTTTAGCGTGCACCTTGAGCCGAGACAGGCCGTAGATCACAATCACCCCGGCCTTTTCAAGCCGGTTTGCCCAGGAGATGTTCCGTTCCTCGTCAAAGCGGGCCTTCAGTTCCACAACGGCGATCACCTGCTTGCCATTCAGCGCGGCCTGTTCCAAAGCCCGTACCACCGGCGAAATCGCCGCGGAACTTCCGCCGCCGGTTCGATACAGGGCGGTCTTGATGGAGATAACCTGGGAATCGGCGGCGGCTTCCTGAAAAAAGCGGGCTACCGGATCAAAAGACTGATAGGGCAGATGGAGCATCACGTCCCCCTGGCTGATCCGGTCCCAAACGGGTATATCCTCATTGAAACCGGGGACGGGATATATCATCCATGCCTTTTCCTGCAGTTCCTCGAAGCCCGCGATGCCGGCCAGTTCCAGTAAATCGCCGGTATTTAAGGGGCCGTCAACTTCGTACAGATCATCGGCACCCAGGGAAAACCGTTTCGCCAATTCGTCACGGAGCCTCCCGCTGCCGGGGGAATAGACCATGCATACCGCCTCGGATTTTTCCCGGTCCTCCAGGACTTCTTCCATGGCCTCGATAAAATCCTCGTCCCGCCGCTCATCCACGGAAAAATCCGCGTCCCGGTTTACCTTGAACAGCATACTCTCCCTTACCCGGAAACCGGGAAAGAGATAGCCTCCCCAGATAAGCGTCACGTCATCCAGCAGGGCCCATTTCAATTCCCCATGCTCCTCAGGCAGCCAGATGATCCGGCTCAGCGCCGGAGGAAACCGCACGACGGCAATACACTCCCCGGCATCACCGCTCTCCGGCCTCGCCTTATCCTTATCCGGCGGAACGGCCCCGGCCGCCGGGTTTTTAGCCTCATCGGTTTCAGGAACAAGCAGAAAGACCGCGTTTATGCTCCGACTCTCAACAAGGGGCAGCGGCTTGTCCTTCTCAATGCGCAGGGGAGTAATGAGGGGATACAACTGGCTTATAAAAAAAGATTCAAGATAATCCATTTGATGAACGGTCCAGGAATCCGGACGCAGCAAGGCAAGTCCGGCCTCCGCCAGGCCGGGAAAAATCTCATTCTTCAAACAAGTGTACAAACGGCGGATTATGGCATGGGTTTTTTCAGAAACCCCTTTAAGCTGATCCGCCGGATTCAATCCCGAAGAATCAATCGAAGGAGACAGTTCCCCCCCGCCGGAACGGCGCATCCGTTTTATCGCCGCCGTCCGGACCATAAAAAATTCATCAAAATTGGAAGAAACAATCGACAAAAACCGAAGCCGTTCCAACAGGGGCAGGTCCTTTCGCAGTCCTTCTTCCAGTACCCGTCCATTAAAATCGATCCAGGAGAGATCACGGCTAAAGTAGTTAGCGGCGGAAGCTTGTGATTCGGTTTTTTTATTTTCGTCTAGCATTTATCCTCCACAGGAACTGGAGCCGGCTCCTAGGAGCCTGTTGCGCTTGTGGGTTTTTGAGGCACTTTGTGCCGCAAAAACCCCGATTAAGGGGCTCCTGCGAACCTTCGGTTCGACGGAGTTTGCGGGGTAAAAAATCGCCTAAATGGCGATTTTTTGAGGTTTTATGCACGAAGTGCAACAAACTCCTAGCTTAAAATCACTTTATATCCAAACACATCCTGAAAAAGCCCTGCCTTCTCCTCGATGCCCATCAGCTCAAGGGAAAGATCGTATACCCTATCGACATACAGCGCTATGGTCTCGGAACGCCGCTCAACGGTAATTTTTTTTATCTGTTGGGAATGTCCCCTGTCAAGGGCGTCGGCGACACGGAGAATAGATGCCATTTTAAGCACCAGTATCCGCTCTTCACGCTGAAGGATAACGTATTCAAAGTCAGATTCCGAAGGCGGATCCCCTCTGTGATAACGGATAACATTGGCGATTATATTCATCTCATCACGCTGCAGGCCGAAGATCTCCGAATTGGCGACAATGTATTGGCCGTGTTTGTGGTGGCCCGAACCCTTGATGTACATGCCGATGTCGTGGAGAATTGCGGCCGTCTCCAGCATCATCCTCTGCCGGCGGTTCATGCCGTGTTCTTTTGCCAGAGCGTCAAAGAGGATCATGCAGAGATCCGCCACATGCCTTGAATGGGCCTCGTCGTAGTGGAATTTCCGTCCCAGGTTCACTGCCGAGGCGATGATCTGGGAAAAAAATTCCTCCTGCAATTCGGAGTCCACTCCCAGGGCCAGATCGATGAGATAACCCTCCCGAATGGAAGACAGGGGAACCACCAGTTGGGCGGCCACGGTCTGATCAAGAAAAAGTTTAAGGGTTAAAATACCGGGAATAAAGCCCTCGGCTTCGGCGTAAGATATCTTAAGTTTCTGAACACATTCCTCAATACTGTAGTTGTGTATCTTTTCGGCGAAGGAAATAAAATCATTCCTGTTTATGATTCTGCAATTTTCATTCAGAGCGGTCCCTATCGTATCCGCCGCGAACCGGGCGTCGGAACCGGCGACCACGAAGGTCCTCACATGGGCCAGATCCATCTCTGCGTTTAAAAGGCCCGAAGTGTTCCGAATATTCTCGTTCAAGTAACGCTCAGGGGAAGAAGGGCTTGCGCCCGTCCTGAGCCGGGAATGCTGATCGATAATGATCGTTCCCAGCCTGATACTGTGAGCCGCCACCATCTGTCCCCGGCGCAGGAGCATGATTTCAGTTGAGCCTCCCCCTATCTCAATGATCATTGAGTTGGCCTTCCAGAACAGGGGAAGATCCTGCTTGAGTGCAAAGCGTACCGCCAGATACACAAGCCGGTTTTCCTCAAGCCCCTCCACAATCGAAAGATTGAAACCCGTTTCCTGCCGTACCCGATCAATAAATACATCCCGGTTACGCGCAACCCTCAGGGCGCTGGTGGCGATTACATGAATATCGGCGCCGGCGATGCCCCAGCCCGCCAGAAGCTCCCGGTAATTTTGAAGTACCGCAAGGCACTCAAGCACGGACTCACGGGAAAGTTCACCCGAGGTAAACACGTCCCGGCCCAGGGCTACCGGCCACCCGGCGTTGTCCAGCACCCGCCACTGCCGTCCCTGTATTTCCGCCACGAGGAGCCTTATTCCGGTAGAGCCAATTTCAAGAACGGCGACCAGATGATTTTCCATACGCTACAATTTGTCAATCAGCATTGAACATTTGCCGGAAGGGATAGGCAGAGTCTTTTTTTTCTTTCCCAAAATATTAATCGTAAAATAATAAAGCTTCTCACTTTCCATGTGTATCTCCCAGCCCCGTCCGCTCTTGTTGGAGAGAATAGTGATCATGTTTTTCTTAAGAGACAGATTCTCCACGCCCATGATCTCCAGATTGGGAATGATCCAGTCCACGGTCTTTCGGGGCAGGGAGATAAAGAGGCCCACAATATTTTCGATGGTAAGGCAGATAGTGGAAAGGGCGTCATAGGTAAGATACTGGGGCCGGGGAAATTCCGACTTACCCTGCCACCTGGCGGGACCTTCTTTCGTGGGAAGATAGGCTTCCCAGAGCGTACCTTTGTGATGGTCTCCGTCGGGACTCATGGAGTCCAGCATAAAGTACAGGTGCCGGATGGCGCATTCCCGTGCCAGGTCCCACCGCTGGTAGCGTTCCAGCCCTTTTATCACCATAAAGGTCAGGTGAGGATAAACCGATCCCCGGTAACCCCGGCCATGTTCGTCAAAGGTTTTTTCAGATACCGCCAGTGAAGGAAACGGATGGGCCGTACCGAAATACTGGGGGTCTGAAAGTTTTTCGATGATCCGTTCCGCTTTTTCATCGTTTGGAATTTCAGCTAACAACGGCCAGCAGCCGGCTATGGTCTTGATCGGTACCCGCTCCTCATTCTTATCAATATCATAATAATAACCATCCTCGTTATCCCACATAAGGGAATTGATTCTGGTTTTGAGCGAAAAATACTGGCGCTTGTACTGGAAGCTCGATTCCTTATCATTGAGGATATCCGCCATCGCGGACATATAGAGCATATTAATGGCCATCATGGTGTTAAAGTCCATGGAATAATAGGCGTCCTCCCTGGGGGAATTACTCATCCCGGTAACCGAGAAGGGCACTTTGTATAGCCCGTTGGGCCTTTTAAAAACCGAATCAATCCAGCCGGAATATTTATGCAGTACCGAAAGCACATCCTTCACCCGCTTCTTGTTGGCCGACTTATGATAGATATTGTACTCCGCCCACGCGAACAGAGGGATGCCCAGCCCCTCGGGGTTATCCCGGTCCACTACCGGCGCGCCGGTCTTGATATTATAGGCGCAGCGGATAGCCCCATTCGGCTCCTGGCGGCTGTAAAACAGATCCAGGGTCGGGTGGGCCTGATAGATCCAGTTTGAGTACACCAAAAAGAAAGAGGAAAAAATGGCGTCAGCCTGGTGGACTTCAGGATCTCCGGGATAGGAGAAAAATTTCCCCTCAATTCCGTTCTTTTCGACTCCGTTGTTCCAGCAATCCTGAATCCAAGCCCACGTTTTATCGTATATATCGACAAAATCCTGATCGTAGAAGTGAATTTTGGGGAAATCGTGCTTTGACACCCATACTCCTTATTCATAGAAACGCCTGTTTTTAAAATTCCGCAGTCATTTCTTAATATTATTCCAAATCAATTGTTGTCTGTCTACAATACGGAGACATTACGGATTGATACCATTATACAGGGAAACCGGTAAATTTACTACGATTTTTTTAAACTTTTTGAATAATTATGCCGATTCAAGCCGGCCCCAAACAGGAAACCTCCTGTTTTCTTGTGATTTCGATGGTTTTTCCGGTCGCCATTGTTTATAATTGCTGTATATGCTATGAATTTTTATTTAAAAAGGAATCTCTATGAAAAAACCCTTGTTGGCGCTGGTGTTCCTGGGTGCCGGTTTGGGCCTTTTTGCTCAAAGGCTTTCTATTGTAGGTATACCGCCCTTTGAAGCTGCCGGAGGGAGCAGTCCCGGTGACGCGGCAAGCGCCGCCCGGCAGGTAATCGATGAACTCAAAGCCTGGGGAACTTTGATAATTCTTGAAGGGGAAGAGGCCAATAACGCGGAATATATAGTCCGAGGCAAAGTGACAAGACAGGGATCTGCGTTCGTTTTATCAGCCGATACGGTGGAGGTACGATCGGGAAGGGTCCTGAATGCAGCAAAGGAGGAAGGCGCCTCTTTAAGCGGCATTTCCGTCTTCTCTTTCTGCGCCCAGGCGGTGGAAAATATCCCCTATCCCAATTATCTGTTGGGGACATGGCAGTCCGTCATAAGTACCCCGGAAGGGCCGCTTGTCTGTATTATTGAGTTCAGGTCCGACAGGACCGTGAGGATTGAACGGTACGACACCTGGGAGCGCCGGCAGAACAACTCCTTGAAGTACGAGGGCTATGGAACCGGCGGCTATGCCTACGCCGGTTACGCGCGGCGTACCATGACCATACGGGATGCTCAGGGCAGGTCACGGCAAAGTCCGGTGGACGCCACTATAAGCGTTAATTTAACACTTGAGGAAACGCTGCCCGAACAGACGGCCCTCAGTCAGAGCGGTCTTCGTCTGTTGTTTGATGACCCGAAAACCGCCTTTGAAATTGTCAGTGCCGGCCTTCCCTGCGGACGTAATTATGACGAGAATTCTTCCCTTGCCTTTACCCTGTTTACCAATATTCGGCAGGAAGGAGCAGCTAACAATGACAAATAACGGTATTCATATCCAAATAAGCCTGTTGTGGCTTGCGGCTTTTGCTCTTCTTGCGCCGGTATTTAAGCCCGCATCCCTGGGAGCCCAGCAGAAAGCTGAACCCGCCAGCGCGCTGGTGGGCGCCTCTCCTGTTTGGGAACAGGACCTTGGTGATGTAGTCACCGGAAGGCCCTTTTTACAGGCCAGCTCGGTGGTGCTTGCCTGTGACGGCGGAAGTGTTCAATCCTATTATATGAGCGGAAACGCTCTCTGGAATTTCAATCCCCGGGACAGGGTGACTCCTTTTATAGCCCGTTCGCTTGAAGGAATAACCTATGTATGCAACACCGCCGGTAGTTTTATGACAATAAACCGGATTGGACGGGAATTGTGGCGGCTTAACCTGGAGAAGCCCATTATGTTTCCGCCGGTTATTGGATGGGACGGCAGGGTTTTTATCCCCATAGAATCCGGAATGATCTGCCGTACCGCGTCGGGGCATTCCCTGTGGACCCAATCCCTGAACAGCCCCATAGCGCTTGCCCCGGTTTTGGATCATGCCGGAGGCGTAGCCATGGTTCTACAGAACCAGGACTTTGTCAGGATCGATCAATTCAGTGCTGTAGAGCGGATCAGGCTTGACCGCGCCCCGGCCCTGATTGTTCCGCTAAAGGACGGGAATCAGTACAGCTATATACTTCTCTACTCTTCGGGGGAAGCGGAAAAAATAATTGTTAATAACAACGCGCAAAGGAGGAATAAACTCTCCCGCACGCGTTTCACCTCCCTTCCGGCGGCCCCCGCCGCGGCTGAAAGCCGGGGAAACCAATTCGCGGTGACTCTCAGGGATGCGAGGGTGTTATGCGTCAATGGATCGGGCGGCATCCTCTGGACCAGGGACAGTCATGAGGCCGCCGGGGAAAACGGCTCGGGCAGACTGGCCCCGGATCAGATCGCTATGCTGTTCGATGAGCGGGGGATTTATGCCATAACCACGCGGGGCGTTACCGGATTCGCCGCCGATGGCCGCCGGCGCTTTATCTTCAAATACGCCAATGAAACCAGCGGTGTTCCGGCCTTAAGCGATGAAGGGCTTCTCTATGCCTGCGGAAAGGACAATAAGCTCCGGGTGTATAAGCTGGACAGCAGGGCCCGGACCGTACCCCGCTCAAAATATTACGGCCCCGACCCTGAGGGCAGCTACGGCATGGGCAATCCTCCCCCTTCCCCCTGGCTGAGTGACAACCGGCGCTATGAGGATGAAAATCAGGACAGGATGTATACGATGATTGAAAGGGCCATCCTCAGCGGTCAGTTAGGTGAAAACGAGCCCGCCTATGTGGCTTATCTTATGGAAATGACAGGATTTTTCCTGAATGATCCCCACTATTCGCCGGTACGTCCCGCGGTTAAGCCTCCCCAGCAGGTTAAAATGATCAAGCTTTTGGGCCAGATTGGCTCGCGGGAAACCGTTCCTTTCCTGTGGAATATCTTTGACCGGGACCCGGAGCCGTCTGTCAGGATAGCCTGCGCTCAGGCCATAGGCGTTATTGGGATAGACCCCACGGGCAGGACCTTCGTGTCGTATAACTTCCTGCTTGCCCCGAATAATCCGAATCAGGATCCCCAGCTCCTGTTAGCTGCCACAAGTTCTATCGCGGCCCTCTGCCGCTATATCGGCCCGCCGCTGGCGGCTGACGGGATATATCTGCTGCGGGCCTTTATGAATCTGAATTTCGCCCCAAATAACGTTAAGGCCCAGATACGAAACGAGGCCGACGCGCTTCGCAGAGAGGGGCTGGACAAAGTGATTCAGTAAGGGCCGCATCAGCGCGCTCCGGCCTTTTCCGCCGCGGCAAAATCCGCGGCGGCGCTTTCATAATTTCCCATTTTCCACAGAATGTTTCCCCGGCTGATATACGCGCCGGTGAAGGCGGGATCAAGGGTAAGGGCGCGGTTGAGATCCGCAAGAGCTTTGACAAGATTGCCCTTGTTGTACCAGGCGTTTCCCCGGTTATGCCAGGCCAGGGCGTAATCGGGCCTGATTTTGATTGCCACGGAAAAATCCGCGATGGCCTTGTCGTCGTCTTCCTTGCGGTACCAAGCGCTGCCCCGCCGGTTCCAAATGGCGGCGTTCCCGGGTTCAAGACTGATGATCCGGGCGCAGTCCTCTATGGCCCGGTCATAGTCGCCTGTTTCGTATAACGCATAGGCGCGGTTAATGAGGGCGTCGGCATAATCGGCCTTGAGCGCAATGGCTTGGGAATAGTCCTCTATGGCCCGGTCGGTTTCACCCAGTTCGGCGCGGGCGTAGCCCCGGTAGTTGTACACCTCGGCCCGGTCGTTTTGCAGTTTGAGAGCGCGGGTATAATCCTCTACTGCCCGGCGGCTCTCACCCTTTTTCAGCCACGCATTTCCCCTGGATACCAGCGCGTCGGCAAAATCGGCTTTGAGGCTGACGGAGCGGGTGTATTCGGTAATTGCCTGGTCGTAGTCGCCAGCCCTGTACCGTTGTTCGCCGGAAACAAACGAAATAAGATACTGTTCCATGCCCATCTGCCGCAGTATGGCCGGGTCCGCTTTCCGGTAATTGACCGGATTAATTTCAGAGATATTTACGCCAAAGGCGGGAAGAACACCGCTGAAATCGTTTAAGGAACGCCGGGACTGATAACCAGGCGAAACGCCGTTGTCAGCCGCCTGGGCGGATTCCCCGGGCGCGGCCTGAACGGTTTCGGACTCCGCCGGCGGTACGGAATCGCCCGGGGGAAGTTCAGGGGGCGGGCTTTTATCCCCGCAGCGGGAGACGACAAGGACAAGACAACAAATGAATAAGGCGCGAAACGTCTGTTTCAAGGCCGGAGACCGCGCGGCTTTAAGCGTCAGGTGAATACTCACGAGGGAAATCCCCTCGGTTCCGCCGCATGGCTGGGTATTACCGTGTTTATCTCTTCCCAGCACATATAGGCGCTCCGTTCCTCCGGCTGTGGTTCAACGCAGAGTTTGAAAAGGCCGCAGTTCGCTATGGGGAACAGGGGAAACCAGTTGTGGCTCTGCAAGGTGCTTTTTAAGAGCCACTGGATAAGGCCGCCGTGGGTTACGACGATCACTTTTGACGCCTTATGAGCCGAAGCGGCGTCCCTGAGCACGGCCCAGGCCCCCACGGCCCGCCTGTACAGGGCGGCGGAAGACTCGGCTTCGGGGATTGCGTCCCAACTGTGGGCCATAAACTCTCTCCAAAGGGGCGGGTTATCGTTTTTTACCTGCTCCCAGGTTTTTCCGGTCCATACACCAAGGCTCATCTCCATAAGGCTCTCATCGCAAAGCGGTTCAGGAAGCCCTGTTTCCCCGGCAATTATCAGCGCCGTTTCCAAAGCCCGTTTCTGGGGTGAGGAAAAGAAAAGCGTCTGTTCCGGCGGCATTCCGGCAAGCATAGTTTTAAGAACGCGTCCTCTGTCCGCCGCCTGACGCCGTCCCTGTACAGACAGCGGATACTCTCCCCTGCCCTGGAGGATTTTTCCCGCATTTCCCTCACTCTGACCGTGGCGGATAACATAAAAATCAACCGGGCGCGTAAGGCCGGCAAAAAAATCAGGATTCAAGGGTTTCAACGTCGGCGTTGGGAGTAACGCTGCTCCTGTTTTGGTCCTCGCTCCTGACCTCCGGTCCGCTCTCGTTCCGGAAAATAATCCTGATATGCTCCACCGTTACGCGATGCTTCATTTTAACAACCAGAATCTGATCCTGGGGATAATAGACCCAGCCCGAAGAGTCGTAACGCTCAAACTGAGGGTCCGAGCGGAAGTCGATATTGTACAGCTGCAGCCTGGCGAAAGGCCGCAGCCCCCGGATTATCATGTAATGAGTCTCGTTTGCGGGGAATGAAACCGAAATATCCAGCATCTCGCTGTTCCGCATAGCGGATACCGCCGGTGCGGCGGTCCAGGTCCAGACGCCGTCCGCGCCCAAAACGATTTCCTCTGCGCGGGGATAGTATTCGCCGGGGTTGAGGATTCGGTAAAGCCTTGCGGCGCTGATCCGCTCGCCCGGAGCTTCGCTTGCCTCTCCGTTTTCCGATTGGACAAGGGCCGGCGGTACGGTACCGGAGTCGTCGGCCAGGGACAGTACCGATAAGGCCAGCGAGCGGCCCAGGGCGGCCCAATCTCCGTCATCTTCCGCCCAGTTCCAAAGGGCCTTTCCCAGCCGCAGATTAAATTCGCTCCCGGCGGCGCCGTCGTCGCGGTACACAAGGACCAGGCCCCGCGCCGCATCCTTCTGAAGCCCCCCGGCGATAAGCTGGCAGGCCCGCTCAATGAGCCGCTCAAACGGATTGTCGGTTTCGGGACGCCATTTCGCCGTGTCTACATAACCCTCAAAAAGTCCCGGACAGAGGTCCAAGGTCAGGGCCTCGGCATCTATAGAACGGATAAATTCCAAACCGTCGGTAAACTGATCCGTCAAACTGCGGATCGCAAGAAAGTCGAACACATGGCTTTCCCTGAGAAGCTCCGGGGACTTCTCGTCGATAAGCCGGGAAACCCGGTTGACGGTTTCCCGTTCCGCTGCCGTAAAGGAACGAAGGGCCTGTACCATGCCGCCGAGGTATACCGAAGACTGGTATGTGCGTTGGCCGCCGGAACGAAAGCCGGCGGGCGCCGAGGCCTGCGAGGTCCGGTAATTGCCCCGTTGTATAGACTCTTCGTTGTAAGCGATGATCGTATCTTCGTCGTTGTGAAGCGGGGCGGTTTGACGCCAATAGGTGAAACGCTGATCCCTCCAGTGACCGAGGGTTTCATTAAATGCTTGAGCGCTCCCGGCCCGGTCGATCACAAAATCAGCGGGATTGAAAATTTTTCCCTCCGGCCCGGTCCGGCGGGTCTCTGTTTTATCAAACTGGATCGTCACCAACGCGATAAACACCGCGAAGTACAACACAAGCAGCCCCAGTATTCGGGGAACCACAGCTTTTCTTGTCAATTTTTTTACTCCGAATTCAACCGGCATCCGTGACTATGTCTTAACTTGCCGGTTTATATTATTGTATACTATAAATAACTATGAATACCAGTTCTGCAAGAGGGGACTTGTTCCTGTCTGTAGTCTCGGCCCTTTTCATTCTCGCTTCCTGCGCTTCTTCGGGAACCGTCATTGCCCCCGGCAGCGGAGAGGAAGAACCGGCCGCTCATAACCTGGAGCTGCCGCGGGAACAGCAGCCGCCTGATACACCGGCTTCCGTTTCGCTCCCCGCTCCGGAAAAAAATACTCAATCAACACTAAGAGCCATCGCGGAGACGCTGGCCCGCAGGGACTATCCCGCCGCGCTGGCCCTTTTTGATGAAATAGGCCCGGAAGACGCGGCGAAAGTTGAGATACAGCTTATGCGGGCCTCGGCGCTGAATTCCGCGGGCAGGCCCGCCGAGGCGCGGACCGTAACGGAGGGGATCATCGCCCTGACGCCTGATAATACCGACGCGCTCTTGATACTTGCCGATTCCGCCGCGCTAGAGGGCAAGAGCCGGGAACGGCGGACTCTGCTGGAACAGATCATCAAGATCGATCCGAAAAACACCAGAGCTTTGACCGATCTCGGCAATATCGCGCTCCAGGCCCAATCCCTGCGGACCGCCGCGAATTACTTTGATCAGGCCTTGAGCGCCGACAGTACATACGGCGGGGCATTAGTAGGGCGGGCCATTGTGCACCGGTATAATCATGAGCCGAGACGGGCTGAACAGCTCTTCAACCGGGCGGTGAACCTCTACCCCCAGTGGGCCAGTCCCCTGCACGAGCGGGCCAGGCTCTACAAGGGCGCCGGTTTCACTCAGGATGCCCTGGAGGATCTGGACGCGGCAAAGCGCCTGGAGCCTGATAACTACTGGATCACGGTAGATCGCGGGGCCGCCCTGGTTGAGTTGAACAGGAAACAGGAAGCCCTGGAAGAATTCAACCGGGCCGTCTCCATGGACCCGGACAATTTTCTCGCGTATGTGTACAGCGCGGGCATAAAGGACGAATTCGGCGACTATGGGGGAGCGGAACAGGACTACACGACGCTGATAAAACTCAAGCCCGAATATTACTTCGCCTTTGAGGGGCTGGGGATGCTCAAAATGCGGAATCATCAGTGGACCGGGGCACGGGACGCTTTTCTTGACGCCTACAAACAGGCCCCCAAAGAGTACACCTACGCCCTGCTCGCGGTGGTGAACTGGATGCGGGCGGGGAGGCCGACCGATCCCAGGCAATTTCTGGCCCAGGTGCTCAGGACCGTTCCCCGGAACTCAGTGGAATATACTATGCTCAGACTCTTCCATGATTTGAGCGGGGATTTGAACGCGGCGGCTGTGATTGATAACGAAAAAAACCTTGACGCCAAGGCGAGGATGATTTTCTACCTGGCCAATTATTATGATATCCGCGGGAACAAAAATCTGGCGGATAAATATTTTTTGCAGGTACAGGAATTGAACCGTGCCGCAACCCCGGAATGGCGAATCAACGAATGGTTCCTTGAGGAGCGGGGCCTCAAGGTATTTTAAGGAAGTACAATGAACAGCAACAGTATGCGCATACCATTAGGCGGCAGGGAGATCAATCTGATCGGAACCGCCCATGTATCCCGCGAGAGTATTAATGAAGTGTCCCGGGTCATCCGGGAAGAAAAGCCCGATGTGGTCTGCGTGGAACTTGACCAGGGGCGCTACGGTTCCATCACCCAAAAGGAAGACTGGGAACGGCTGGATGTGTCCAAGGTTTTTAAAGAAGGCAAAGGTTTTCTCCTTATCGCCAACCTGGTACTCGCCGGTTTTCAGCGCCGCCTGGGAAACGAACTGGGGGTCAAGCCCGGCGAGGAAATGAAAACCGCCGTAGAAACCGCCGTAGAACTGGGGATCCCCTACAAGCTCTGCGACCGTGAGGTACAAACTACACTGCGCCGCGCCTGGGCCCGCTGCGGCCTGTGGAGCAGGAGCAAGCTCCTGGCTTCCCTCTTGTCCAGTGCCTTTGTCACGGAAAAATTTACGCCTGAAGAAATCGAGAACCTCAAAAACCACAGCGAGCTTGACGGAATGATGGCGGAGCTGGCGGGGTATCTTCCCGGCGTCAAAGCGACTCTCATTGATGAGCGGGATCGTTACCTGGCGGCGAAGATATGGGAGGCGCTTACAGCCGCGCCCGGCGCTTCAGCCGCCGGAGATCCGGCGCGGGGACCGGGGCGCGCCGTAGCGGTGGTCGGCGCGGGGCATATACAGGGGATAAAAACCCACCTTGAAAAACTCGCCGCCGGTGAAGAATCCCCGGACGTCGCCGGCTTAGAGCTTATTCCCGCACCGGGGCTGCTCTCCAAAGCGGCGGGCTGGATAATCCCCATCCTCATTGTTGCCCTCATCGCGCTCGGTTTTTTCCGGGCAGGCGCCGGCGTAAGCCTCGCCATGCTCCTCCGCTGGGTGCTTTGGAACGGTTCCCTGGCCGCCCTGGGGACACTCATAGCACTGGGCCATCCGCTCTCGGTTATCGTTTCGTTTTTGGGCGCTCCCATCGCCACTATCAACCCCTTTATCGGGGTAGGTTTTTTTTCAGGCATCATGGAGGCGTCCGTCCGCAAGCCCCGTGTCTCGGACGCCCAGACCATCTCCGCGGATGTGGCAAGCCTCAGAGGCATCTACCGCAACCGGATTTCAAGGGCCCTGCTGGTCTTCTTTCTCTCAAGTCTGGGCGCCGTCATCGGCAATTTTATCTCGATTCCGGCCCTCGCGGGCCTCTTGGTGCAGTAAGGCCGGCCCGCGGACAGAACCGTTTCGCCGGCCGAAATTGCCGGGAAACGGCGGTTTTTCCGCAAGTTGTTCGCTTCTTGAACAACTCGTAAGGCGGTGGTTTTAGGCCTGGCACATGGAAAAGAAAGATACCCCGCAGGCAGCGGGGTATTAGTCATCTTTCATGAATCGTTGTACCGTCTTTTATATCCCTAAAATCTTGCTGTACGCGTCTAAGGCCGGGTCCCCGGAGTTACCCGCAAGTACCTTCCTGGTGAGGACCTTACCAAGCTGCACCCCTTCTTGATCAAAGCTGTTGATGTTCCATACAAAGCCCTGGAACATCACTTTGTTTTCAAAGTGGGCAAGGAGGCTCCCCAGAGCCGCGGGGCCAAGGCGTTTACCGTAAATCAGGCTTGAGGGACGGCCGCCGGGGAACTCCTTATTTCGATTGGCGTTGTTCTGGCCTTTGGCAAAGGCTACGATCTGGGCCGTGAGGTTCGCCTTGAGCTTGGTCTGGCTGTCGGACTCGTCCACCGTCACATCGTCAAAACGCTGACTTCCCGCGAATCCGATGAATTGCAACGGGACGATATCGCTGCCCTGGTGGAGAAGCTGATAGAAGGAATGCTGGCCGTTGGTTCCCGGTTCACCGAATACCACCGGACCGGTACTATAGTCAAGCGGTTCGCCCTCCCGGTTGACCCGCTTGCCGTTGGACTCCATGTCAAGCTGCTGAAGGTGGGCGGGGAAGCGGGACAGCGCCTGACTATAGGGCAACACCGCAGTGCAGGGATAACCCAAAAAATTTCGCTCCCATACGCCGATGAGTCCGTCAAGGAGCGCGGCGTTCTTGAGGATATCCGGCTCAAGGGCCAGCTTATCCGCCTCGGCGGCACCTGAGAGGAATTCCCTGAACACTTCCGGCCCAAAGGCCAGGGAAAGCACGCAGCCTCCAACCGCCGACGATGACGAATACCGGCCGCCGATATAGTCGTCAATGTAAAAAGAGTCCAGATACGCGGGATTACGTGCCAGGGGACTGGTCTCACTGGTGACGGAGATCATGTGTTTGGCGCTGTCCAGGCCCATCTTCTTGAGTTTGTCTTTAACAAAAAGCTCATTCGCCAGCGTTTCCTGGGTGACGCCGCTCTTGGACACCAGGATAAAGAGGCTCTGGTCAAGCGGCACGGACGCTGTCACCATTGAGGCGTCATCGGGGTCCACATTGGAAATGAACCTGGCGTCCAGTTTCTTTTTCCCTTCTCTCGAAGCCCAGTTCTCGAGGGCCAGGTAGAGCGCCCTCGGACCCAGATCGGAACCTCCGATCCCGATTTGTATCACCGTGCTGAAGGACTTGCCGGTACTTCCTTTGAACTTACCGGTATGCACGTCGGAGGCAAAGGTGCAGAACCTGTCCAGTTCTTTGCGGTAGAATTCACCGATATTCCTGCCATTCTCGATTACCGGCTCCCCCTGCTCTCCCCGCAGTAATTGGTGGAGCACCTTCCGATTCTCGCCGGTGTTCATTACCACTCCGTTTAAAAGGGCCTGGTACTTGGCGATAAGCTCCTGCTCATCGGCAAGGGACTGTAGCAGCTTGAGCGCCTCATCGTCAACGGCCTTGGCCGCCCAGGAATAGCTCAACCCCGCCGCCATGGCGGTCCGGCATTTTCCCACCCGCCCCGCGTCCAAGCGGGTTTGGAAGTCAAAACCCTTGCCCGCTACCTCGGCGTAGTCCTCCAGCCGCTTGTAGGCGGTGGTTTTGTTAACATTAATAAACTGCATAACAGCCTCCTTATAATCTTCCAGTCCGGAAATCGTATCTTTCATCCGGCGATAAAACCCTCCGCAGTGGAATTCTTCATCAGGTCTTATAAAATTTTAATATACAATCGCAAAATTCCCAGGGGTTGCTGCGCGTCACGCATAAAACCTCCAAAAATCCACAAGTACGACAGATCCCTCAAGCTCCCGGTAAATGGTATCGGAACGAAAGAACCGTATAACGGCCTATTATGGGGCAATATTACCAAAAGTTCAAGTTCTATTCTTCCGATAATAATGGAGACCCGTATGGAACAACAGAAGGACGGAAAGACCAACGAAACTCAGCAAGCCGCGAACCGTCAGGAGATACTGTTTGGAGACAAGAATGAGGGGAAGCTGGTGGTCTCCTTCTCGGAAAATGACGTTGAGCTGTGGGCGGATTTCATTCCCCCTATGGGCAACGTCCGCCCCCTAAGTGCTAATAACGTGGGGACGATGCTACAGAGACTCAATGTAGTTTACGGTATACGCTGGAACGCCATAGAAAAGGCGCTGGAAACATGCGGTCAGAGTCGCCGGCAAGTAAAGGACATACTTATCGCAAAAGGGGATCCGCCGGAGAACGAAGTAGCCGAATACTTTGAAGTTAACCCCCTGCTTACCCCCGGCGGTCAAAAAGCGGAGGATTCCGGCCGTGTTGATTACCGTGCCCGCTCCCCTTTCATCATCGTAAAAAAAGGCCAGACATTGGCAAAGCTACGGCCTAGGAAACAGGGTAAAGAAGGAAAAAATGTACATGGTATGATCCTTCCTTTTGCGGAGCTCCGGCCTGAAGGGCTGAGCTGTGGAACCAACACCCGGACCGAGGGGAAGTTTATCATTTCAGAGATCAACGGCCAATTGATAGAGAGCAAAAAGGTCCTCAGCGTACAGGACACCCTGATCATTAAGGGCCCTGTGGACTATACTACCGGTAACATTATCTTCCCCGGCGATGTGCTAATTGAGGGACCGGTCTGTGACGGTTTTAAAATCTACTCCGGCGGCTCGGTAACTATCAAGCAAACCTTTGACGTTACCGAGGCGGTTACCAAGGGCGACCTGGTAGTAAGCGGGGGTATCATCGGCCGGGGCGCGGCGCTGCTCAAAGTCAATGGCGGCATCAGGACCAAGTTTATAGAGAACTGCCGTGCCGCAGCGCGGAAGGCTATCTTTGTGGATTCGGAGATCATCAACTCCAGTGTGTTCACTCTGGAACGCATCGAAATGGGCGATCAAGGCATGATCCTCGGCGGCGACATTTACGCGGTCCATGGCATCAAGACCGGCGGTATCGGCAAAAAGGCCGGCAAGTCCACCCGCATCCACTGCGGCATCGATTTTACCACCCAGCAGGAAAAGGAAAAGAACAATAACCGGCTCCGCATGCTGGCGGCGAAACTGGCGAAACTCCGGGAACTAATAGCCGCCCCTGATATGGGCGGGGAAAGGCGGGTAAAAATGGAAGAACTGCTACACCGGCTTGAGGAAGAACAACAGAGTACCTCTACCAGGGTTACAGAGCTTTTAGATCATATCAACGCCGACGAAAGCGCCATAGTTGAGGTCTCAGGGGAAATAACACCCGGCACTCTTATCGAAATCTGCCAGATAGCCCTTTTTGTGACGGAACCACTCCGCAAGGTCCGGGTACGACTGGACCCTTTCGGAGGCAAACTGGTCTCGGAGACCTTATAGGCGACAGCCGCGGCCGTACCTGAGTTAAACTCATGTTATGCGATATACCGTAAATTTAGTGTAAAGATTGACTGCAAGAGCCTGTCCCAAAACCATGTGCGGGAGCGCGTAGTCAATTAGTTTTGTGACAGTCTCCATTGTCTCATAATTAATCCGGAAAGGCCTACCATTTAATGAAAACCGCCGGCTTAATAAGATCTGCCGGTTTTTCATCCATAAGCAGGAAGGCGTCTTCTATCTTTTCAAAACCATCAAAACGGTGGGTGATAAGTTTTGTCGGATCGACCCGCTTGTATCTTATAATATTGAGCAGCTTTTCTATTCTGACCGCTCCGCCGGGACAGAAACCTCCGCGGATATCAATGTTTGCCATACCGAGTCCCCAGGCAAGGGCCGGAATTGTAAAGGTATCCGACGCGTCATAGTAATTCACGCTTGATACAATCCCGGTTGGTTTTACCAGTGATAGTGCCTGGGTAAGGGTTTTCGCGTTTCCTCCCGCGATAATGACTTTGTCCACTGTACCGCCGGCAAGGCTTTTGATCTGTTCAACGATATCGCCATCCTTGTAGCTCACCACATCAGTCGCGCCGTATTCTTTTGCTATCTTTACGCAATTGAGCCGCGTACCGACCACAATAATACGGCCCGCACCTTTTAATTGAGCGCCCGCCACCGCCATAAGACCGACCGGACCGATACCGACGATGACAACTGTTTCACCATAACGTACCTCGGCTAGTTCCACGGCGTGAAACCCTGTAGACATCATGTCCACGGTCATAAGCGCCGCCTCAGGCGCGATTTCCGGGGGAAGAATTACCATGTTTGCGTCGGCCATATTGACATGGAAAAATTCGGCAAAGGTTCCATCCTTTGCCCGGAGAAATTTAAAACTTCCCATCGCGGCGTTGTCATGCGCGGTATATTTGCCTTCCTGTATGTACCTGCCGGTCCAGTCAGGGGTTACGCAGGGTATAACCACCTTGTCGCCGGGTTTAAAATTGCGAACCATGCCGCCTGTTTCCACAACTTCGCCGATAGCTTCATGCCCCAGAATCAGATTCTCCCTCGGTCCCGAACCTCCGTGCATCGCATGGGTATCTGATGAACACGGGGCAAGCGCCGTGGGACGGATTATCGCGTCCAGGGGACCGGGAACCGGCTTTTCCTTATCAAGCCAGCCCGGCTGGCCGATTTTTATAATACCATAACCTTTCATAAAACCCTCCTACATTACACTATAACGTATTAATCAGCCGACACATATACCAATTTATGGGCAGTTTGCAATTTGTATAAGACAAACATTAAGCAAAAGTGTCTACCGTTTGTGGAGCCAGCCGGGGGACGCGAACCGTTTGACCGCAAGTTCTCGGGCGCGTTCATCTTCAACCGGAGCCGGGCCGCCGGGATAGGCCGGCGCGGACAGGGGAGCGGTAAATTCCAGGTCCAGGGCTTGACGGAAGCCCTCGATCATAGCGGCCCCGGTCTCGACGAATCCCGTGGAAACTCCCTGACCGCGGATACTCGTGACTCGCTCTTTTACGTCCTGTATGAGCCGGCCTTTTATCTTCTCCTCCGGGACCCTCAGCAGGCTGAACATGAGGTCCGCGTCCAGGTCCAGGAGTACGGTACCGTGATGAAGAACCGTATTCATACGGCGGGTCTGGGCGTTGCCGGAGATCTTCCGGTCCCCGCAGATTATATCGTTGATGGGCGCGAACCGGGCGGCAAGCCCCAGCAGGGCAAGTCCCCGGACAACGCCTTCGCAGAGAATATGGTACGAGTCATGTATGGACGTTCCGGCCAGGGGATGGCTTACCGGAAGGATGATACTGTAGGTAAGCTCGGCATGATGAAAGACCGCGCCGCCGCCTGATATACGACGTGTGACGCCCACACCTCGGTCTTTGCAGGCCCGGGTATTCACTTCTTCCTCAAGCCGCTGGAAATAACCCACCGAAACCGCCTCCGGTTCCCAGCCGTAAAACCGCAGAACCGGCGGAGAGTCTCCCTGGGCCACCGATTCCAGAAGGGCTTCGTCCAGTCCCATATTGTAATAGCAGTCGTGGAAGCCGGTTTGAAGGAGCCGCATAGGATAGGACTTTATCGATGTTTCGTTCATGGCTTCTCCTCCGAGTTCAGGGAAACAGATTTTTCGGCAGCGTACAGCAAGGACGCGAGTCCCGCGCCGCTTATGCCGAAAACCTCAACGCCCTCTTCGTTAAGGAGCATGTTAAATGAACTTTCTATTTCCGAGAGGGGAATCTCCGCAAGGCGCGCTTCAACACGATCAAAGCCCTCTTCGGGGCTGGCGAAAAAATCCCCCCGGATTCGTATACTTTTGAGGATGCTGCCCTCAATATCCGCGCTAAACCGGATGAGTTTACAGCCCTCAGGCTTCCCCGCCCCTTCAACCAGCATGAACGCCTTCCCGGCCCGCATCGGCGGCGGCTTCAAAAGCGTGATAACTTGTCCGGGCAAAGGGAGACGATATCACGGAAGCAAAACCGCGTTCCCGGGCCGCTTGGGCATAGTCCTCGAATCGTCCGGGACTAATATACTCCATTACCGGAAGCTGCCGCTTTGTGGGTTGGAGATACTGGCCCATCACGAGGATGTCCACTCCCGCCGAACGGAGTTCATCCATGGTTTGGAGGACCTCACTTTCTGTCTCGCCCAGCCCCAAGAGAAGGCTTGATTTAGTCACCGGGACGCGGGGGATCCCTGAAAGGATCGGCTGCTTGGCGGCCGCCAGAGTCGCGAGGCTTTTTTCAAAGGAAGCGTGGCGGTCCCGTACCCATTGGAGGGAACGGACGGTTTCTACATTATGGGCGATCA
Source organism: Treponema sp. (assembly GCA_031266095.1). The sequence continues at coordinate 2,558 of JAISBR010000167.1, read as the reverse complement.
CGGCGGCGGCGGCTTGCAGTATAGGGGCCATTTCCGCCTGAGTATAATCAGGAATGAGGACTTCAACTTTTATCTCAGGAAGCCGTTTCCTGATTGCGATGATACACGCGGCAAAATGGTCCGCTCCCCGGCATGGAAGGTCGTCCCGATCCACGGAGGTGAGTACCACGTATTTCAGGCCCAGATCTTCCGCGGCCCGGGCGATCCGCTCCCCTTCCGAGGCATCAGGCGGAACCCCTTCCCGTCCTGATTTTACGGCGCAGAACCGGCAAGAACGGGTACAGACATTACCTAAAATCATAAATGTAGCGGTTCCCGCGCCCCAGCATTCACCCTTATTGGGGCATTGGGCTTCGCTGCAGACCGTATGGAGCCGGTATTTCACCAAAGTCTCCGCTACCCATTTCCAGGTATCCCCGGACGGGAATCGGACCCTGATCCAGTCAGGTTTGGGGAGAGGCAACGCTATCATGGGAACACTATACCATAACAGGAATTCCGGGGCTAGGAGCCTGTTACGCTTGTAGGTTTTGCTTCACTGTATACCGTAAAAACCCCGGTTAACGGGCTCCTGCGAACCTTCGGTTCGACGGCGTTTGCAGGGAAAAAAATCGCCTGTCAGGCGATTTTGGGCGGTTTTATGCACGAAATGCAACAAACTCCTCGCGGCGCCTTAAATTCTTATCCGGTGAGGTGCGCCTATAGATCGAGACTGTTCCAAAAGTGAAGTTTTGGAACAGCCGCAATCTTTTAAAAAATTTTCGCTGAATTTATGAAATATACTTGACAAATCCTATGATTATTATATTATATAAAATTCATAGTAAAACTATGAAATACAAGGAGGCTGTATTATGGACAAAAAAATTTGTGTAACCGCTTTGCTTGCGCTGACCCTGGCGCTGTCTGCCTGGGGAGCAGGGAGAAAGGAGGATCCTGCGGCGCAGAGCGCTCCCCAGGCCCAGGGGTCGGTCCTGTCCGGTAAAAAGGTTATCGTAGCCGATGCCAACTCTACCCATCACCTGAACTTGTACGTGGCCTATGAGAAGGGGCTATTCACCAGGCGGGGGCTGGAGGTGGAGATTCAGCAAACCAATTCCGGGGTCGCGGCTGTGGTCGGCGGTGAGGCGGATATCGTCTTTAATTGCCCCACCGGGGTTATCACGCCCATAGCGAGAGGGCAGGAGATCATCATCATCAGCCAGGTTAAGATTCCCTGCACATCGGTTCTGGTGGTACCTGTTAACGCTCCGATTAGGACCCCCGGGGATCTCAAAGGACTCCAACTGGCCGGGCTTTCCAATACTTGCTGCGCGGTAATCGCTATTCGGGACGCCTTGCGCGGTCAGTACGACACGGAATTTGAGCTTGTGTCCCTGGCTCCCGGCGCGGCTCTGGCGGCCCTGGAAGGGGGCGCGGTAAGGGGTGCCATTCTGGAAGAACCCTTTGTGGCGGAGGCCCTGCTCTTGAAAGACGCCGCAGGGCAGCCTAAGTACAAGACCATCTTCGACGGCCATTCGGACGCCAATGGGGACGGCGTTGTTGACCGGAACCTGGCCGGGGATAATCCCCCCTGCCGGACCATCAACGCCAATACCGCCTTTATTCGAGACCGGCTTGGTGACGCCAAAGTCTTTATTGAGGCTATTGAGGAAGCCGACCGGCTTATCCTGTCTAATCCCATAGCGCCGGATATTGTAGCTATCGCCCGCAAGTACGTACCGAATGTTTCCGAGCAGGCGATCATCAATAGCAATCCCAAGCTGGGCTTTACCGTCCATCTGGATACCCCCGGTCTCACCGGCTATGCTCAGGCCCTGGTGAATCAGGGAACCATTGACAGAAATCCCGGCGACGCGCTGTTTTCCCCGGCGTTTAAGGGAATCACCTGGTAGTTGGTTTGCAGGGAATGGGGAAGGGAATGATCCTCTCATTTCCTGCTAATACTATGTGTTACATACAATGAGCGATACTTACGAGACCCGGGGGGTCAGGCGCTTCTTTCTGGAACTGGGAGGATTCTTCAAAAATTCCCTGGGGAATTTCTTTTCCCTGGAATTCCTCAGTATCTTTATTCCTTTGCTTCTGCTGTGGGAATTCTTTCCCCGCTGGCATATTATTCCGGAAAGCCTCATCCCCTCATTAAGCACGGTGGTGAAAAAATTCTGGGATATGCTGCTCCACCGCAACCTGATCTTTCACATACTGTACAGCATGGGGCGTTTTTTTATTGCCTTTGGCATTGCCGTGGCCTTGGCTGTCCCTATCGGCCTTTTTATGGGCTGGAACCTGAAAATCCGGGCCTATATCCTGCCCCTCTGGCAGCTCCTCTCCCCCATCCCGCCGCCGGCCTGGGTGCCCATGACGATCATCTTTTTCGGCATCGGAAGCAAAATGCACATTTTTTTGATGTTTATCGGAATATTTTACCCCGTGCTTTTCAACACCTACCAGGGCATCAAGGACACCGACCCCCGCTATCTTGCCTCGGCCAGGGTTTTCGGGGCCAGCGAGTTCACCCTGCTCCGTAAGGTCTATTTCTGGCACGCCTTTGGCTC